>NZ_JBKEBL010000263.1:0-23138 GCF_047973135.1 Paracoccus sp. (in: a-proteobacteria)
CCCCGGCGGCGCATCCTGCCCGGTTCTGACCGCCGAGATGTGCGAAAACGCGATCATGGATTATGACGGCATGCGCGAGCTGAAATCCAGCTTCGGCACCGCCTGCATGATCGTGATGGATCAGCAGACCGACATCATCAAGGCGATCTGGCGGCTGTCGAAATTCTTCAAGCATGAAAGCTGCGGCCAGTGCACGCCCTGCCGCGAAGGCACCGGCTGGATGATGCGCGTGATGGAACGTCTGGTAACGGGCGAGGCCGAGGTCGAGGAAATCGACATGCTGCTGGACGTGACCAAGCAGGTCGAGGGCCACACCATCTGCGCCCTTGGCGATGCGGCGGCATGGCCGATTCAGGGGTTGATCCGCAACTTCCGGGGCGAGATCGAGGACCGTCTGAAGGCGAAAAAGACCGGGCGCATGGGCGCGATGGCGGCTGAGTAACAATACATAGTAGAATCTTGGAGTTTGCTTGAAGTGAATTTACCTTCGGTCCGTTTGGTAGTTCTGGTGGGTCTGATCAGCGGCCTTGCTGGCTGCGACCAGAGCCAAAGTCATGATCTGATGTCAGCAGTGACAGTGGGCGATCCGCAGTTGAAACAAAGCGTGCCCTACAGGAAGCTGGTCTTGATGAGCGATGTCGATACAGTCGCTCAACTGAAACTGGCCAATACAATTGCGGAAAAATGCCCTCAGGTTGCGCCGAATCCGAAAATCGGCCCTTTGCTTCGCCCTGTTATCAATCGGGTTGCGGTCTTTCAGGGGCGCGAAAAGCTTGCCGCTGCGGTAGACGGAAATCGACGCGCATTAGAGGCGAAATACGGGCTCTCGCTGGATCAAAGCAGCGACCTTTGCCCTGTTGCAAAGCGTGAAATTGCAGAACAGGGCCCGCTGGCCGCGTTCTGGCTCAACAAGGGGTTGTGATGCAACCTGCCGGCCATCATCTTGCGGAACTGAATGTCGGGCGGCTGATCGCACCGACCGACGATCCGCGCGTGGCCGATTTCATGAATGCGCTGGACCGGATCAACGGCATGGGCAAGCGCATGCCGGGTTTCGTCTGGATGATGGAGGGCTCGGGCGAACCGGGGACCGGCAATACCGAGGCCAAGATCGGCGGCGATCCACTGTATGTCTCGAACCTGACGGTCTGGGAGGACGTGGAATCGCTGGAAAAATTCGTCTGGCAGACCGCCCACCGGCAATTCTACGAACGCCGTCAGGAATGGTTCGAACTGCTGGGCGAGATGCATTTCGTCATGTGGTGGGTGCCTGCGGGCCATAAACCCACGCTGGACGAGGCGCTGGCCCGACTGGATCACCTGCGCGAACATGGCGACAGCGATCACGCCTTTGGCTGGAAATGGCTGGAACAGGCGCGGCTGTGGCGCGATCGCGGTTGCAGAGAGAGAGGGGCTGCTTGATGCGAGGAAAGTTCCTTATGGTGCTTGTGATCGCGCTTGCAGGGTGCGAGGCGCAGGCGCCGCAAACCGAGACGCTGACGACAGACGAGCAAGGTAATCCGATCGTCGTGCTTCCTGCGGAAGATGTCGCCCAGATCAACCGACCGGCACCGCATCTTCAGCCGCAGCGGTTGACGCGTGACGGACAGGCATATCTTTTGCAGATGCGTGAAACACCGCTTCCGTCTGCTTCGCGTCTTCCAGACCCTGATCCTGCCGACAATATCGTCTCTGTCGATTCGCTGCTTCTGGAAGTCCGCAATGATGTCGCGGCAAGTCGGGTGGGTCGACCATTCACGCTGGATGACCGTGAGGAGGCGACATCGGTGGTTCTTGATTTCTGCCAGCGGATGGGCTGGACCACAGTCACAGTGGCTGATCGGCAGACGCCCCAATTCAGACCGATCAATGCGCCGGGCGACAGCAATGAATGGACGTTTCCCAACTGGTGCTTGCCCTATAACTCTGAACAGGACTCGTAGGGATGCGAACCGGTGCGGTCACGATTGCGGGCATGGTCATGTTGAGTTTGGCAGCATGTGAGCCGACAACCGGCAGCAATACCGGCGAAGGCGGCACCGTCGTTGCGGCGGGTGACACGGAAATGCGGGTCGCACCCGGCGAGACCGTGCACGGACTTGCGGGTGGTCCAATGACCATGTTGCGGGTCACGCGGGCCGACAAAAAGACGACGACCCAGCAGGACGAGGCCAGCGCGCGGGCGGCCTATGCCGGCTATTGCAGCGACAAGGGGGGCGTCGGCGCTGGCGGCGAGGGCTATTTCTCGCAATTCGGTGGGGTGGCGGCGTGGAAATTCGGGGCATGTGGCGCATGATCGGGGCTGTGGCAGCGAAACAACTCACGATGCGATCACCCCTTGGTGTCGGGCGGGCCGGGCGCGCCCGTGTTATGGGCTGTGCCCATAACCAAACGGAGCAGACGCCCATGAAAACCCGCACCCCTTTCAGCACCGGCCTGATCGCCGCGACCCTTGCCGCCACGCTTGGCACCGCCCTTCCGGCCGCCGCGCAGACATCGATGGCCGAGGATAAATATCTGAATGACCGTCTGGTCGCCGCCCGCGTGGCCGACCGGATCCGGCGTGAATGCCCGTCGATCGATTTCCGGGTCGTCGCCGCCTGGTCGCAGGCGCGTGCCTTGCAGAAATACGCGCGCGGCCAGGGCCACAGCGATGCCGCGATCGACGAATATCTGGACAGCCGGACCGTCAAGGATCGCATCTATGGCATTGCCGAGACTTATCTGACACAGCAGGGCGCGAAGGCCGGCGATGCCGAAAGCTTCTGTCGCGTCGGGCGTGATGAAATTGCAAAGAACACGGTCAGCGGATCGCTGCTGGCTGCAAAATAAAGGTGAAATGATGGCGGATCTGCGGAAAATCATCATCGACGGCAGGGAAATCGAAGTCGATCCCAACCTGACCTTGATTCAGGCCTGCGAGCAGGCCGGAATCGAGATCCCGCGATTCTGCTATCACGAGCGGCTGTCGATTGCCGGCAATTGCCGCATGTGTCTGGTCGAGGTGGTGGGCGGCCCGCCCAAGCCCGCCGCCTCTTGCGCGATGCAGGTCAAGGATCTGCGGCCTGGCCCCGAGGGTCAGCCCTCGGAAATCAAGACCAACTCGCCCATGGTCAAGAAGGCCCGCGAGGGCGTGATGGAATTCCTGCTGATCAACCATCCGCTGGACTGCCCGATCTGCGATCAGGGCGGCGAATGCGATTTGCAGGATCAGGCGATGGCCTATGGCGTCGATTTCAGCCGCTATCGCGAACCCAAGCGCGCCGCCGAGGAACTGAACCTTGGCCCGCTGGTCGAAACGCATATGACGCGCTGCATTTCCTGTACCCGCTGCGTGCGCTTTACCACCGAGGTCGCAGGCATCACCCAGATGGGCCAGACCGGACGGGGCGAGGATTCCGAGATTACCAGCTATCTGAACCAGACGCTGAGTTCGAACATGCAGGGCAATATCATCGACCTGTGCCCGGTTGGCGCGCTGGTCAGCAAGCCCTATGCCTTTACCGCCCGCCCGTGGGAGTTGACCAAGACGGAAACCATCGATGCGATGGACGCGCTTGGCAGCAATATCCGCGTCGATACCAAGGGGCGCGAGGTGATGCGGATCATGCCGCGCAACCATGACGGCGTGAACGAGGAATGGATCAGCGACAAGTCGCGCTTTGTCTGGGACGGGCTGCGTCGGCAGCGGCTGGACAAGCCCTTTATCCGCGAAAACGGCAAGCTGCGCCCGGCAAGCTGGCCCGAGGCGCTGACGGCTGCGGCTGCGGCGATGAAGGGCCAGAAGGTCGCCGGTCTGATCGGCGATCTGGCTCCGGTCGAGGCGGCGTTCAGCCTTAAGACCCTGATCGAGGCATTGGGTGGAACCGTCGAGTGCCGTACCGATGGCGCGCGCCTGCCCGTCGGGAACCGCTCGGGCTATGCGGGGACGGCGCGGATCGAGGATATCGACCACGCGCAGATGATCCAGTTGATCGGCACCAACCCGCGCGACGAAGCGCCGGTGCTGAACGCACGTCTCCGCAAGGCATGGGCGCGCGGCGCGCAGATCGGGCTGGTGGGCGAGCCGGTCGATCTGACCTATGAATACGCCCATGTCGGCAATGACCGCGCGGCGCTGGAAAGCCTGTCCTCGCGCGAGATTTCGCAGGAAACCAGGGACAAGCCGACGCTGGTGATCGTCGGGCAGGGCGCGATCCGCGAGGCGGACGGAGAGGCGGTTCTGGCCCATGCGATGCGGCTGGCCGAAAACACCAATTCCAAACTGCTGATCCTGCACATCGCTGCATCCCGCGTGGGTGCGATGGATGTGGGTGCCGTGACCGAGGGCGGGCTGACGGCGGCCATCGACGGGGCCGGGGTGATCTATAACCTTGGCGCGGACGAGGTTGACATCGCGCCGGGTTCGTTTGTGATCTATCAGGGCAGCCATGGCGACCGGGGCGCGCATCGCGCTGACATTATCCTGCCCGCCGCCTGCTATACCGAGGAAAACGGCCTGTTCGTCAATACCGAGGGCCGCCCGCAGCTTGCCATGCGCGCCAATTTCGCGCCGGGCGAGGCCAAGGAAAACTGGGCGATCCTGCGTGCCCTGTCGGCGGAACTGGGTCAGACCTTGCCCTGGGATAACCTGGCCGCCCTGCGCCGCGCGCTGGTTCAGGCCGTGCCACATCTGAAATCCGTTGATCAGGTGCCAGAAAACGCATGGCAACCGCTTGAGGTTGCGGCTATGGGCAAGGCCAGCTTTGTCTATCCGGTGACGGATTTCTATCTGACCAACCCGATTGCGCGCAGCTCTCCGTTGATGGGGGAACTGTCGCGCATGGCGGCCGCGCGAAACGCGACGGCCATAGCGGCGGAGTAACAGGATGCAGCCAGCCCTTCGTCAGTCTTTGATAGCCGGTGCCGCCCTGATGGGGCTGGCGCTTCTGGTCGGCTGCACCGAAGAGCCGGTGCAGGAAACCCCGGCCATTTCCCGGCCCGCGCCGAAACCCGGTGAACTGACCGTCGCGACGACGCGGGGGGGGCAGCTTGGCCGGGCGCGGATTTCCACAAAATCGGGCGAAATCCTGATTCTGGAACCCGACGGGCAGGTCACGACAATGGAGCTGGACAGCCCCGAGGGCCGCGACGCCTTTGCTGTCAGCGAGGCGGATCTGATGGCGCTGAACGCCAATCTGAACCTGCAACTGCCGGGCGTGGCGGCCGAGGTCAAACCGCGCCGCAAGACCGCGCAGGAAAAGGCGCTTGAGGAATTCGCTGCCCGCACCCAGCCCGCCCTGCCGGTCTGGCGCGAGGGAACCGAAATCGACCCCGAGGTCTTTGTCGCCGCTCGGGTGGTTCCCCTGGGCGAGGGCAAGGATATTGATCTGGTCGAGGTGACGGCGAATATGCGCAACGAGGTGGATGCCGATGTCGCCTTTTCCTATGCGACCTGCGCGCTGGCCGGATGGGCCAAGGCTTCGGGCGTGCAGTACGGGCGCCATATCCGGACCCTTCAGGACAAGCGTGACGGCAAGCTGGCAATCAGCGCGGCCTTCACGGTCTCGAAAACGAAACCGCTTGGTCTGCGGGTGATGGAAACGAATGAGACCTTGCAAGCATGCAAGGAACGCGGCATTCCCGCGGCGTAAGCAAGAGGGACGGGCGACATGTCTGAATTTTGGGGATCGACACCTGGCATCGCGATCATCCTGCTGGCGCAGGGTCTGGCGCTGATCGCCTTTGTGATGCTGTCGCTGGTCTATCTGGTCTATGGCGACCGCAAGATCTGGGCTGCCGTGCAGATGCGGCGCGGTCCGAACGTGGTGGGCCCCTGGGGGCTGTTGCAGACCTTTGCCGACGCGCTGAAATATGTCTGCAAGGAAATCGTCATTCCGGCGGGCGCGGACAAGTTCGTGTTCTTCCTTGCGCCCTTCCTGTCGATGACGCTGGCCCTGATCGGCTTTGTGGCGATTCCCTTTGCCGATGGCTGGGTGATGGCCAATATCAATGTCGGCATCCTGTTCATCATGGCCATGTCCTCGCTTGAGGTTTACGGCGTGATCATGGGTGGCTGGGCCTCGAACTCGAAATATCCGTTCCTCGGTTCGCTGCGTTCGGCCGCGCAGATGATTTCCTACGAGGTCAGCCTGGGCCTGATCATCATCGGGGTGATCATCTCGACCGGGTCGATGAACCTGTCGGCGATTGTCGAGGCGCAGCGCGGCGCCGGCCTTCTGTCCTGGTATTGGCTGCCGCATCTGCCGATGGTGGTGCTGTTCTTTGTCAGCGCGCTGGCCGAAACCAACCGCCCGCCCTTCGATCTGGCCGAGGCCGAATCTGAACTGGTCGCGGGCTTCATGGTCGAATATTCCTCGACCCCCTATCTGCTGTTCATGGCGGGCGAGTATATCGCCATGTGGCTGATGTGCGCGCTGATCAGCGTGCTGTTCTTCGGCGGCTGGCTGTCGCCCATTCCGGGCATTCCCGATGGCGCGATGTGGATGTTCCTGAAGATGGTGTTCTGGTTCTGGATGTTCTCGATGGTCAAGGCGCTGGTGCCGCGGTACCGCTATGACCAGTTGATGCGCATCGGCTGGAAAGTGTTCCTGCCGCTGTCGCTGGGTTGGGTCGTGATCGTGGCGTTCCTTGCGAAATTCGAAGTGTTCGGGACGTTCTGGGCCCGTTGGGCGGGGGTGTAAGACAATGGCGTTCGATATCGCACGCGCCACCAAATATTTCCTGATGGTGGACTTTATCAAAGGGTTCGGGCTTGGGATCCGGTATTTCTTTGCCCCCAAGGCGACGCTGAACTATCCGCATGAAAAGGGCTATCTGTCGCCGCGTTTCCGGGGGGAACACGCGCTGCGCCGTTACCCCAATGGCGAAGAACGCTGCATCGCCTGCAAGCTGTGCGAGGCGATCTGCCCCGCACAGGCCATCACCATCGACGCCGAACCGCGCGAGGATGGCAGCAGGCGGACGACGCGCTATGACATCGACATGACGAAATGCATCTATTGCGGTTTCTGTCAGGAGGCTTGCCCCGTGGATGCCGTGGTCGAGGGTCCGAATTTCGAATTCGCGGCGGAAACGCGCGAGGAACTGTTCTACGACAAGGCCAAGCTTCTGGATAACGGTGCCCGCTGGGAGGCCGAGATCGCCCGCAACATCGCAATAGATGCGCCATACCGATGAACGATGCACTTCAAAAGATGTTCCAGCAGATGCTCCAGTCGGGGCAGGAAATGGCGCGGACCTTCAACCCCGCGCTAGAGACCTTTGACACGAAGGCGTTCGAGAAACTGATCCCGACCATGCCGTCGGACATGCTGGAAATGTTCTTTGGCAAGACCTTCAACCGCGACGGGCTGGACGCGCGGACCCGCCTTCTGGTCACGATCGCGGCCCTGACCGTGCAGGGCGCCCATGCCGAGCCGCAGTTGCGCCTGACCATCCGCCACGCCATCGAGGCCGGGGCCACCCCGCGCGAAATCGCCGAGGTGATCTATCAGATGGGGATGTTCGGCGGCCTTCCGGCGATGCAGAAGGCGCTTGAGATCGCGCAGGGCGTTTTCACCGAAACCGAGGGGAAAGAGACCGAATGATCATCTTTGCATTCTATCTTTTCGCGATTTCCGCCTGCCTTGCCGGCGTGATGGTCGTGATGTCGCGCAATCCGGTGCATTCGGTGCTGTGGCTGATCCTGGCCTTCCTGTCGGCAGGCGGTCTGTTCGTGCTGCAAGGCGCGGAATTTGTCGCGATGCTGCTGATCATCGTTTATGTCGGCGCGGTTGCGGTGCTGTTCCTGTTCGTCGTGATGATGCTTGACGTGGATTTCGCCGCGCTGAAAGGCGAATTCGCGCGCTATCTGCCGCTTGGCGGGCTGATCGCGCTGGTCCTGCTGGCGCAGCTTGGCATCGCTCTGGGCGGCTGGCAGACATCCGATCAGGCCGAGGCGATGCGCAGCGTTCCCATCGTGGCCGAGATGCAGAACACCAATGCGCTGGGCGCGGTCCTGTATGACCGCTATCTGCTGGCCTTCCAGCTTGCCGGGCTGATCCTGCTGGTGGCGATGATCGGCGCGATCACCCTG
Source organism: Paracoccus sp. (in: a-proteobacteria) (assembly GCF_047973135.1). Taxonomy (GTDB): domain Bacteria; phylum Pseudomonadota; class Alphaproteobacteria; order Rhodobacterales; family Rhodobacteraceae; genus Paracoccus. The sequence goes on from NZ_JBKEBL010000263.1 coordinate 8,078, forward strand.
ACCATGCGCCACCGCAAGGATATCAAGCGTCAGGACGTGCTGACCCAGATGTACCGCGATCCGGCAAAGGCGATGGAACTGCGCGACGTGAAGCCGGGGCAGGGGCTATGATGAAGATTTATCCGGCCCTGCTTCTGGTGTGTTCGGGTCTGGCGCTGACAAGTTGCGCCAGCACCCGCATTTCTGCGGCGGATTGCGAAACCGCTGGAATACATGCCGGCAAGGGAGAGCCGGAGAATCTGAAAAATGGCTTTGTCGGTCAACACTGGGGCTTTAATTTTCCAGGTTCCACCAGCGCCACCGGCTATAACGTGACTTACTGCCCGACCGAGGCAAGTTTGCGCCTCTACAGCTCGCAAAGCGAAGACATACCCGATGCCAGCGGGAGCTGGCAGACCGTCTCGGAGCCCGAGCGCAGAGAGCAGGTCGAAGATATCCGGCAGCAATTGCTGACGAGCAAGACGATATCTCTGGAAGAGATCGCCGAACTGGCCGCGCGCGCGGACGTCAAGACCGGAATGTCCCAAAGTGGCGAGAAACAGTCATGTGGCTGTGCGGCTTTCTATCCCGATGCGCGGGGTGAAAAGTCGGCTTACGACCTTTCAGAGCAGTTCGTCATGTGACGAAATAACGTGATCCTGCGCGGTGCGCTTGGAGCAAGACGAAACCGGCAATAGCCCGGAGGGAAATGAGACGATGATAGGCTTGACACATTATCTGGTGGTGGGGGCGATCCTGTTCGTCACCGGCATCTTTGGCATCTTCGTGAACCGAAAGAACGTCATCGTCATCCTGATGTCGATCGAGCTGATGCTGCTGGCGGTGAATATCAACTTTGTCGCCTTCTCGACCCATCTGGGTGATCTGGCCGGGCAGGTCTTTACCATGTTCATCCTGACCGTCGCCGCCGCCGAGGCGGCCATCGGTCTGGCGATTCTGGTCGTGTTCTTCCGCAACCGCGGCTCTATCGCGGTCGAAGACGTCAATATGATGAAGGGGTAAGGGAATATGTCGCAGTTCATTCTCTTTGCCCCGCTGCTGGCCTCGATCATCGCCGGCTTTGGCTGGCGCGTGATCGGCGAGACGGCGGCCCAGTATCTGACCACGGGCGTGCTGTTTCTGGCCTGCCTCTTTAGCTGGATCATCTTTTTCACCATCGGCGGCGAATCCTATACTGTGCCGGTGATGGACTGGATCGTGTCGGGCGATTTCGTGTCGCAATGGGCGATCCGGGTGGACCGGCTGACCGCGATCATGCTGATCGTTGTCACTACTGTGTCGGCGCTGGTTCACCTGTATTCCATGGGCTACATGGCCCATGACGAGAATTTCGAACATCACGAACATTACAAGGCGCGCTTCTTCGCCTATCTGTCCTTCTTCACCTTCGCGATGCTGATGCTGGTGACGGCGGACAACCTGTTGCAGATGTTCTTCGGCTGGGAAGGCGTGGGCGTCGCGTCCTATCTGCTGATAGGTTTCTACTATAAGAAACAGTCGGCGGGCGCGGCGGCGATGAAGGCCTTTATCGTCAACCGGGTGGGCGATTTCGGCTTTCTTCTGGGCATTTTCGGTCTGTTCTGGCTGACCGGAGCGGCGCAGTTCGATGCGATTTTCGCCAAGGTACCCGAGCTGGCGCAGATGCAGATGCATTTCCTGTGGCGCGACTGGAACGCGGCCGAGGTGCTGGCGGTGCTGCTGTTCATCGGCGCGATGGGCAAATCGGCGCAACTGTTCCTGCATACCTGGCTGCCCGACGCGATGGAGGGTCCGACCCCGGTTTCCGCGCTGATCCACGCCGCGACCATGGTGACGGCGGGGGTGTTTCTGGTCTGCCGCATGTCGCCGCTGTACGAATTCGCGCCGGATGCCAAGATGTTCATCACGGTGATCGGGGCCACGACCGCCTTTTTCGCCGCGACCATCGGTCTGGTGCAGAACGACATCAAGCGCGTGATCGCCTATTCGACCTGTTCGCAGCTTGGCTATATGTTCGCGGCTGCGGGTGTCGGCGTCTATTCGGCGGCGATGTTCCACCTGCTGACCCATGCCTTTTTCAAGGCGATGCTGTTCCTTGGTGCCGGCTCGGTCATCACCGCGATGCACCACGAACAGGACATGCGGAATTATGGCGGGCTGAAGGACAAGATTCCGCTGACATTCGGTGCGATGCTGATCGGCACGCTGGCCATCACCGGGGTGGGCATCCCGCTGACCTCGATCGGTTTTGCGGGCTTCTTGTCCAAGGATGCAATCATCGAAAGCGCATGGGCGGGCAGCAGCTATGCCTTCTGGATGCTGGTCATTGCGGCGGCCTTTACCAGCTTCTATAGCTGGCGTCTGATGTTCCTGACCTTCTGGGGCAAGCCGCGCGGCGATCATCATGCGCATGAGCATGCCCATGAAAGCCCGCGCGTGATGACGGTTCCGCTGGGGATTCTGGCCGTTGGCGCGATTCTGGCCGGGATGGTCTGGTACGGCCCGTTCTTTGGCAGCCACGAGCGTGTGAACGCCTTCTTCGGCATTCACCACGCCGAGGAGCAGGCGACGGCGGAAACTCATGGCGAGGCCGCGCCCGCCGCCGGGGACGAACACGCCGCCGAAGGCGTCGCCGTCGATCCCGCGATGACGCCCGAGGCGATGGGGGGCGCGATCTACATGTCGCCGAATAACCACACCATGGACGAGGCGCATCACGCCCCCGCCTGGGTCAAGGTCTCGCCCTTTATCGCCATGCTGGGCGGGCTGCTGATGGCCGTGATATTCTATATCCTGCGCCCCGACACGCCGCGCAAACTGGCCGAACAGCAACCGGCGCTGTACCGGTTCCTGCTGAACAAATGGTACTTTGACGAAATCTACGCCTTTATCTTCGTGGCTCCGGCGAAATGGATCGGCCGCAAGCTGTGGACCGGCGGCGACGGAGCGGTTATCGACGGCGCCATCAACGGCGTGGCACTGGGAATCATTCCGCGCCTGACGCGGTTTGCCGGACGGGTCCAGTCGGGCTTTCTGTTCCACTATGCCTTTGCGATGGTTCTGGGCATCGTGGGCTTGTTGATCTGGGTGATGATGCGGGGCACGCACTGACATGACGAACCTTCTTTCGATCATCACCTTCCTGCCGATAGTCGCCGCCGCGATTCTGGCGCTGTTCCTGCGCGGCGATGACGAGGCGTCGCAGAAAAATGCCAAATGGCTGGCGCTGATCGCGACATCGGCGACCTTTCTGATCTCTCTTTTCGTGCTGGCGGGGTTCAACCCGGCGGATACGGGCTTTCAGTTCGTCGAGGATCACCCGTGGATCCTGGGCCTGCGCTACAAGATGGGCGTGGACGGGATCTCGGTCCTGTTCGTGCTGCTGACCACCTTCCTGATGCCGCTGACCATCCTGTCCACATGGGAGGTGAAAACCCGCGTCAAGGAATTCATGATCGCCTTTCTGGTGCTGGAGGGGCTGATGATCGGCGTCTTTACGGCGCTGGATCTGTTCCTGTTCTATCTGTTCTTCGAGGCCGGGCTGATCCCGATGTTCCTGATCATCGGCATCTGGGGCGGGCAGAACCGCATCTATGCGGCGTTCAAGTTCTTTCTGTACACCTTCCTTGGCTCGGTCCTGATGCTGGTCGCGATGATCGCGATGTACTGGACGGCGGGCACGTCGGACATGGTGGCGATGCTGGATCCCGCGCAGACCAGCTTTCCGTCCGAGACGATGCATGTTCTGGGCCTGACGATCACGGGCGGCATGCAGACGCTGCTGTTCCTGGCCTTTCTGGCCAGCTTTGCGGTCAAGATGCCGATGTGGCCGGTGCATACCTGGCTGCCGGATGCACACGTTCAGGCACCGACCGCCGGTTCGGTCGTGCTGGCCGCCGTGCTGTTGAAGATGGGCGGTTACGGGTTCCTGCGCTTCAGCCTGCCGATGTTCCCCGTCGCATCCGACATCATGCAGCCGTTCATCTTCTGGCTGTCGGCCATTGCCATCGTCTATACCTCGCTGGTGGCACTGGCGCAGACCGACATGAAAAAGCTGATCGCCTATTCCTCGGTCGCGCATATGGGCTATGTGACCATGGGCACCTTTGCGGCCAATACGCAGGGGCTGGACGGCGCGATCTTTCAGATGCTGTCGCACGGCTTCATCTCGGGCGCGCTGTTTCTTTGCGTTGGCGTCATCTATGACCGAATGCATACGCGCGAAATCGATGCCTATGGCGGGCTGGTCAACCGCATGCCGGCCTATGCGCTGGTGTTCATGTTCTTTACGCTGGCCAATGTCGGCCTGCCGGGGACGTCGGGCTTTATCGGTGAGTTTCTGACGCTGATGGGGACGTTCAAGGCGAATACCTGGGTGGCCTTTGTCGCGGCGACCGGGGTGATTCTGTCGGCGGCCTATGCGTTATGGCTGTATCGCCGTGTGACGCTGGGCGCGCTGATCAAGGAAAGCCTGCGGACCATCAGCGACATGACCGCGCGAGAAAAGTGGATTTTCGCGCCGCTGGTGGCGATGACGCTGCTGTTGGGCGTCTATCCGCGACTGGTCACGGACATCACCGGACCCGCGGTCGAGGCGCTGCTGGTTCACTATCACGATGCGCTGCCGCAACCGGCTGCCGACGGGCTTGCGCCCATCGGCGCCGCTGCCGCCGCCGAAGCAAGCCATTGAGGGACGCCAGATGACCGCGCTCGATTTCTCGACAATCCTGCCCGAGGTTCTGCTGGCCATCTATGCGATGGCGGCGCTGCTGGCCGGGGCCTATCTGGGCAAGGATGCCATGGCCCGGCCGATCCTGTGGGCCACTGTGGCGGTGTTGCTGGCGGTGGGGCTGTATGTGGGCTTTGCCGGACGGGCCGATCAGACCGTGCTGCATGGCATGTTCATCGACGACGCCTTTGCGCGTTTTGCCAAGGTCACGATCCTGATTTCTGCCGCCGCAGTTCTGGCGATGAGCGCCGAGTACATGGCCCGTCAGGGTTTGATGCGGTTCGAATTTCCGATCCTGATCGCGTTGGCCGCGACCGGCATGACCATGATGGTGTCGGCGGGCGACCTGCTGACCCTCTATATGGGGCTGGAGCTGCAATCGCTGTCGCTTTATGTGGTCGCCGCGATGCGCCGCGACAGTGCGCGTTCGTCCGAGGCCGGGCTGAAATATTTCGTTCTGGGTGCGCTGAGTTCGGGGATCCTGCTGTTCGGCGCCTCGCTGGTCTATGGCTTTGCCGGAACCACCAATTTCGCCGGCATCCTGACCACGGTGCGGGAAGGCCATTTGCCGCTGGGTCTGCTGTTCGGCATGGTGTTCCTGCTGGTCGGGCTGGCCTTCAAGGTGTCCGCGGTGCCCTTCCATATGTGGACGCCGGATGTCTATGAGGGTTCGCCCACGCCCGTCACCGCATTTTTCGCCACCGCGCCCAAGGTCGCGGCGATGGCGCTGATCGCACGGCTGATGTTCGGTGCCTTCGGATCGGTTCCGGGCGATTGGGGGCAGATTGTGGCAGCGCTGGCGGTGATGTCGATGTTCCTTGGTGCGATTGCAGGCATCGGGCAGCGGAATATCAAGCGGCTGATGGCCTATTCCTCGATCTCGCATATGGGCTTTGCGCTGGTCGGCCTTGCTGCCGGAACGGCGGGCGGTGTGCAGGCGATGCTGATGTATATGGCCATTTATGCGGTGATGAATGTCGGCACTTTCGCCTTCATCCTGTCGCTGGAACGCGATGGCCGTCCGATCACCGACCTGAACAGCCTGAACCAGTTCGCCGCACGCGAGCCGCTGAAGGGTTTTGCCGTATTGCTGCTGATGTTCAGCCTTGCAGGGGTGCCGCCTCTGCTGGGCTTTTTCGCCAAGCTGGGCGTATTGGCGGCGGCGGTGAACGCGCATATGGCGTGGTTGGCGATTGCCGGTGTGATCGCCTCGGTCATCGGGGCGTTCTATTACCTGCGCATCGTCTATTACATGTATTTCGGCGGTGAATCCGAAGGGATCGAAAGCCGGATGAGCGCGATCCAGTATCTTGCGCTGGTGGTCCCGGCCGCTGCGCTGCTGATCGGGGCGACGACCATGCTGGGCGTGGACAGGGCTGCTGCGACGGCTGCGCAATCGCTGGTGGGAACCGAGGTCGCCGCGACGGCTGCCACCGAGCCCGCAGGTGAGTGATTGCCCCCCGGCGGATTGGCCAGCAGGTGTCGCCCGACATGTTCTGGACCGCGTAGACAGCACCAATGCCGAGGCTTTGCGGCTGGGCCCCCAACTTGGCGGGCCGGCCTGGATCATGGCGCGGCAGCAGACCGCCGGGCGGGGCAGGCGAGGGCGGGCTTGGTCCGATCCGCCCGGCAATTTCGCCGCGACCCTTGTGTTGCGCCCCGAGGGCGGCCCGGTCGAGGCCGCGCAACTGTCCTTTGTGGCCGCGCTGGCCGTTCACGAGGCGTTGCTGCGCCTCTGTGGCCCGCAGGTGAATATCGCGCTGAAATGGCCCAATGATGTGATGCTGAATGGCGGCAAGCTGTCGGGGATTCTGCTGGAAAGCGCGGGGGCCGGGGCGCGGATCGCGGTGCTGGCCATCGGCATCGGCGTCAATCTGGCCGCAGCCCCTGATCCGGCGGCGATAGAACCCGGAGCCATGCGCCCGGTCAGCCTGCGGGGCGAGACCGGGCTGACGGTGACACCGGACGAGTTTCTGGACGCGCTGGCTGTGGCATTCGATGGCTGGTGGTTGCAGATGCGCAGCTTTGGCTTTGGCCCGATCCGGCAGGGCTGGCTTTCGCGCGCGGCCCGGCTGGGTGAACAGATCATTGCGCGTACCGGCAACAGCCAGACAAGCGGTCGTTTCGACGGTATCGACGAGACCGGCGCGCTGATCCTGACCACGCCGCAGGGCCGTCAGGTGATCGCCGCCGCCGACGTTTATTTCAGTGGGGCCTGACCCATGCTTCTGTGCATCGACACCGGAAACACCAACACTGTCTTCTCTATCTGGGATGGTGCCGGGTTTCTGGGGCATTGGCGTATCTCGACCGACCATCGCCGCACGGCGGATGAGTATTTCGTCTGGCTGACCGGGCTGTTCCGGCTGCGCAGGCTGCGGGTGAATATCGACGCCTGCATCATCAGCGCCACCGCTCCGCGCGTGGTGTTCAATCTGCGTGTGCTGTGCAGCCGCTATTTCGACCTGCGCCCGCTGGTCGTCGGCAAGCCCGAATGCCTGCTGCCGGTGGAACCGCGCGTTGATCCGGGCACCAAGGTCGGGCCCGACCGGCTGGCCAATGCGGTGGGTGCCTTTGACCGGCATGGCGGCAATACGGTGGTGGTTGATTTTGGTACCGCCACGAATATGGATGTGGTGGATCAGGACGGCGCCTATGCCGGGGGTGTGATCGCGCCGGGCGTGAACCTGTCGCTTGAGGCGCTGCACATGGCCGCCGCCGCGCTGCCCCATGTCGACGTGACCATGCCCGAAAAGGTGATTGGCACGAATACCGTCGCCTGTATCCAGTCGGGCATCTACTGGGGCTATATTTCGTTGATCGAGGGTATCATCCGGCGGATGCAGAATGAACGGGACGCGCCGATGAAGGTTGTCGCAACGGGTGGGCTTGCGCCGCTTTTCGATCAGGGGTTTGATCTGTTCGACGCGATTGACGACGATCTGACCGTACACGGGTTGCGATTGATACACGATTATAACAAGGAGATGGGCAATGGCTGAGCGCCTGATATATCTGCCACTGGGTGGCGCGGGCGAAATCGGCATGAACGCCTATGTCTATGGCTATGGCGCGCCCGGCAAGGAACGGTTGATCCTTGTCGATCTGGGCGTGACTTTCGGCGACATGGATTCCGCCCCCGGCATTGACCTGATCATGCCCGATCTGACCTGGTTGCAGGAAAACCGCGACCGGCTGGAGGGGATCATCATCACCCACGGGCATGAGGATCATCTGGGCGCGCTTGGCCATCTGTGGGCGCGACTGGGCGTGCCGGTCTATGCGCGGCAATTCACCGGCGCGCTGTGCCGCCTGAAGCTTGAGGAAATGGGCCATCCCGCCGATATCGTCAGGATCACCGGCACCCGTCCCGAGGTCATGCAGCTTGGCCCGTTCAACGTGCAATTCGTGCCGGTCAGCCACTCGATCCCCGAAAGCTCGGCCCTGATGATCGACACGCCGGCGGGGCGGATCGTGCATACGGGCGATTTCAAGCTGGACGGCACGCCGGTTGTCGGCGACCCGTTCGATCCGATCATGTGGCATGACATCGCCAATGAGGGCAGGGGCATCAAGGTGCTGACCTGCGATTCGACGAATATCTTTTCGCCGCATCCCGGCCGGTCCGAGGCGCTGTTGGCCAATCCGATCCTGGAATGGGTAATGGCGCAGAAAAATCTGGTGGTGGCGACCACCTTTGCCTCGAATATCGCGCGGCTGAAAACCCTGGCCGATGCTGCCATCGCGGCGGATCGCAAGGTCTGCCTGCTGGGCCGGGCGATGCGGCGCATGGTCAGCGTCGGGCTGGAAACCGGCGTGCTGGCAGATTTCCCCGACACGATCAGCCCCGATGAGGCCGCGAACCTGCCGCGCAGCAAGGTGATGCTGCTGGTCACGGGCAGTCAGGGCGAACGTCGCGCCGCCAGCGCGCAATTGTCACGCGGCCGCTATCTGGGTCTGTCGCTGAAAGAGGGCGACAGCTTCCTGTTCAGTTCAAAGACGATTCCGGGCAACGAACGCTCGGTCATCCGGATCATGAACGCGCTGAGCGAGCTTGGCGTCGATGTCTATGATGCCGATGACGGGCTGTTCCATGTCTCGGGGCACGCCAACCGCCCCGACATCGTCGCGCTGCACGAATTGCTGAAACCGCAGATCGTCATCCCGATGCATGGCGAGCATATGCATCTGCGCGAACATGTCGGTCTGGCACGGGGCAACGGGCTGACCTCCGAGATCGCGACCAACGGGACGGTGCTGGATCTGACCGGTGACGCCCCTGCGATTGTCGATCAGGTCGAGACCGGGCGGTTGTATCTGGATGGGACGGTGCTGATCGGGGCGATGGATGGCATCGTCCGAGACCGGATCCGCATGGCGCTGAACGGGCATGCGCTGGTCAGCGTGATCGTGGACGAGGACGACAATGTCCTGCCCGACGCCTGGGTCGAACTGATGGGCCTGCCCGCCCGGACCCGCGGCGGCGACGATCTGGCCGCGCATATCGAGGGCGAGCTGGCCGAATTTCTGGAAGGCGCCGATGGCCGCACGGTTCGCGACGACGCCAAGATGGACGAGGCGCTGCGCAAGGTGACGCGTCAGGTCGCCATGGAAGAGATCGGCAAGAAACCCGAGGTGACGGTGATCATCTCGCGTTTGATGGCGGATTGAGGGTATTTGCGGCACGGTTGATTTGCGTCCCGCGATGGCCGGGGGAGCTGCGCGCCCCCCGGACCCCCTGCGAGGGGCTGCGGGTGGCCAATGCGGGGCTTGACCCCGCGCTGCGCGCGGTGCAGATCCCCGCGCCATGAGTGATACGCCCAAGACCGATTTCGACCCCAATCCGCCGCGCCGGAATTTCTATGGCCGTCGTCATGGCAAGACCCTGCGGCAAAGCCAGAAGGGGTACCTGTCCGAGGATCTGGGCGAACTGCGTCCGCGCGGGATTTCGGTGCAGGATAACCCCGGTCGCCTGCCCGTCGATCCCGCCGCGATCTTTGGTGATGATCGCCCCGTCTGGCTGGAGGTGGGCTTTGGCGGAGGCGAGCATATGGTGCATATGGCCGCGACCTATCCGGCGATTGGCATCATCGGTTGCGAGCCTTTTATCAATGGCGTGGCGATGCTGCTGGGCAAGATCCGGTCAGCCGGGCTGGGCAATGTCAGCGTTCATCCCGGCGATGCGCGTGATCTGATGGATGTGCTGCCCGATGCCAGCATCGAGCGTGCCTTTCTGATGTATCCCGACCCCTGGCCCAAGGCCCGCCATCACCGCCGCCGTTTCGTGACGCCCGAGCATCTGCTGCCTCTGGCCCGCGTGATGCGCCCCGGCGGGCAGTTCCGCGTTGCGACCGACATCCCCGATTACGTCCGCCAGACGCTGGAGCAGGTTCCGCTGGCGGGGTTCGACCTGATCGACGAGGGGCCGCAGCCCTGGGATGACTGGATCAGCACCCGGTACGAGCAGAAAGCCCTGCGAGAGGGGCGCGTGCCGCATTATGCGACCTTCCGGCGGCGTTGATCCGGTGGCCTCGTCGTCGAGGCCGGGGCGGAACTTGCGCCATGGCCTTGTTTTGTCGGCCACGGGAAGTTAACAGCAACCGGTCGGCTTTGACCGATTCGACAACAGCAAGAAACGCCGTGGCCGTCCTGCTTCGCTTCGGGGGCGCGTCCGGCAAGGAGAAGCGATATGAAACTGCATGAAATTCGCGACAACGAAGGCGCGAACCGTTCGAAAAAGCGCGTGGCGCGTGGTCCGGGTTCGGGCAAAGGCAAGACCGCTGGCCGTGGTATCAAGGGCCAGAAGTCGCGTTCCGGTGTTGCTCTGAACGGCTATGAGGGCGGCCAGATGCCGCTGTATCGCCGCCTGCCCAAGCGCGGCTTTACCAAGCCGAACGCCCTGAAATTCGCGGTGATCAATCTGGGCCAGTTGCAGCGCTTTATCGAAGCGGGCAAGCTGGATGCATCGGCCGAAGTGACCGAGGATGCGCTGGTCGCCGCAGGTGTGGTCCGCCGCAAGCTGGATGGTGTGCGCCTGCTGGCCAAGGGCGAGCTGAAGGCAAGCCTGAACATCGCTGTTACCGGCGCCTCGAAATCGGCGGTCGAGGCGGTTGAGAAGGCGGGTGGCAAGGTGACGCTGCCGGCGACCGAATAAGCTGTTGAACGGGGCGCGTGCGCCCCATAGATAGCAGACAGGTTTTCCTGGCGCCGCCGGTCCCCGGAAACGGGTCGGCGGCGCTGTCATGACACGGGACGGAAACATATGGCGTCAGCCGCAGAACAGATGGCCGCGAACCTCTCTTGGGGGGCACTGGGCAAGGCCACCGAACTTCGCCAGCGAATCTGGTTCACGATCGGGCTGCTGATCATCTATCGCCTTGGTACCTATATTCCGGTGCCGGGCATTGACGGTGCCGCGCTGCGCAACTTTATGGAGCAGGCGCAGGCCGGCATCGGTGGCATCCTGTCGATGTTCACCGGCGGCGCGCTGGGGCGCATGGGGGTCTTTGCGCTGGGGATCATGCCCTATATCAGCGCCTCGATCATCGTGCAGTTGCTGGCATCCATGGTGCCCTCGCTTGAGCAGATGAAGAAAGAGGGCGAACAGGGCCGCAAGAAGATCAACCAGTATACGCGCTATGGCACGGTGCTGCTGGCGCTGTTCCAGGCTTACGGTCTGGCCCGCAGCCTTGAGGCCGGGGGGCTGGCGCATACGCCGGGCGTGTTCTTCCAGGCGTCGGTCGTGATTACGCTGGTCGGCGGGACGATGTTCCTGATGTGGCTGGGCGAACAGATCACTGCCCGCGGCATCGGCAATGGCATCAGCCTGATCATCTTTGTCGGCATTGTCGCGGAAATTCCCGGCGCGCTGGCGCAGTTCTTCGAACAGGGGCGCATTGGCGCGATCTCGACCCCGGTGGTGCTGGGGGTCGTTGTGATGGTGCTGGCGGTGCTGGCCTTTGTGGTTTTCATGGAGCGGGCCTTGCGCAAGATCCGCATCCAGTATCCGCGGCGTCAGGTAGGCATGAAGATCTATGACGGTCAGTCCAGCCACCTGCCGATCAAGGTGAACCCGGCAGGTGTGATCCCGGCGATTTTTGCCAGTTCGCTGCTGCTGCTGCCGATCACCATCTCGACCTTCTCGGGCAACCAGACCGGACCGATCATGTCAACGCTGCTGGCCTATTTCGGCCCCGGCCAGCCGCTGTACCTGCTGTTCTTTGCCGGCATGATCGTGTTCTTTGCCTATTTCTACACGCAGAATGTCAGCTTCAAATCGGATGACGTGGCCGAGAACCTGAAAAATCAGGGCGGGTTCATTCCGGGTATCCGGCCGGGCAAGCGGACCGAGGAATATCTGGACTATGTGGTCAACCGGGTTCTGGTGATCGGTTCGGCCTATCTTGCCGCTGTCTGCCTGCTGCCCGAGGTTCTGCGCCATCAATGGTCGGTTCCGTTCTATTTTGGCGGGACATCGGTGCTGATCGTGGTGTCGGTGACGATGGACACGATCAATCAGGTCCAAAGTCATCTGCTGGCCCACCAGTACGAAGGTCTGATAGAAAAATCCCAGCTTCGTGGTAAACGGAAATCCGGAACCACCAAGCCGCGCCGCGCGCCGTCGCGTCGCTGATGAACAGCAAGGAAGCCAGCCGAGGGGGGCAGCCGCAGTGACGATCAATATCATTCTTCTGGGGCCTCCGGGCGCTGGCAAGGGAACGCAGGCCCGCAAGCTTGAGGACGAAAGGGGGCTGGTGCAGCTTTCCACCGGTGACATGCTGCGCGCGGCCCGCACGTCGGGCACCGGGATGGGCAGGAAGGTCGCCGAGGTGATGGATCGCGGCGAACTGGTCACGGACGAGATCGTCATCGGCCTGATCCGCGAAAAGCTGGAGCAGGGCGGCAACGGGTTCATCTTTGACGGCTTTCCGCGTACACTGGCCCAGGCCGACGCGCTGGGGTCGCTGCTGGACGAATTCGGGATGAAGCTGGACGCGGCGATCGAATTGCAGGTGGACGACGAGGCGCTGGTGGCGCGCATCGTCAGGCGGGCCGAGGAAGCGGCAGCGGCCGGGGAACCGGTGCGGCAGGACGACACGCCCGAGGTCTTTGCCGACCGCCTGCGCGAATATTACAAGAAGACGGCGCCGCTGTTGGGCTATTACTATGCCAGAGGCGATCTGCGTCCGGTCGATGGCATGGCCGGGATGGACGAGGTCGCAGGCCAGATCGCCACCGCGCTGGACGGAAAATAAGGCGCGTTGGCAAGAGTTTTCTTGTCAAGTCCTATTTTCGGCCCATCCCTTGACGAAGCGGGTGACAGCTTATACATCACGGCATCTCGCAAGAGAATCACCCGGCTGAACGGGTGGACCACAGACCGGCCCGAAGGCTTGGCTTTCGGGCCTTATGTTGTGAAAAAAGGTTCCGGTGCTACGGAACCGCAACCGAAAAGGAAAACGCGTGGCTCGTATTGCTGGCGTCAACATTCCGACGGGGAAACGCGTCCCCATCGCCCTGACCTATATCCATGGCATCGGCCCGATGTATGCCGAACAGATCTGCGAAGCCGTCGGCATCGACCGCGCGCGCCGCGTCAATGATCTGTCGGATGCCGAGGTTCTGTCGATCCGTGAATTTATCGACGCGAACCTGACCGTCGAGGGCGATCTGCGCCGCGAAGTGCAGATGAACATCAAGCGCATGATGGATCTTGGTTCGTATCGCGGCCTGCGTCACCGCCGCGGCCTGCCAGTCCGTGGTCAGCGCACCCACACCAATGCCCGCACCCGCAAGGGCCCGGCGAAACCGATCGCCGGCAAGAAGAAGTCAGGGGGAACGGACATGGCACGTGATAAAACACGCAGGAAGCGCAAAGAGCGCAAGAATATCGCCGCAGTTGTGGCGCATGTGAATTCCAGCTTCAACAACACCAAGATCCTGATCTCGGACGTGCAGGGCAATGCGATTGCGTGGTCCTCGGCCGGAACCATGGGCTTCAAGGGCAGCCGGAAATCCACGCCCTATGCCGCGCAGATGGCCGCCGAGGATGCCGGTCGCAAGGCGCAGGAACATGGCGTGAAAACGCTTGAGGTCGAAGTTCAGGGCCCCGGCTCGGGCCGCGAATCGGCGCTGCGTGCGCTGGCCGCAGTCGGGTTCAACATCACGGCGATCCGTGACGTCACCCCGATCGCGCATAACGGCTGCCGTCCGCCCAAGCGTCGGCGCGTCTGACACCGGATCATGACAGACCGGGCCGCGCGTGATCCGCGCGGCCCGGACATTTCGCATTTCACCTCGGGCGTTTTCGGCCTCGGTCATGGGCGGGAAACAAGAATGGAGGCAAACAATGATCCATAAGAACTGGGCAGAACTGATCAAGCCGACGCAACTGGTCGTGCGGCCAGGTGCCGACGCCACCCGCACCGCGACGCTGGTCGCCGAACCGCTTGAGCGGGGTTTCGGCCTGACTTTGGGCAACGCGCTGCGCCGCGTGCTGATGTCGTCGCTGCAGGGCGGAGCCATCACCTCGGTTCAGATCGACAACGTCCTGCACGAGTTCAGCAGCGTTGCCGGCGTCCGCGAGGATGTGACCGACATCGTGCTGAACCTGAAGGGCGTCACCCTGAAGATGGATGTCGAGGGGCCCAAGCGCCTGACCTTGTCCGCCAAGGGGCCGGGCGAGGTCAAGGCCAGCGCCATTCAGGAAACCGCCGGGATCACCGTGCTGAATCGCGAACATGTGATCTGCCATCTGGACGAGGGTGCCGATCTGAACATGGAACTGACGGTCGCGACCGGCAAGGGCTATGTCGCCGCCGACAAGAACCGCCCCGAGGACGCGCCCATCGGCCTGATCCCCATCGACGCGATCTTTTCGCCGGTCAAGCGCGTCAGCTATGAGGTCACGCCCACCCGCGAGGGGCAGGTGCTGGACTATGACAAGCTGACCATGAAGATCGAGACGGACGGTTCGCTGACCCCCGAGGACGCGGTCGCCTATGCCGCGCGCATCGTGCAGGATCAGTTGTCGGTCTTCGTGAATTTCGAGGAACCCGAATCGGCCAGCCGCCAGGACAGCGACGACGGTCTGGAATTTGATCCGCGCCTGCTGAAGAAGGTGGACGAGCTGGAGCTTTCGGTCCGTTCGGCCAACTGCCTCAAGAACGACAATATCGTCTATATCGGCGACCTGATCCAGAAAACCGAAGCCGAGATGCTGAGCACCCCGAACTTCGGCCGCAAGTCGCTGAACGAGATCAAGGAAGTGCTTTCGGGCATGGGCCTGCATCTGGGCATGGATGTCGTGGACTGGCCGCCGGAAAACATCGAGGATCTGGCCAAGCGCTTCGA
>NZ_JBKEBL010000127.1:0-2271 GCF_047973135.1 Paracoccus sp. (in: a-proteobacteria)
CCAGCGCCGACAGTTCGGCCAGACCCTGGGCGAGTTCCAGATGGTTCAGCAGATGCTGGCCGACAGCGCAATCGAGATCAATGCCGCCCGCACCGCCCTGTGGTACTGCGCATGGGAAATCGACCAGGGGCTGGACCCGCGTGCGAAAATCTCGGCGCTGAAGGTGCAGGCATCCGAAACCCTGGGCCGGGTGGTGGACCGGTCGATGCAGATCTTTGGCGGCATGGGCTTTTCAAAGGATCTGCCCATCGAACGCTATTACCGCGATGCGCGGATCTATCGCATCTTTGACGGCGCCAGCGAGATCCATCGCGGCGTGGTCGCGAAATCCCTTCTGAAAGGGGGGCGTCGCATGTACGACCCCTTTGCCGCATGACGGCCGCCGCGATATTCATGACCGCCGAGGCAGCGGTCGCACTGATCCCCGATGGCGCGACGGTGGGGCTGATCGGCGGCGGCGGCGGGCTGTGCGAGGCGACGCAGCTGCATGAACGCTGCGAGGCGCGGTTTCTGGAAACCGGCCATCCGCGCGACCTGACCGTGGTGCATGCCCTTGGCATCGGCGACCGCGACCAGACCGGAATGAACCGCTTTGCCCATGACGGTATGGTCCGGAGGGTGATCGGCGGGCACTGGGTCTGGTCGCCGCGCATGCAGCAGATGGCCGCCGAGAACCGGATCGAGGCCTATGTGCTGCCCGGCGGCGTGGCGATGCAGTTGATGCGTGAAATCGCCGCTGGCCGGCCCGGCCTGTTCACCCATGTCGGTCTGGGAACCTTTTGCGACCCGCGCCGCGAGGGCGGGCGCATGAATAAGGCCGCTACCGAGCCGCTGGTCGAACTGGCCGAAATCGACGGCCGCGAATATCTGCGCTATCTGCCCTTTCCGGTCCATGCCTGCCTGCTGAAAGGCTCGACCGCGGATGAGGATGGCAATATCAGCCTTGACGAGGAACCCGCCAACCTGGACAGCGCCGCGATGGCCATGGCGGTGCGCAACTCGGGCGGGGTGGTGATCGTGCAGGTCCGCGCCCGCGTTCCTGCGGGCACGCTTGGCGCGCGGCAGGTGCGCATCCCGGCGGCGATGGTCAATGCGGTGGTGGTCGATCCGGATCAGCGGCAGGGTTATGGCATCATCCACGACCCGACGATTTCCGGGCAGGCGCACCATGCCGAGCCGCTGCCGCCGATGCCGGATCTGTCGGTCCGGCAGGTCATCGCCCGGCGCGCGCGGCAGGAATTGCGGCGGGGCGCGGTGGTGAATTACGGCTTCGGCATCCCCGACGAAATCGCCTCGCTGGTCGCGGCCCGAGGCGAGCGGGGCCTCTATCACCAGACCATCGAACACGGCACCTATGGCGGCACGCTGCTGACCGGCACGCTGTTCGGCTATGCCCGCAACCCGACCTGCATGATCGACGGCCCCTCGCAATTCGATTTCTATTCCGGAGGCGGGCTGGACATCGCCTTTCTGGGCTTTGGCGAATTTGACGGGCAGGGCGATGTGAACGCCTCGAAGCTGGGCGGATTGCCGGTCGGCCCCGGAGGTTTCATCGACATTGCCCAGAACGCCCGCAAGGTTGTTTTCTGCGGCACGTTCGACGCCAGAGGCGCGCAGGTCGAACCCGGCGAAGGGGCCTTGCGGATCGGCCGCCACGGTACGGTGCGCAAGCTGGTTGACCGGGTGGCACAGGTCACGTTTTCGGGCGAACAGGCGATCAGACGCGGGCAAGAGGCGATCTATGTCACCGAACGCGCCGTCTTTATCCTGCGCCCCGATGGCATGCATCTGACCGAAATCGCCCCCGGCATCGACCTTCAGGCTGATATTCTGGACCGGATCGGTTTTGCCCCGAAAATCGGCACCCTTGCGCGGATGGATGCGGGCTGCTTCTCCACCTGATCCCCACGATAACCCCGAATCGCTGGCGAAACCCGCCCGGCCCTGCTAGATATGGGGGTATGAACAGTCTCGCCCCCAATATCCGCCCCGTCATCCGGCAACTGGATGAAACCACCGCCAACCGTATAGCGGCGGGCGAGGTGGTCGAGCGTCCGGCCTCGGCGGTCAAGGAACTGGTTGAAAACGCGCTGGATGCAGGCGCGACCCGCATCGACATCGCCATCGAGGAAGGCGGCAAGCGGCTGATCCGTGTCAGCGACAATGGTTGCGGCATGACGCCCGAGGATCTGCCGCTGGCCCTGTCGCGCCACGCCACCAGCAAGATCGACGGCAGCGACCTGCTGGATATTCGCAGCTTTGGCTTTCGCG
>NZ_JBKEBL010000057.1:0-22797 GCF_047973135.1 Paracoccus sp. (in: a-proteobacteria)
ATGTCGATCAGTCCCCGCCCCGCCGCCGTCTGACTCCGCAGCATTATTTCAATACGACCGAGGAAATGGCGGTCCTGTTCGCCGATCTGCCCGAGGGGTTGGAAAACACAGTCGAAATCGCCCGCCGCTGCGCTTTTGCAGGCAGCAAGCACCAGCCGATCCTGCCGAAATTCGCCGATGACGAGGTCGAGGAACTGCGCCGTCAGGCCCGCGCGGGACTTGAGGCGCGGTTGAAGGTCATTCCGCATGCCGTGCCGGTCGGGGAATACCACAAGCGGCTGGATTTCGAACTGGGCATCATCGAACAGATGGGCTTTCCCGGTTATTTCCTGATCGTGGCCGATTTCATCAAATGGGCCAAGGATCACGACATTCCGGTCGGGCCGGGGCGGGGGTCGGGCGCGGGCAGCCTTGTGGCCTATGCGCTGACCATTACCGACCTCGATCCGCTGCGCTATTCCCTGCTGTTCGAACGGTTCCTGAACCCCGAACGGGTCAGCATGCCGGATTTCGACATTGATTTCTGCATGGATCGCCGGGAAGAGGTGATTCGGTATGTTCAGGACAAATATGGTGCGGACAAGGTCGGCCAGATTATCACCTTCGGCGCGCTGCTGTCCAAGGCGGCGGTACGCGATGTGGGCCGGGTGCTGCAAATGCCGTTCGGGCAGGTGGACCGCCTGTCCAAGATGATCCCGGTCGAAGGCGTCAAGCCCGTCAGCATCAACAAGGCCCGCGCCGAAGAGCCTCGGCTGCGCGAGGCGGCGCGGGAAGAGGTCGTGGGCCGCCTGCTGAATTACGCCGAACAGATCGAGGGGCTGTACCGCAACGCCTCGACCCATGCGGCGGGCGTGGTGATCGGGGACCGGCCTCTGGACCGGCTGGTGCCGCTGTATCGCGACCCGGCATCCGACATGCCGGCAACGCAATTCAACATGAAATGGGTCGAACAGGCCGGGCTGGTCAAATTCGACTTTCTGGGCCTGAAGACGCTGACAGTGATCCAGAACGCGGTCGAACTGGTCAATGGCGGCGGCCGTCCGCTGCACATCGCCGCCGACGGGCGGCAGCTTTACGACCCGCCCGAGGGGGCCGAAAACCAGATCAACGCCATCCCTCTGGATGACAAGGCCAGCTACGACCTGTTCGCCAGCGCCCGTACCGTCGCCGTGTTCCAGGTGGAAAGCAGCGGCATGATGGACGCGCTGCGCCGCATGCGCCCCACCTGTATCGAGGATATTGTGGCACTGGTGGCGCTGTACCGTCCCGGCCCGATGGAGAACATCCCGACCTATTGCGACGTCAAGAACGGTGCCCGCGACGTGGAATCGATCCATTCCAGCATCGACCACATCCTTGCCGAAACCCAGGGCATCATCGTCTATCAGGAACAGGTGATGCAGATCGCGCAGGTCATGGCCGGCTACAGCCTTGGCGGCGCCGACCTTCTGCGCCGCGCCATGGGCAAGAAGATCGCCTCGGAAATGGCCAAGGAACGGCCGAAATTCATCAAGGGCAGCGTCGAGAATGGCGTTGCCGAAAAAAAGGCCGGCGAGGTGTTCGACTTGCTGGAAAAATTCGCCAATTACGGATTCAACAAATCCCACGCGGCGGCCTATGCCGTGGTCAGCTATCAGACCGCGTGGCTGAAGGCCAATCACCCGGTCGAGTTCATGGCGGCGGTCATGAACTGTGATATTCACCTGACCGACAAGCTGGCCGTCTACAAGCGCGAGGCTGACCGCATGGGCATTGGTGTCGTGCCGCCCTGCGTCAACCGCTCGGCCCCGCGATTTACGGTCCGGGACGGGCGGATCCACTATGCTCTGGGTGCGCTGAAGGGCGTCGGTGTCGAGGCCATGCGCCTGATCGCGGATGCGCGCGGCGACCGGCCCTTTGCCGACATGCACGATTTCGCCCGCCGCGTGGACATGAAACGTGTCGGCAAGCGCCCGCTTGAGATGCTGGCACGGGCAGGGGCCTTTGACCTGCTGGACGACAACCGCTCCAGGGTGCTGAAATCGCTGGATGCGCTGGTCGCGTGGTCGGCGGCGGTGCAGGAACAGGCGACCTCGCACCAGTCATCGCTGTTCGGCGCGGGCGAGGATCTGCCGCCGCCCCGCACGCCCGTCGCGCCGCTGTGGCTGCCCGCCGAAAAGTTGGGCGAGGAACATAGGGCGGTGGGATTTTATCTGTCAGGGCATCCGCTGGACGATTACCTGCCCGCTCTGCGCCGCAAGAAGGTGCAAACGCTGGCCGAAATCAGCGCCGAGGCGGCGGGCGGGCCTTTGGTGACAAGTATCGCTGGCACCGTAGCCGCGCGGATGGAGCGAAAATCTGCCAAGGGCACGCAATACGCCTTTGTCAGCCTGTCCGATCCGACCGGGCTGTACGAGGTGACGGTGTTTTCCGACCTGCTGAACACCGCGCGCGACCGGCTGGAACCGGGCGAGAATGTCGTCCTTCAGGTCAAGGTCGAACCCTCGGGCGATCAGGTCAAGATGCTGGCCAATTCCGTCACGCGGCTTGACGACGCGGTGGCCGATGCCGGTGCGGGCAGCCTTGCGGTCGAGGTGCAGGGCGCTGATACGATCCCCCGTCTGGTCGAGGTTCTGGACCGTATCGGCACCGACATCCCGGCCCCGTCCCGATCGCGCGGGCCGGTCTTTCTGCGCCTGCGCGACGGAGACGACCTGATCGAGATCGAAATCGCACGTGACATGCCCCTGAACACCCCCGCCCGTCAGGCTTTGCGCGCCGTGCCGGGGGTGCTGGATGTATGCGAGGAATAGGCTGTCACCCGCGGGGGCTGTGGTTCTTTCGCGGACTTGTGGTTCCGCTGAACTTTGGTAACAGGGATGCGGTTGAACATCAGGGGTCGCGATGACACGGATCGACAAGACATTCGCCGCGCTGCAACAGGCCGGGCGCAAGGCCTTTGTGGCTTACATGATGGCCTCGGACCCCGATGACGACACGGCGCTGGAGATCATGCGCGGCCTGCCCGGCGCTGGGGTGGATGTCATCGAACTGGGCATGCCCTTCACCGATCCGATGGCCGACGGGCCGACCATTCAGGCGGCGGGCCAGCGCGCGCTGGCGGCGGGGGGCAGTGTCACCCGCACGCTTGAGATGCTGCGCCAGTTCCGTCTACAGGACGACACCACGCCGGTGGTGCTGATGGGATATTTTAACCCGATCTATGCACGGCCGGGCGGAGTCGATCAGTTTCTGGCAGATGCGGTCGCGGCAGGGGTTGACGGGCTGATCGTCGTCGATCTGCCCCCGGAAGAGGATGCCGAACTGTGCATTCCCGCCGCGAAGGCGGGGTTGAACTTTATCCGGCTGGCCACCCCCACGACCGATGACCGCCGTCTTCCCGCCGTGGTCCGCAACATTTCGGGCTTTGTCTATTACGTCAGCGTCACCGGCATCACCGGTGGCCCCGCCGCCAACGCCGCCGAAGTCGCCCCCGAGGTTGCGCGAATCCGCAAGGCCGCCGGCCTGCCGGTTGTGGTTGGCTTTGGAATCTCAACCCCCGATGCCGCCGAAAAGATTGCTTCGGTCGCGGATGGCTGCGTTGTGGGCAGCGCCATCGTCAAATTGATCGGAGAGGGGCGAAAACCGAAAGAAATAATTGATTTCGTTCGTGATCTTTCCGATGGTGCACATCGCGGCTGAGCGCAGGAACCGGCGGCTTTCTGCCGGTTATCGGCAATAACCTGCCCAAATATACATGCACGCAGGCTATTTACTTTGGGGGCGCAAGTCGTCGATATAGTCCAGAATTAATATTTGTTCTGAAACGCGTAATGAGGACTATTTCGATGATCAATTATTTTGCGTCTTTGTTGCGCGGCCCCGTGGCCGCCATACCGGTCGCCGTCAGCCTTGCATTTGCCGCTCCGGCTGCTCATGCGGCCGTCAAGCAGAATATCCTGCTGACCATTGATGTGACCGATCCCGGTGCCGTCGTGATTGAATCCACCGGCACTTCTTCTGAAATCGACCTGTACGGGGATGGCTGGGACGGCGTGACCCTGCTGGATCTGATGACCGCCGCGCAAGATGTTTTCATCGACCGTACGGGCGGCGATACCGCCGATAATTTCCATGTCGGCACCGGGAATGAGCGGGTTCTGACCTTCGATTTCGATGCAAGCGACGGGCTGAGCCTGTACAATCTCAGCGACAAGGATCCCGCCGCTCCGTCGGAGGCCGTGAAATACGTGTTCTCGACCGCCAGCGCTGCCTTTACCGGCTCGGCCATCCTTGATTTCACTGCGCTTGCGGCGTTCCTGCCCTCGCCCGGCGATATCGGTCGGATTCTGGCAAGCCCGTGGGACAATTCCGGCGATCTTGAGATCGGGTCGTGGTCGGTGATCACGCGGACGCCGGCACCCTCGCCGATTCCGCTGCCTGCCGGGTTGCCGCTGGTTGTGACCGGAGCCGGCCTGCTTGCCCTGTTCCGGCGCCGTAACGAAAGCTGACGCGCCGCAAGCGGGCGATGTGACCATTCAGCGGGACGGGCAACCCGTCCCGCTGTTTTTTTGATCTTGCAGGATTTCTTCTGGAAACCGGCACCGATTTTTCGGAAATCCGGCTTTTGGAATGATCGCGGTCGGGCCTGTATAGCCTGACGACTTTCTTCTGATTCTGTTGTCAGGCCACAACCCTTTGATTTTACGCTGATGCTGCGCCAATTTGATGATCAAATCGGCTTCCGTCAGCTATAGCTGTCTGCTGGCCCTTTGTTGCGCTTGTCGCCAGAATCGCAAAGGACTGGATGCTGCTTTTGGTGTTGCGACGGGTCAGCCTTCAAGGCCCTCGGCATGACCTATCGCCCGCGCCAGATCGGCAACCCCGCGCGCGATCATCTGCGGCGGTGTGGCGCTGAACCCGAGGGTGATTGCCTGCCGCGTCACCGGCTTGATGGTAAAGCGACAGAGAGGGGCGGTCACGATCCCCGCCCGCGCCGCCGCCGCCGCGACTTGGGTGGCACCCAATCCTGGGGCAAGGTCGCCGATTGTGTGAAAGCCGGTCTCGGTCGGCTGCACGGTCACATATTCCGCCAGCTTGTCCTCTGCCTCGGTCATCAGCATGTCGCGCCGTTCGCGATAGATGTCGCGCATCCGGCGCAGATGGGCGGCGAAATGGCCCTGCGCGATGAAATCGGCAACCACAGATTGCATGCTGGCCGCCGCGCCATGCATCATCGCCCCGGCGATCCGGTGGAATATCGGCACCAGTTCAGGTGGTGACACGACATATCCCAGTCGCAGCGCAGGGAACAACGCCTTGGAAAACGTGCCGACATAGATCACCCGGCCCGAGGCATCCAATCCCTTCAACGGCGGCTGAGCATGGGTGCCATAGTGAAATTCGCCGACATAATCGTCCTCGACGATCCAGGCACCCGCCACTTCGGCCGCCTGCAACAGCTCGAACCTGCGCTCGGCCGACATGGTGACACCCAGAGGGTGCTGATGCGCGGGGGTCACGAAAGCCAGCCGGAAATCGGGTGCAGCGGCCTGTCCGGCGGCAACGTTCAGCCCCTGATCGTCCACCGGCACCGGTACCAGACGCGCCCCGCAAGAGATAAAGCTGTTGCGCGCCCCGATCGCGCCGGGGTTTTCGAACCAGACGCGGTCGCCCGGATCCAGCAGCATGTTGCCGATCCGGTTGAACGCGTCCTGCGCGCCGTTGAAGATGAAAATTTCGTCCGGCGAACAGGCGATGCCACGATTGGCGCGCAGGTGCTGGCAGACGGCTTGCCGCAATTCAGGCAGGCCGCAGGGATCGGGATAGCTCATGACCGGGCCGCGAGAGCTGCGCCAGTATCGCGCGACCAGCCGCGACCACAGCGTCATCGGAAAGACGTCGAAAGCGGGCATTCCGGTGATAAAGGCGCGCGGCGTGTCGGGATGGGCCAGACGCGGAAAATAGTGGTCCGACGCCTCGGTACTCAGCGCGGCAAGACGCGGCATCGGACTGGCGGTCGCGGTTCGGCGGCCTTGCGGCGCGGCAGGGGCGGGTACGGTGTCGCTGACAAAGCTGCCCGAGCCGACGCGTGAACAGATCAGCCCCTCGGCGGTCAGTTGTTCATAGGCATTGACCGCCGTAGTCCGCGACACCCCCTGATCGCGGGCCAGTGTCCGGCTGGCGGGCAGTTTCTGGCCCGCGCCAAGCTGGCCCGACAGGATCAGGTTGCGCAGCGCCTGCACAAGCTGGGCCGTGATCGTCGCCCGGCTGTCGCGGTTCAGGCTGAAAGGCGGGATCAAAGCACCGCCTGCGTATTTCGTCATCCGATTAACCGATTGGACTGTCAGACAGTCCAAAGTGGACCTTATTTCCCAAACCGATTGCAACCATATTCGGCATCAAAGTCATCATCGGGGCCGGGGCCATGCGGATCAAAAAGATCGAAACCTTCTGCAACCCGTTCGTGGCCTTCACCCGGATCACCGATGACACCGGGGCGACGGGCTGGGGCCAGCTCTCGACCTATCATTCCGACATTGCCGCGCAGGTGCTGCACCGGCAGGTCGCGCCATGGACCCTGGGGCGCAAGATCGTGGATCTGGACGATCATCTGGACCTGATACAGGAACGCGAGCATAAATTTCCCGGTTCCTATATTTGCCGCGCCATGGGGGGGTTGGACACCGCGATCTGGGATTTGCGCGGCAAGCAGGCGGGGCTGCCGGTAACGGCGCTGCTGGGGGGAAGGCCGGGCAAGCTGCGGGCCTATGCCTCGTCGATGAAGCGCGATATTACCCCGGCGGATGAGGCGCGGCGCTTTCAGAGGTTGCGCGACAAATACGGCTTTGACGCCTTCAAGTTCCGCATCGGGGCCGAGGTCGGGCGTGGTCAGGATGAATGGCCGGGCCGGACCGAGGAAATCATTCCCACCATCGCCAATGCCTTCCGGGGCGAGGATGTGGCGCTGCTGGTCGATGCCAATTCCTGCTACAGCCCGGCGCAGGCGATTGAATATGGCCGCATGCTTCAGGCGCATGGCATCTCGCATTACGAGGAACCGTGTCCTTATTGGGAACTGGACCAGACCCGGCAGGTGGCCGAGGCGCTGGAAATCGACGTGACCGGGGGCGAACAGGATTGCATGATCCCGACATGGCAACGGATGATCGGCATGCGCGCCGTCGATATCGTCCAACCTGATGTGATGTATGTGGGGGGGATCTGCCGCATGTTGCAGGTTGCGCGGATGGCCGAAGCTGCGGGCCTGCCGGTCACGCCGCATTGCGCGAACCTGTCGCTGGTGACGCTGTTCACCATGCATGTGCTGCGCGCGATCCCGAATGCCGGAAAATATCTGGAGTTTTCCATCGAGGGCGCGGATTATTACCCGTGGCAAGAGGGGCTGTTCGTCAACGATCCCTATCGCATCAGCGATGGTAAGGCCGAGGTCACGGATGCCCCCGGCTGGGGGGTCGAGATTGCGCCGGAATGGTTGGCGAAAGCCGCCTATCAGGTCAGCGAGGCCGAATGAGCGGGATTTTCACCCCCGATTTCCGCGATACGCCCTATTGGTGGGACGACAGCCCTCTGGCCGCTGCTGACCCGGCGGACCTGCCTGCGAAGGCCGACCATGTTGTGATCGGTTCGGGCTATACGGGCCTGCATGCCGCGCTGCGGCTGGCGCGGGCAGGGCGTCATGTGGTGATGCTGGACGCCCAGGCGATCGGTCAGGGCTGTTCCACACGTAACGGCGGGCAGATCAGCAACTCGGTCAAGCCGGGGCTGGCCGAACTGACCCGCCGCCACGGAGCGGAAACTGCTGCCCGGATCATCGCGGACGGCTTTGCCTCGCGCGCCTTTATCGAAGGTTTCGTGCGGGCCGAGGGGCTTGATTGCGGATTTCAGGTCTGCGGACGGTTTCACGCCGCCCACAGTGCCCGTGCCTTTGCCGCGCTGAAGGCCGCAGGCGAACAACAGCCCCCCGCTTTCACCACCCCGGTGACGATCATCCCGCGCAAGGCGCAGCGGGCCGAGATCGGCAGCGACTATTACCATGGCGGCGTGGTCTATCACGATCACGCCGCAATTGACCCCGGCCGCTATCACCGGGCCCTGGTCGATCTGGCGCTGCGGGCGGGGGTGATGCTGGTCCCGCAGACTCGGGCCACGGCGCTAAGCCCGGATGCGGATGGCGCGACGGTCACGACCACGCGCGGCACGATCCGTGCCCGCGATGTCATTCTGGCGACAAACGGTTACAGCGGCGCGTTGTCGCCCTGGCATCGACGCCGGATCATTCCCGTTGGCAGCTATATCATTGCGACCGAAGAATTGCCGCCCGCGCTAATGGATGAACTGATCCCGAAAGGGCGGATCCTGTCGGACAGCCGCCGCGTGGTCTATTACTTCCGCGCCTCGCCTGATCGAAGGCGCATCCTGTTCGGAGGCCGCGTCAACGCCGCTGAAACCGACCCGCGCAGCAGCGCGCGCAGGCTTCATGCCGAAATGCTGCGCATCTTTCCGCAGCTTCAGGGAACCCGGATCAGCCATTCCTGGATGGGTTTCGTCGGTTACAGTTTCGACACTCTGGCCCATACCGGCACCCGAGATCGGGTGCATTACGCAATGGGCTATTGCGGGTCAGGTGTGGGGATGGCCAGTTATCTGGGCATGAAAACCGCCGCGCGGCTGTTGGGGCATGGGGACGCAGGGCTTGTCGGCATCCCCTTTCCGGCGCGGCCATATTACCGCGGCAAGCCGTGGTTCCTGCCTTTTGCGGTGGAATATTACCGTATCAGGGACCGGCTTGGATGGTGATTGGCCTGTTATGCAGTCCGAAATGGACCTTTCGAGGGGGAGGATTCGACAGTTTAGTGGATCACAGGGGGAAATGCGGGCAAGGTTGAACCGCCACGGCGGCAATTGCCCGCAGGCCGTTTCGGCAAAAGACCAACGATTTTTCAGGGAGCGTTCAATGTCACATACCATCACATCGGTGCTTGCAGGCAGCGTGCTGAGCCTTGCGCTGGCCACCGGCGCCTCGGCCGACACGCTGCGCCTGCTGACCTGGGGCAGCTATGCGCCGGAAGGCCTGATCAAGGCGTTCGAAGCGGAGTATCCCGATATTGACGTCGAGGTCACGTTTTCGAACAACGAGGAAATGATTGCGAAACTGCGCGCGACGGGCGGCGGCGGTTACGATCTGGCGCAGCCCAGCCATGACCGGATTTTCGCGGCGCAGCAGGAATATGATATCTACAAGCCGCTGGATCTGTCACAGATCGACACGGACAAGATGTCTCCGAATCTGCTGGAAGGGGTCAAGGCGAATACCACCATCGACGGTCAGGTTTACGCAGTGCCGCATCAATGGGGCACCTCGGGCATCATGGCCAACAAGAAACAGGCCCCCGACGCGAAAAGCTGGAACGATCTGTGCGATCCGAAATATCAGGGCAAGACCTCGATGCGGCTGCGCCGGACGATCCTGCTGGGAACGGCTTTCGGCATGGGCGTGAACCCGTTCGACCTGTATGCCGACCCCGCCGCCTATCAGGACATGCTGGACAAGGTCACGGAAAAGCTGATCGCCTGCAAGGCCAACATCAAGACCTATTGGACCGGCGGCGACGACCTGTCCAGCCTGATGCTGTCGGGCGAGGTTGTTCTGTCCGAGACTTGGGATTCCACCGCCTTCAAGCTGTATAACGAAAACCCCGATATCGTCTTTGTGCCACCGGAAACCGGCGCTTTGGCATGGATCGACACATTCGCCATCCCGCGCGGGGGCGAAAACGACGATGCCGCCTATAAATGGATCAACTTTGTCCTGCGCCCGGAAAACGTGACGCAGATGTCGGCCTCGACCGGGGCGATTGCCGCCGTGCCGGACGGGATCGACCTGCTGCCCGACGCCATGCGCGGCGCTGTTCAGGCGGCCTTTACTCAGGCGGATCTGGATAACCTCAAGTTCTTTGCCAATATCCCGCCGGGCCTTGAGGATATGGAAGGCATCGCGCTGGAGCGGATCAAGGCCGCCCAGTAACGGTTTGCCGCGCGCGGGGCACATCCCCGCGCGGCCCCTGTTCGACGCCACTTTCCGAGGATGACGATGTTTGACCTGCGCTGCGATCACGTCACGAAACGCTTTGGCCGCTTTACCGCGGTCAAGGACGTGTCACTGGAAATCCCCGGTGGATCATTTTTTTCGATCCTTGGCCCTTCGGGATGCGGCAAGACCACGCTGATGCGGATGATCGCGGGGTTCGAAAACCCGACCGAGGGTGACATCCAGATCAAGGGCCGCTCGGTTCTGGGCGATCCGCCAAACAAGCGCAACGTCAAGATGGTGTTTCAGCATCTGGCGCTGTTTCCGATGATGAATGTCGGCGAGAATATCGCCTATGGTCTGCGCTGCCGGGGCGAGGGCAAGGCGCGGATCGCGGAAAAGGTGAAATCCGTTCTGGACCGGGTGGGCCTGCCCGGCGTCGAGGGCAAGCAGATTTCGCAATTGTCGGGCGGGCAGAAACAGCGCATTGCCATCGCCCGCTGCATGGTGCTGGAACCCGATGTTTTGTTGCTGGACGAACCGCTTGGCGCGCTGGATCTGAAGCTGCGCGAACATATGAAGATCGAGCTGAAGCAGTTGCAGCACCAGTTCGAGACGACATTCCTGTATATCACCCATGACCAGTCCGAGGCGCTGGTGATGTCTGACAATGTCGCGGTGATGAATGCGGGCCGGTTCGAACAGATCGGCCCGCCGAAAGAACTGTATTCCAGCCCGGCCTCGGGGTTCGTGGCGGGCTTTGTGGGCGACAGCAACCGCTGGCCGGGCCGGGTCCAGCGGCTGGCGGATGGTATTGCGCAGGTGGTGCTGGACGGGGGCGAGACGGTTCTTGCAAGTCCGGGCGCGGCCAGCGAACCGCCGGGCAGCGCGGTCGAGGTCTTTGTCCGGCCCGAGGTTCTGTCCATCGGCGCGGGGGCCGAGGGCTGCACCCTGACCGGCACGGTTGACAGCCTGCTGTTCAACGGCGCAAACAGCCGCGTTCTGGTGCGCACCGCCAGCGGCAAGCTGATCGAAGTCGCCGATCAGGCCGGCGCCAGCGACCTGTCGCAAGGCCAGCAGGTGCAGATTTCGTGGCCACCCGACCGGGCGCTGTGCTTTGCAGGCGGGGCAGCGTGATGCGGCGCGACGCGGGCCGGCTGTCGCTGTTCCTGCTGATGGCGCCGTTCTTACTGTGGATCGTGCTGCTGATCGTTCTGCCGCAGCTTGGCATCGGCTATTACTCGCTGCGCGAAAAGGTCGGGCCGCGTCAATATGAGCTGGGTTTTGGCAATTACACCGCCTTTCTGGGCGAACCGATTTATTGGAACACGCTGTTGCGCACGGCGTGGATGTCGATCCTTGTGACTATCCTGACGCTGCTGATCGGCTTTCCCGTCGCCTATTACATCGCCAAGATCGCCCGCAGGCAGTCGCGCGCGGCGCTGTTCCTGCTGTGCCTGATTCCGCTGTGGGTCAGCGATCTGGTCCGCGCCTTTGGCTGGATCGTGCTGTTGCGGGAAACCGGGCTGGTGTCGGGCTTTCTGCAATGGGCGGGGCTGGTCAGCGGCCCGGTCGAATTGCTGTATAACGATGTCACCGTGGTGATCGGGCTGGTCTATACGGTCGTCCTGTTCATGATCGTGCCGCTGGTATCCACACTGGACGGCATGGACGACGCCCTGCTGGAGGCGGGCTATAATCTGGGCGGCAGCCGCTTTACCGTGTTCCGGCGCATCATCGTTCCCTATGCCATGCCGGGCGTCGTGGCGGGCTGCATCATTACTTTCATGCTGGCCGCTGGCAGCTATCTGACCCCGATCCTTCTGGGCGGCAAGAACAGCAGCTGGTTCACCGAACAGATCTATAACCAGTTCATCACCCGCTATAACTGGGAAGCAGGGGCGACTTTCGGGGTGCTGCTGCTGGCCTTTACCTCGCTGGTGGTGTGGCTGGGTCTGCGGCTGACCGGGCAAAGCCTGGCGACTACCGTGGCAAAGGAATAACGCCATGGCGGTTGCATATTCTTCCCCGGTCCTGACGGCGGTCTATCGCAGCTATGTGGTGCTGTTCTTCGTCTATCTGGTCGCGCCATTGCTGGCGGCGGGCATCTTTGCCTTCAACGATTCGATGTTTCCCGCGCTGCCTTGGCAGGGGTTCACGCTGGACTGGTTCTTTAACGATACCGAGCCGAAGCTGGGCATGTTCCACGATGAACGCCTGCTGCGGGGGCTGAAAAACTCGGTCTGGATCGGGATGATCGTCTCGGCCATGTCGGTGGCGGCGGGCACCTGCAACGCCTTTCTGTTCGTGCGAAAAGAGTTTCCGTTCAAGGGGTTTCTCTATGTGCTGATGGTCATTCCGCTGGTCATTCCGGGGGTCATTCTGGGGATTTCGATCCTGGTTCTGGCCAGTGCGGTCGCAAACGGTATCGACGCGCTGACCGGGGTGAACCTGAAATGGCTGCGACCGGGTATTCCGCTGATCGTGCTGGGGCAATTCTCGTTTCTGACGACGATCACATCGCTGGTCATCGCCGCCCGGTTGCAGAAATTCGACATCGCGCTGGAAGAGGCCGCGCTGAACCTTGGCGCAAGCCGGCTGCGGGTATTGGGCACGATCACCCTGCCTTTCCTGTTTCCGGCGCTGTTTTCAGCCTTTGTCGTGGCCTTTCTGGTCTCGTTCGAGAATTTCAACACGACGCTGATGCTGGTCGGTTCCGACGCGCCGCTGACGATCACCATGTATGACCGTATGGTCAAGGTTGGCTCGACCCCGGTACTGAACGCGGTTTCGGTCTTTCTGATGGCGGGATCGGGCCTTCTGGCGCTGTTAAGCGTGGTTGCGCAGCGGGGAAGGGGATGACGCGGCAGGCACCGCGTCATCCTGTGCGCCTAATTTGACGCCATGGCCTTGGGGCGAATTTGCCGCAGCGCACTGCGCTGCAAATTCCCGTTCTCTGTCGCCTCGAACCGCGGCGACAACAAGACGAATTGCTGACGATAGTACAATGGAAAGCGTCCGGCATCGTCCTGTAGAACCTGCAACGCCATGCGCTGATATTTCTTCGTTTCTTCTATGTCAGTCTGCTCCTGTGACAGGCGCAGATATTCATCATACGCGGCGTTGGTCCACCCGCCGTAATTCGCTGTGGTCTCTCAGCTGTATCCGCTTAACATATCATACGTCAAATCCACCGGGCTCATCCATGATGATCTGGAGATCATGAAATCCCTTTTCTGCAACATCTGGATGAAGTCGAGTGTAGTATAGGTCTTGACCTCTATTTTCACGGGAAGAAATGACCACATCGCCACCGTGACATTCGCCGAGCGTTGATGCATTTCGTGATCCGAAACAGAGATGGAAAGCTGTAACGGATTTTCCTTCGTATAACCTTTCTCTGTCAGAATCGCCAACGCCTCTTGCCGCCGGGCCTGATAATCCTTGTCATGCCATGAAGGAAAAACATCGCCCGGATAGTCCGGCATGATTGACGCAATCTGCGTTCTCAGGACATATTGGCTGACCGTACCATCAACCATCCCGCCGATATTATCCTCGATCGCCATATACAGCGCCCTGCGAATATCGGCATCGTCAAGTGGCGGTTTGGTGACATTCGGCAGCCAATGCGTCGTCGAAAGCTGCGGCGTGCTGATCACGTAATCGCCAAGAAACAGCTTTTTGAAATCCTCTTGCGTGCTGATATACATCGTTGCCATGTCCAGATCGCCCTTTTCCAGCATCTGCAGGGCCTGCGCAAGGTTGCGCTCGATAATCTTGAACCTGAACCCGTCAATATGTGTCAATGTCTGATCGTAGAACCGGGGATTCCGTTCTGCTGTGAAGTCCGTGCCATCGACCTTGGTAATCATGTACGGACCCGAAAACGCCCAGTCCGATCCCGGTGCCTTGTCGAAATTTTCGTCATAGACATCGAACAGATGCACGGGCATCGGGGCAAGCGAGGGGTCGGTCAGAAACCCTGGAAAGTCCCGCAATGGCTCTGTCAGCCGAAATTCCAGAATGTTCCCGTCAAGCGCCTTGACGCCCACTGCCGAAGCATCCCCGCTGCCGTTTCGAAAGGCGCTGGCACCTTCGACATATTTCAGCAGCATTGCCGGCTGCATCTTGTTGTTCTTTATCAAACCCAGAAAGCTTTCCCGAATCGATGCCGCGTCGATAGGTGTTCCGTCTGACCATGTGATATTGTCACGAATCTTGAATTCAAACCTGGTCGATTTGTTGAAACCTTCCCATGATTCCGCAAGCCCCGGCGTGACGGTACCCTTGTTGTCAAGATGCAGGGTCAGGGGTTCGAACAGATTGCTGTTCACCCAGTAGTGGACGGCCTCGACACTTCGTGCCGTAATCAGCGATGAAACCGGTGTTTCCGCACCGATGATAAAGGTTTTGGTTCCCTCTGCATGCAGAGGGCTTACAAGATAAAATAACGATATGAGAAAGGCTGCCATTCTAAGTTTCATCAATCACCTTCCGATGTGAATTATTTCGGACGAAACCTGTGAAATCCCGTCCGTCTTACGTGTCGAATGTGGAAAAAAAATCACCGCACGCCCCAAAGTTTCGCGTCTGCCCGGCGCGGTCCCGTCATGCAACCGGCGCGCCGGACCTGAACCCGGCCGAAAAATGGTGACGTCTACTGACGGTCGCCAACGAAAAACGGCGACCTGTCTGGCTGTCCATGATCGTGTCAGGAACATCGCCCCAAGACGGACGAGACCCTTCCCTCGGGTCCACCAGTATTGCGATGTCTATCATATCTGGCCGGGGATAGCCAGCCGACATGATCGAACCGGTTCAATATAGGCGGAGCAAAGACCCCATGTTTCGGTAAAAAGGCGGCTTGCCGGGCTTGGGACCGGCTGAAGATCCAGGGTTGCTGTGCATCGCTTCTGTGACCGCATGGGCTTCACCCCGTTCCGTATCGGCGATAGAACCCCCTCTGGTGCCCATCTCAACCGCGAAGGCAGAAACTCATGGCCGATGATCTGGTGAACAGCTTCAGGAACGGACCCGACGAGCAGGGCCGCTTTGGCATTTATGGCGGTCGTTTCGTCAGCGAGACGCTGATGCCGCTGATCCTTGACCTTGAGGCCGAATACGAGCGTGCCAAGACCGACGCGGCCTTCTGGGCCGAGATGGACGACCTGTGGACGCATTATGTGGGCCGGCCCTCGCCGCTGTATTTCGCCGAACGGCTGACCGAGCGGTTGGGCGGAGCCCGAATCTACATGAAGCGGGACGAGCTGAACCACACAGGCAGCCACAAGATCAACAACGTTCTGGGCCAGATCCTGCTGGCCCGCCGGATGGGCAAAACCCGCATCATTGCCGAGACCGGGGCAGGGCAGCATGGCGTGGCGACCGCCACTGTCTGCGCGCGGTTCGGGCTGAAATGCGTGGTCTATATGGGTGCCCATGATGTCGAACGGCAGGCCCCGAACGTGTTCCGCATGCGGCTTTTGGGGGCTGATGTGGTGCCTGTGACCAGCGGGCGCGGCACGCTGAAAGACGCCATGAACGACGCCCTGCGCGACTGGGTCACGAATGTGCGCGACACATTCTATTGCATCGGCACGGTCGCCGGTCCGCATCCCTATCCGGCGATGGTGCGCGATTTTCAGTCGATCATCGGCAAAGAGACCCGCGCCCAGATGCTTGACCGCGAGGGCCGGTTGCCCGACACGATCATCGCGGCGATCGGTGGCGGCTCGAACGCGATGGGGCTGTTCTTCCCCTTCCTCGATGACGCTTCGGTCCGCATTATCGGCGTCGAGGCGGGGGGCAAGGGCGTGGACGAGCGGATGCAGCATTGCGCCAGCCTTTCGGGCGGGCGCGCGGGTGTGCTGCACGGGAACCGCACCTATCTGTTGCAGGATCCCGAAGGACAGATCCTCGAAGGCCACTCGATCAGCGCCGGGCTGGACTATCCGGGCATCGGCCCCGAACATGCCTGGCTGAAGGATCAGGGCCGCGCGGAATATGTCAGCATCACCGACCACGAGGCGCTGGCCGCGTTCCAGTTATCCTGCGAGACCGAGGGCATCATTCCTGCGCTGGAACCCTGTCACGCGCTGGCGCATGTCGCCAAGATCGCGCCCGACCTGCCCGCCGATCACCTGATCGTCATGAACATGTGCGGGCGCGGCGACAAGGACATCTTCACCGTCGCGAAACATCTGGGCGTCGAAATCCGCACCTGATTTCGCGCCGCCCGCTATTTACCCCACAGTTCCGCCAGCGCCGCCACCGGGTCGCTGGCGGACCAGATTTCCGCGCCGATGGCGATGAAATCGCAGGCGGGGGTGATGGTGCGGATCAGGTCGCGTGTCAGCGCACCCTCGGCCACGACCGGCAGTTCGATCATCTCGGACCACCATTCGAACAGGTCCAGCGGGGCCGGGCCACCGCGCCCCAGTGCGCTGTCTCCGACCGGGCCAAAGCTGATGTAATCGGCCCCGGCCTCGCCCGCATTTATCCCCTCGTGCCGCGAATTGCCGCAAAAGGCACCAACGATGCCATCCGCGCCCAGTTCCTTGCGCGCCGCACGTACGCCGCGGGCGCCATCGGTCAGATGCACGCCGTCCAGCCCGTGCCGCTGCGCCAGCCGGACGTGATCGTCGATCACGACCGCAACATCGCGGGCATGGGCGATCTCGCGCGCCAGATCGGCCAGACGGCCCAGTTCGTCCTC
Source organism: Paracoccus sp. (in: a-proteobacteria) (assembly GCF_047973135.1). Classification (GTDB taxonomy): domain Bacteria; phylum Pseudomonadota; class Alphaproteobacteria; order Rhodobacterales; family Rhodobacteraceae; genus Paracoccus. The sequence continues at coordinate 16,749 of NZ_JBKEBL010000057.1, forward strand.
TTCCGCGCCTGCGCGGATCCGCAGGCAGGCCACCGGAAAGCGATCCATCACATCGCCGAGAATCGGCCCCAGTACCGAGGCCTGGGCACCGGCGGGGGTCATCAGATAAAGCTGCGGTGCGTCGGCCATGGCGTTCTCCTTCGTGTTGGATGCAGATAGCGCAGCTTGCCCGCCGCTTCCAGACGGACTATGCGGCTGGTCATGCAAGAAACCCGTTCCCCTGTTGTCATCCTTGTACGCCCGCAGATGGGCGAGAATATCGGCGCCGCCGCCCGCGCCATGCTGAATTTCGCCCTGACCGGGATGCGGCTGGTCGATCCGCGCGACGGCTGGCCCAATCCGCGCGCCGTGGCCATGGCCTCGGGGGCGGCGGGGCGGGTGCTGGATCATGCCCGCATCTATCCGACACTGGCCGCGGCGCTGGAGGGGATCGATCTGGCATTCGCGACCACCGCGCGCGGGCGCGACCTGTCCAAACCCGTGCATACACCCGAGACCGCCATGCAGACCGCGCGTGACCACTCTGGACGCTGTGCCATCATCTTCGGCCCCGAACGCGCGGGGCTGGAAAATGACGATGTGGCGCGCGCCAATGCCATCGTCACGGTGCCGGTGAACCCGGATTTCCCGTCGCTCAATCTGGCGCAGGCGGTGCTGCTGATGGGCTATGAATGGGGGCGCGACACATTGCCGCCCGAGCCCGCGCCCCTGCTGCGCCGCGCCGACAGCGAGACTGTCGCCGACCGGATCGAGATCGAACATCTGGGCGATCACTATGAGGAAAAGCTGACCGAGGCCGGCTTTTTCTTTCCCGAAACCAAGGCCGCGAACATGCGGCTGAACCTGCGAAACATGTGGTCGCGGCTGACCCTGACGCGCGGCGATGTCCGCATCCTGCACGGCATGTTGCGGCAATTGACCCGCCGCTAGGCGCAACCTAACCTCCGCCCGACCCCAAAGGAGCCCATGATGGCCAAGCGACCCGTATTCCAGGAGGTCACGGACCCGACCGCCAGCCGACCCGCCACCCGCACCGGCATGATCGACGCCGCGCCAAAGGGCGCGCGACGGGCGATCCGGGTCTGGCTGGTGATCCTGTTCGCGATGGTCGCCGCGATGATCGCACTTGGCGGCGCGACGCGGCTGACCGGATCGGGGCTGTCGATCACCGAGTGGGCGCCCGTGACCGGCGCGCTGCCGCCCCGGACCGAAGCTGCGTGGCAGGCCGAATTCGACGCCTACAAGCAGATCCCGCAATATGCCGAGGTCAATCCCGACATGGATCTGGCTGGTTTCAAACAGATTTATTGGTGGGAATGGTCGCACCGGCTGCTGGGGCGGCTGGTCGGGCTGGTCTGGGCTGCGGGTTTTGTGGGTTTTCTTGCCTCGCGCCGCATCCCGACGGGCTGGACCCCCCGCCTGCTGTCCCTCGGCGTGCTGGGGGGGATTCAGGGGGCCATCGGCTGGTGGATGGTCAGTTCCGGGCTGGTCGGGGGGATGACCCGCGTGGCCTCTTACCGGCTGGCGATTCATCTGGGGCTGGCCTTTGTCATCCTTGGCCTGATTGCGTGGTTCGTGCAGCTTCTGGGCCGGTCCGAGGCCGATCTGATGCGCGCACGCCGCGCGGGCGAGGGCAGGCTGTTTTCCATGGCGACCGGGCTGATGCATCTGGCTTTCCTGCAAATCCTGCTGGGCGCGCTGGTTGCGGGTATCGACGCCGGGCGGCAATATACCGGCTGGCCGACCATGGGCGGCGAGTGGATTCCGGCGGCGATCTGGGATCCGGCGCTTGGCTGGCGGAATGTCTTTGAAAACCCGGCTCTGGTGCAGTTCATTCACCGTATGACCGGCTATCTGCTGGCAATCTTTGCGGTCGTGGTCTGGTTGCGCGCCCGCCGTTCGCCCCATCCGGTGACGCGCGGGGCGTTTACGGCGATGATCGTCATTGTGGCGGGGCAGGTGGGGCTGGGCATCATGAACGTGCTGCACGGATCGCCCCTGCCTCTGGCGCTGACCCATCAGCTTGGCGCAATCGCCTTGTTCGCGCTGATCATCCGCGCCCGCGCCCATGCACGTTACCCATTTGAAACCTCGGTCAGGGGGACCATTCGATGAGCGCCTTTAACGATTTGCTTGCCTTCCAGCGCCAGACCGAGGCGCTGTCCTCGGTTGCCGAGCGGCTGGGCTGGGATCAGGAAACCGTCATGCCGCGCGGCGCGACCGAACAGCGCGCCGAAGAAATCGCCGCCATGGAAGAGGTGCTGCACGACCGCCGCACCGATCCGCGCATCGGCGAATGGCTGGCCGACGCACAGCCGCAAACCGAGGTCGAGACCCGCATCGCCGAACTGATCGCCCGCGATTTCGCCCGCACCAGCCGGGTTCCCGCGCGCCTGGCGGCGGAACTGGCGCGGCTCACCTCGCTGGCACAGGGGATCTGGGCCGAGGCGCGCGCCAATGATGCGCCCGACGAATTCCTGCCGACGCTGGATCAGGTGCTGATGCTCAAGCGCGAAGAGGCGGCGGCACTGGCAGATGGCGGTGATCTGTATGATGCGCTGCTGGACGATTACGAACCCGACACCACCGGGGCCGAAATCGCGGCGTTGTTCGACGCCATGCGCCCGCGTCTGGTCGCCCTGCGCGAGGATGTGCTGGGTGCCGATTTCCAGCCCCGACCGCTTGGCGGTCATTTTCCGCAGGAAACCCAGTTGCGCCTGTCGCGCGCCTGCGCCACGGCCTTTGGCTATGACTGGACGCGGGGCCGGATCGATCTGGCCGTGCATCCTTTCAGCAGCGGCCGCTGGCAGGACAGCCGGATCACCACCCGCGTGGTCGAGACCGATCCCTTCAACTGCATCTATTCGACGATCCACGAGGTGGGCCATTCCAGCTATGAACTGGGCATAGATCAGGATTACGCCTTCACGCCCCTCGGGCGCGGCGTGTCGATGGGCGTTCATGAAAGCCAGAGCCGCATCTATGAAAACCAGATGGGCCGGGGCAGGGCCTTTGCGGGATGGCTGTTTCACCGCATGGCCGATGCCTTTGACGGGCTGAACATAACCGACGCTGATGCCTTCTATGCCTCGGTCAACCGTGTGACGCCCGGCTATATCCGTACCGAGGCAGACGAGATCCAGTATAACCTGCATATCATGATGCGCTTTGACCTTGAACGCGACCTGATCGCCGGGCGTCTGGACACCGGGGATCTGGTCGAGGCGTGGAACGCCCGTTTCCTGCGCGATTTCGGGGTTGCTGTGGACCGCCCGGCAAACGGGGTCTTGCAGGATGTGCACTGGTCAGTGGGGCTATTCGGCTATTTCCCGACCTATGCGCTTGGGAATGTCTATGCCGGCTGCCTGAATGCTGCCCTGATTCGTGCCGTGCCCGACCTGCCCGAGGCTCTGGCGCGTGGCGATGCCGCGCCCGGAGTCGAATGGCTGCGAGAGAATGTCCAGCGCCACGGCAGCCTGATGCCACCCCGCAGGCTGATCGAGGAAGCCTGTAACGCCGCAATCAGCCCGGAGCCGCTGCTGGATTATCTGGAACAGAAATTCAGCGCGCTCTATCGCCTGTAATCTGAGCCCGCGCCCCGGCCCCCCCCCGCTGGCCGCGCCTTGCCGGGAAACCTTGGTGCGACGTCACCGCCGCAAGGATTGCGTCCCGCGGTGGCCGGGGGAGCTGCGCCCCCCGGACCCCCAGCCATAGCCTGCGGCGGGGTGACGCCTTGTCGCGGAATTGCCCCGGCGATCTGTTCTCGCCCTGCGGGCCTTTCCGCCCCCGCGCCGCGCAGGGCATCGGCATTGCCGGTACATATTTGAGCAAATGGTAAAAAATTCGGGGTACCGGACCTGAAATGCCTTTGACGGGATTGCTTTGGCGATGCTGCCTGTGGAAGGCTGTACAAAATGGGGTAAGACTTGGCCGGAAGAACCGATACCGCAAGAAGGGGCCGATGCGATGGGCAGCGAGACGACAGAGGATCAGGACCGGAAATTCATGGCCGAGGCGCTGGCCGAGGCCGAACGGGGCATGGCCGATGGCGGTCTGCCCATCGGCGCGGTTCTGGTGCGCGGGGGGCAGATCGTCTCGCGCGGGCATAACCAGCGTGTTCAGCAGGGCGACCCCATCGCGCATGGCGAGATGGACTGCCTGCGCAAGGCCGGCCGCCAGCGCAGCTATCGCGACACGGTCCTGTATACCACGCTTAGCCCCTGCATGATGTGTACCGGCACGATCCTGCAATTCGGTATTCCGCGTGTCGTCGTGGGCGAGGCCGAGAATTTCGATGGCAATATCGATTTCCTGCGCGAGCGCGGGGTCGAGGTCACATTGTTGGACGATGCAGGCTGCAAGGACGCCATGCGCCGCTTTCTGGCGGTGCCGGGCAATATGGAATTGTGGCTGGAGGATATTGCGGAAGACTGACAACAGGGAGGTGTTCAGATGACCCCGAAGGACGACGACGAGAAATCTGCCGGTGAAACCCAGGATTACCCGCTGTCCGAGGTGCCGATGTCGGCGCGCAAGGGGCTGGCGTCGCTTTGCGTCGTGCTGCTGGGTTTCACCTTCTTCACCGCGACGATGTTCGCCGGAGGCCGGATAGGTCTGGCCTTTCCGATGTGGCCCGATCTGGTGATGATCATCCTGGCCGGAAACCTTCTGCTGGGGCTTTATGTCGCCGTGCTTAGCCTGATCGGCTTTCGCACCGGGCTGAACACGGCGCTGCTCAGCCGGTTCGGCTTTGGCCGGATCGGCGCGCGGATCCCTGATCTGGTGTTGGGGTTCACGCAGATTGGCTGGTATGGCTGGGGCACCGCCACCATGGCCGTGGTGCTGCTGCGCCTGATCGGGCTGGACCCCGAGGCGCATGCGACGCTGGCCGGGGCGCTGATGATCCTGTTTGGCATGGCCTTTTGCTGGACCGCCTATATCGGCTATCGCGGGCTTGAACTGCTGTCCATCGTCTCGGTCCCCCTGATGGTGCTGCTGCTGGCCGTGTCGCTGTGGATCGCGATGGGCGATGCGGGCGGCTGGTCGGGGCTGGCGGGTATCCAGCCGGGAACGACACTGGGTGTCGGTACGGCGATCACGATGGTGTTCGGCACCTTCGTGTCGGGTGGGACACAGGCGACGAACTGGACCCGCTTTGCCGCGCGTGCCAGTCATGCGGTCTGGGGCGCGCTGGTTGCGTTCTTTCTGGGCAACGGGCTGATGATCGCGACGGGGGCGATTGGCGCGTTGGTCTATCAGCAGGCCGACGTGGTCGATGTGCTGGTCGTGCAGGGGCTGACCGTGCTGGGTATCCTGATGCTGTTCCTGAACCTGTGGACGACGCAGGACAATACGATCTATAATTTCTCGGCGGTGGGCTGCACCGGCTTTGCCACCGACAGGCGCAGGCTGGTCACGATCATCGGCGCGGTGATCGGCACGGTTCTGGCGCTGATGCGGATCGACCTGTATCTGATTCCGTTCCTGCTGCTTCTGGGCACATTCATCCCGCCCATCGGAGGCGTGATCATGGCTGATTATTTCTACAAGCATCGCGGCAGCTATCCCCTGATCGCCAGCACCGATTTTCCGGCGATCAACCGGGCCGGGCTGGCGGGCTATGTGCTGGGATGCCTTGCCGCCTATCTGACTCCGGGCATTCCGCCGCTGAACGGCATCGTCGTGGCGGTGCTGGCCTATATCGCGACCGACAAGCTGCTGGCCCGTCAGCCGGGCGGAGCGAGGCCGGCGTAAGGCGCGTCTTGCCGGAAACCGAGGTGTGACGTCACCGCCGGATGATTTGCGTCCCGCGATGGCCGGGGGCGCTGCGCCCCCCGGACCCCCCGCCCGGCACGCAGGGGCAGGGTATCTGCTTGACGGCAGAGGTTGCGCATAGTCCCGGCTGCCTGCCGCCCGGTCGCAATAACCTTGGCCGGGCAATCTTGCCAAGAATAGCCGATAGACCTAGACTGAACCACCCGTTCATTTCGTGGTGAATTTCTGCTTTGAGCCCAAACCTACTGCGGACAAGTCAAGAAATTCGGCTACG
>NZ_JBKEBL010000039.1:0-37262 GCF_047973135.1 Paracoccus sp. (in: a-proteobacteria)
CATTCTGGACATTCCCGCAGGCACGGTAATGAGCCGCCTGTCACGCGCCCGTCTCGCCTTGTCACAAAAACTTGGAATAAAGTGATGGCTGACGCGTAGTCAGGTCAGGATCGCAAAGGGAAACGGAACCATGCAGATCGACGACGAAACCCTGATGGCGCTGGCCGATGGCCAACTTGACCCCGCGCGGGCCGGGGAATTGCGCCGCATGATCGCCGCCTATCCCGACCTGCAAACCCGCCTGAACCGATTTCAGGAAACCCGCCGCATGCTGGGTGCGCTGAGAACACAGCCGCAGGGCGAGGATCCGCTAGCCGCGATGATACGTGCCTCGGTTACGACAGCGGTGGCCCGGCCCGCCGCCGCTGCGGCACCCGCCAACCTGAACCGCAGGCCCTGGAAGGCCGCCGCCGCTTCGGTCGCGGTGATCGCCGCAGGGCTGGGCTGGTGGCTGAGTTCAGGCCGGCCGCACGACCTTGGGGCGGCGGAACTGGCGGCACTGGACAGCCTGCCCTCGGGCGAGATGCAGGTGTTAGACGATGGCCGCGAACTGGCCATGATCGCCTCTTACCAGACAGCGCAGCAAGGGCTGTGCCGCGAATACGAGATCTCGGCCCCCGCATCGCTGCGCACGATCCTTGCCTGCCGCAACGGCAATGGCTGGCAGGAACGCTTTGCCACGGATGGCGAGGCGACGGATGAGGATTACAGGACCGCCTCGGGGGAGGGTTCGGTCGACGAGGCGCTGGCCGGTATCGGCGCGGGCGATCCGTTGACACCCGAGGACGAGGCGGCGGCGCTGCGACAATAGGCCTGGTCTCGACATCGGGGCCGATACCTGTTTCGCTGGCGAGCAGTCCCAAATCTGTGCATCCGCCCGAAAGGACATGAGATGAAACGTGGATATCGCCAATTGATCGACGAGGCCGAACAGAAGATCGAAACCCTGTCGCAGGATGCTGCCATGGCGCTGCATGGCGGCGGCGCTGTGGTCTTTGTCGATCTGCGCGACCGCAGGGAACTGGAGCGCGAGGGCCGCATCCCCGGCGCGTTCCATTGCCCGCGCGGCATGTTGGAATTCTGGATCGACCCGGACAGCCCCTATCACAAACCGATCTTCGCCGAGCCGCGCAAATTCGTCTTTTACTGCGCAAGCGGCTGGCGTTCGGCATTGGCCACACTGGCCGCGCAAGAGATGGGTCTGGAACCCGTCTGCCATATCGACGGCGGCTTTTCGGGCTGGAAAAAGGCCGGGCATCCGACCGAACCCGTGGCGGAAAAGCACCGGGCCTGATCCGGGGGGCAAGGGCTTCGGCCCGTCAAACGCCTGCGGAAGGACAAGAACACCCGTCAGTGACAGGGGTGCCGCAGATCCCGCCTGGCCGCAAGCGCATGTTGCACGGGCTGCACATTGCTGCCGGTTGTTTGGGTCTGGCGGTACCGCCGCAGATTTGCGTCCCGCGATGGCCGGGGGAGCTATGCGCCCCCCGGACCCCCTGCAAACGCCTGCGGCAGGGACCAGTCGGCGCGGCCCCGCGCCTGACACCGGACACCACAAATTCCGGCGTCGGGTTCTTGATCCTGCCACCTCAGTCGGCCACGATCACCTCGTCCGGGGAGGTGCTGATCGGGGGTGCCACTTCTTCCAGCTTCAGCCGCATGTTCATCGCCGGGCCGTATTGGCAAAGCCTTGCAGCTTGCATGATCAGCCCCTCGTCGCTGTCATGGCCGCGCCTCTCTGGCGGGGTCCGGCATCGGTTGCGGGTTTCAGGGACGCCCCAGCAGTTCGGCACCGCCGCCGCGCGCGGGGCCTTCGGTGGGATCGGCCTCGCCCTCGTCCAGATCGCCTATCAGGGTTTCGGTGGTCAGGATCAGCGTCGCGACCGAGGCGGCGTTGACCAGCGCGCTGGCCGGTACGCGGGCCGGGTCGATGATTCCGGCCGCGAACATGTCGCCGAAACTGCCGTCTGATGCGTCATAGCCGTGACCGGCGGGCGCATGGGCCACGCGTTCGACAATGGCATCGGCATCGGCCCCGGCATTGGCCGCGATCCGACGCACCGGTTGGGTCAGGATCGACCGGACCAGCGCGATACCCTTGCCCACGTCACCGATGGCCGACAGGTTGTCCAGCACCGGCGCCGCTTGCGCCAGCGCCGCCCCGCCACCGGCCACGACGCCATCCTCGGCAGCGGCGCGCACGGCGCATAGCGCATCCTCGATCAACTGGACCTTGCGCTTCTGTTCAACGGGGGTAAAGCCGCCCGCATAGATGATCGCGCTGCCCCCCGACAGCTTGGCCAGCCTTTCGCGCAGCTTGTCCTGTTCGATATTCGGCGGGGCGGCATCATGTTGCCGCTGCACCTGATTTCGCCGGGCGATGATCGCCGCCAGATCTCCTCCGCCGCGCAGCACGCTGGTCGCCGAGGCGCTTGCGCGGACCTGTTCAGCGGTACCCAGTTGTTCGCGGGTGACATTCTCGATCTTGCGGCCCAGATCGCGGGCCAGCACCTGCCCCCCCGTCAGGATCGCCAGATCGTCCATCATCGCGCTGCGCCAATGGCCGTATTCCGGCGGGTGGACGATCAGAAACTTGCCCGCCCCGCCGTTGTCCAGCAAAAAGACCACGACCTCGGGCGCGATTTCCTCGGCCACGATCAGCAGCGGACGGTTTTCGTCATTGGCGATGCCGATGGCTTTGTCCAGCAGACGGGGTTCACGGATTTTCTGATCGGTCAGCAGGATCAGCGGATTGCGCAGCACCGCCTCCATATTGTCGCGATCCGTGACCATGTGATGCGAGATATAGCCGCGCTCGAATGACATCCCCTCCATCACGTCCATGGTGGTTTCGATGGTGACACCGAAATCGGCGCTGATGACGCCCTCGCGCCCGACGCGGCGATAGGCCTCTCCCACCAGATCACCCAGTTTGGGATCGGTGGCCGAGACGCGGGCGACCGCCGCCAGATATTCCGGATGTTCGTCGCAATTTCTGGCCGAGCTTTCCAGCGCGGCGATGACCCGCTGCACGGCCATGTCGATACCCTTGCACAGATCGACCGGCTTGGCGCCGTTATCGGTCAGCGCCTCGCCCTTCTGGATCAGCGCATTGGCCAGAACAATGGCGGTGGTGGTGCCGTCGCCCGCGACCTCGTTCGTCTGCATGGATACCTCGCGGACGACCTGCGCGCCCATATTTTCGAACCGGTCCGTCAGTTCGATCTCGGATGCGATGCTGACCCCGTCACGGGTGATCAGGGGCGTACCGACGGGACGATCCACCATCGCGTTCATACCCTTTGGCCCCAGCGTCGGCTCGACCGCGGCGGCAAGCCTGGCTACCCCGCGCGCCAGTGCCTTGCGGGCGAATTTTCCGTGAACAAGCAGTTTGGCCATGTATTCCTCCTTCGCCCGGCAGAAAGCTGCGGGCCGTGGTCTGAAGTGGTGGTCTTTGGTTTCGTCGCTACGTTCGGGCAGGCCCGGACCTGCGGAGCGCCGATCAGGCGGTGATGGCGACCTTCAGCACCCCGTCGCGCTGATTTCCGAACAGATCATAGGCGTCCTCGATCTGGTCGAGGCCGTAGCGGTGGGTAACAAGGCTTTTGGTGTCGATGCGGCCGCTTTCCACCAGGTCGATCATCCGCCGCATCCGTTCCTTGCCGCCAGGGCACAGCGCGGTGCGGATGGTCTTTTCGCCCAGACCAGCCGCCAGCGCATCCAGCGGGATGCGCAGATCGGTCGAATAGACGCCAAGGCTGGACAGCGTGCCGCCGGGGCGCAGCACCCGCAACGCGGATTCGAAGGTCGTTTGCAGGCCAAGCGCCTCGATGGACACATCCACCCCTCGACCGTCAGTCAGTTCCATGATCGCGCCGACCGGATCGTTCGAAGCGGTGATGTCCACCACCTCATCCGCACCCATCCGCCGCGCCATGTCCAGCCGCGCGGGGATGCCGTCCACCGCGATGATACGGCTGGCACCCATCAACCGCGCGCCCGCCGTGGCGCACAGCCCGATGGGCCCCTGCGCAAAGATCGCCACCGTGTCGCCGATGCGGATATTGCCGTTCTCGGCCCCGGCAAAGCCCGTTGACATGATGTCGGGGCACATCAGCACCTGTTCGTCGGTCAGATCATCCGGGATCGCAGCCAGATTTGCCATCGCATCGGGTATCAGCACATATTCTGCCTGGCATCCGTCGATGGTATTGCCGAATTTCCAGCCGCCGATGGGTTTCCAGCCGTGTTTCGTACCCGCCCCATCCTGCGAGCAAAAGCCGCAGAGACAGGCGTTGCTATAGCCCGAGGGGGTGATCGCGCCCGCGATGACGCGCTGGCCTTCGGTGAACCCCGTGACGGCCGATCCCAGCTTTTCGATCACGCCCACCGGCTCGTGTCCGATGATCAGCCCCTTTTCGACAGGATATTCCCCCTTCAGGATGTGAATGTCCGTTCCGCAGATCGTCGTCGTCGTGACCCGCATCAGCGCGTCGTTCGGCCCGACATCGGGAACGGGTTTGTCCTCAAGGACGATGCGGCCCTTTTCCACGAAGACGGCGGCTTTCATCATAGCTGTCATGGCTTCCCCCGGATTGTTGCGGATGACGGGGGGCACAGGACGCCGCGCCCCCGCGCCGCCCGATCAGATGTATTCCATCACCTCGTCCATATCGCCGAACAGGATCACGGTGTTGTCGTCCACGCGCACCATCCGGCCATAATGGGTCGAGGTGTTCACCTCGAATATCTCGGCGGTCATTTCGCGGCCCAGATATTCGCCGATCTCGTCCATCTTGAAGATCAGCTTGCCTTCACCGTCGATGCGGATCAGGGCGGGGTTATAGGTGACGGTCACGCCGGGATCCTTTTCTTCCATGAACTCGGCGATGGCGCGGGCCTCGACGGAATCGTTCATCGTGACGCCGCATTGATGCGAAATCGACTGATCAAAGGTGATGTCTTTCATCGCCTTGAAAATATTGCTTTTCGAGGCATCGCGAGCGGATGTTGACATGTTCTGTCTCCTGTTTGTCCGGTGATCAGCGGGCAAGGCCAAGTTCGCCGAGGATCTGGGCGATACGCTCGTGCGAGACGGCCTTGACGTCCTCGAAGGACACGGGCTTGGAATGCGGCTGCGACCAGATGGGCTGCAACGCGGCGGCGGCCTTGTCGGCCAGATCGCCGTGCTTGCCGATCCAGCGCTGGAACAGCGCCTTGTTTCCCGCGCCAAACTCGGGGTCATTGGCCAGCAGATAGATCAGGTCCACCGTATTGGCGAGGTTGCGTTCGTAATCGGCTTCGGCAGCCGAGATGACCGGCGGGGTGATGAAATCGTTATTCGCCGCAGCCGCCTGCATCAGAAAGCCGGAACGGAACAACTCACCGACCAGCGGTTCGAAGATGATGTTGATGGCGAAATACTGTTCCAGATAATCCTCGGCGCCCATGATTGTCTCGATCGCTTCGCGAGTCGGCTGCCAGACCGGATCCTCAAGCCAGGCTTTCTTGCCCGCGCCATCGTCCCAGCCGTCGATATCCATGCCGATCTCGGCCAGATACAGCGTGATGTCCTGCGCCAGCCGCATCTTGTAGGATGAGTTGGTCAGCGTCGCGTTGTTGATCATCTGGGTATAGCCATAGCGCTGCGCCTGCATCAGCGAAGTGCCAAGCCCAAATTCGGCATGCTTCCACGCCCCCAGATGCGTCATCAGGATCCGCGTCCAGGTCTTGTCAAAGGCCATATGCGCGCCGGCCTTGCGGGCGTTGCCGATAACATTCTGCACCATCGTCTCGATCTTTGACTGGCGCTGATAATGCGTCCGTTCCCATTCCTGATCGGGGGCGCGGAAGGCGTGCCAGTTGGCGGATTTCGCGGCGGTATTGTCCTTGCTGTAGGCACCGCCGCCCTTGCCGCCCTCGAACTCGATGATCCAGTTCTGGATCAGATAGCGTTCAGGATCGGGCTGCACATCGACGGTGACATCCTCGTAATGGGTGGCGCGCTTGCCGCGCGGTTCAAAGTAATTGTAACGGCGGCTTTTCGATCCGACGAAGGTTGCAGCACCTGCCGCACCCGATCCTACCGAACTTGATGTTGCTACCATTGTAGCCTCCTTTTCCGTGGATGGTGGTCTTGTGTCGCGGATCAGTGACCCGACGCGCCGGATGTCGGCGTGAACTTGTCATAAAAGATGCGGTCCGTATCGAAGTCGTTCATGAACAGAACCGGCGTCAGCGCGTCGATCATCGGCGGCGGGCCGCAGGCATAGATGTCGCCCTCGCCGTCGATCCCCATCTGTTTCAGACGGCGATCCACCGCCTCGTGGACAAATCCGCGCTCGCCCGTCCAGTCTGCATCGTCATCGGCATGGCTGAGAACCGGGATGAACTGAACCTCGGGACGGGCGGCGGTCAGCGCGGCGATCTCGTCCAGCTTGAACAGGTCGTCCCGCGTCCGCGCGCCATAAAAGAACAGCACCGGGCGATCCTCGCCACTGGCCAGATGGTCGTTCAGGATCGACCAGACCGGAGACATGCCCGACCCTGCCCCCACCAGAATCACCGGTCCTTCCCGTCCTTCCCGCCGGAAGCACATTCCGTATGGTCCCCGGACCCTGACGCTGGCACCAATCCGGATTCCTCCGTCGTCGATTTCGCTTGAGAACCGTCCGTCGGGATATTTCTTGATGATGAAGGACAGGTTTTGGGTTTCGCTCGGCGGATTTGCCATGGAGAACGAGCGTGTAATCTCCTCCCCCTTTTCCGTCGTGACGGTGATGTCGACATACTGCCCTGCCCAGAATTTGAGCGGCGCATCCAGTTCGATCCGAACGCCGCGGATGTCATGGGTCAGCTTCCGGAAATCGACGATGCGGCCGGTAAAGTCCCTGACCGGGATGGATTTCGACAGAACCTCTTCGTCATAGTTCAGCAGCTCGATCTCGACATCGCTGTAAACCAGCGTCCGGCACATCAGGATATGGCCGCTGTCTCGTTCGGAATCGTTCAGCGCGAAGGTCGAATATTTCAGCAGCTCGGTTTCGCCGTCCAGCCGGATGCATTTGCAGGCCGAGCATTGTCCTTCCTTGCAACCGTGGGGCAGCGCGATGCCCTGACGGAATGCGGCGGCCAGAACGGTTTCATCCTCTTCGACCTCAAATTCCACGCCCACCGGTTCCAGCCGGACAGTGTAGACGTCCGTCATGATATTTCTCCCTCATCGACGCATGAGCCACAGGTGGGGGGCCGCACGGGCGGCCCACCCGTTTCCTGTCAGTTGCAGGGGTTGATGGTGAAACCCTTGCAATATTCGGCGATATGCGCCTTCTGAGCCTCGGGCGACATTTCGCGCAGCAGGGTCAGCGGCGACTGCAGGATATTGCCGCGCACATGTTCCAGCTTCCACATGTCCTTGTCGTCAAAGCGCAGATGCGGCTGCGGCGTCAGGGTCTGGCCATCCTCGCGGACAAAGTTCAGATCCTTGATGGCATCGGCCAGATCCCAACCGTGATAGACGCTTTCCCATTCGCGCTTGCCCGAAAACTTGCCCATCGCGGGGGTCGGACGGCCCTGATATTCGTCCGCGAAAGCCTCGACTGCGGTCCAGCGGTCCAGCTCGTGGGCGAAGGTGTGGATCTGTCCGTCGATCATGTCCGTGACTGTATCCTCGCGGATCAGACAGGGCACCAGGCAGGACCAGCAGCGATGCGGATAGACATAGCCGGTCTCTTCGTTGAAGGTGATGATCTTCTGGCCCGGCCGGGACAGTTTCTCGTACCATCTCCAGTATTCGCCAAATTCGGCATACCAGCCCGGATACTTGTGTTCGAACCACTCGAAATCCCGGTCGGTCTGTGCCTCGATCCGCCAGAAATTCACCGGCCACCCGACCGAGAAGAACTGCGCGACGCGGTGGACATAGAATTTCTCGGTGATCCGTTTCCACGCCTCCTGAACATCGTCGTGATGGATCTTCACGCCGTATTTTTCCAAGGGCAGCATGTAGGTTCGGTAATAGTCCTCAAAGATCCAGCGGTGCCACATTTCGGCATAGGATTCCTTGTCCTTGTCGCGATTGGTGGTGCCGTATTCAATGAAGGTGCCGATGGCCGCATCGACGATGGCGTGGTTCTGCCAAAAGGCATAGCGAAGGTCGCGTTCCAGCAGCAGATGGTTCTCTGGTTCCTTCAGCGCGGCCATCAGCAGCGAATGGCCATTGCCGATATGGCGGCTTTCATCCGACTGCACCGACAGGAACACCGTGGGCAGCGCATAGTCGCCGTTGCGCGCCGCCTCGGACGGCATGGCCACGAACAGCGTGTTCGTGAACGCCGTTTCGGCCACGACGGTCAGGTACATGCAGGCCGCCGTCATCGTGTCGCCGGTGATGAAGCCCTCGCCGAACTGCCGCCCGATGGTTGTGGCATAGCATTTGCCGAAAGCTTCCTCGGTGATGTCGAAACCGGCCGGGTCGATATAGTTTTCCATGTACCATTTCTTCAGGTTCATCTGAATCGTGGAATGGCGAAATTCATCGACCATCTGCATGGTAAAGCCGGTGCGCAGATCCTCGCCCGGAGACAGGCGCGCGACCATCGCCATCGACCGCGCCGCCGAGATTTCGGGGAAGGGGATGATCGCCAGGAACAGCTTCATCCATTCGATCCAGCGCGGTTCCACATTGCGGAACATGTCGCCGCGCAGCGCGGCGTCCAGCGCCCCATAGACGCGGTTGTCCTTTTCCTCCTCCATCGGGAAATAGGACCGCAGCACTTGCTTCATCGGGTCGCGCGGGGCCTTGGTGATCTTGTAATCGGTGGGAAAGGTATTCGCTTCCTGAACATAGGTGGGATTCCAGCCGAGATCCGAGATCTTCTTGGTCGCCTCTCCTACGGAAATGCCACGCTGAGACGTGATCTTGTTCAGCGTCAAAGTCATGTCATGAGCCTCCTTTTCAAGCCTTGCGGCAATTGCCGCTGCTGGATGGCACCGGCTGGCAAAAGGCCAGCCGGTCATGGGTCATGGCAAAGGTTGGAAAGCCGTCCCCGCAGTTGGGTGAGTATAAGGGCTGCAAGGCGGGCGGCATTCTCTCCTTCGTTCTTGGGCGTGCGGTCGCGTCATGCGGGGCACGTGCGTCTTGTGGGAAAATGAACTGCACGCAGCGTTCCGGAATGCCACGCCGGGGCAGGCTTTGCGGCGATTTATTTCCACTGCGCTGAAAAATAACGAAAGATTTTCCAAATACCCCACCGGACCGGCATTGCAATGGCGGCAGGGCACTGTGGCAAGTTGTCACATGACGTTACGTTCGGACAGCGACGGGCCGGACAGCTTTACACTGTTACAGTTGCGTTACACTGTCGCGATCATGCGCGCTGACGCCGGGCCGAGGCGGGCAGGATGCCGCTTTTCAGACGATATTTCGTCACCAGCCGCCGCGAGACAGTGATCCCCTCGGCATTCAGCATCCGGGCCAGATCGGTGTCGGAAACCGGTCGGGCGGGATCCTCGTGCGTCAGGATGGCCCGGATCCGGGCCATCACCTGCCCGCGCGAGGGGGCATCACCGCCGCGACCCGCCGCGCCGCAGCACAGATCCCGCGCGGCAATCACCCCGTGGGGCGTGTCCAGCAGGAAACCGTTCAGCACCCGGCTGACGGTGCTGGCGTGAAAGCCGACCAGCCGCGCAAGCCCCGCGATTTCCAGCGGTTTCAGCGCCTCGGAACCATGCAGAAAAAAGCCCTGCTGCTGCTCGACAAGCCTGCGGATCACCTGCTGCGTCGCGGATTGGCGCAGGTCGATGGCGTGTTTCAGCGCCTGCGCCTCGGTCAGGGCTTTGACCACGCTGCGATTTTTCTGGTTTCGCGGGGTGGATGCGATGTCGATCCGGGGCAGAGCCGTCCCGTCAAATTCGACGCGGCATCCCGCGGCGTCGATCACCACGCGCGCGTCGGGTTCCCGCATCAGCGCCGGGTCATGATCAAAGCGCGCACCGGGCTTCGGGTCCAGCCGCCGGATCGCCGACAGGCAGGCGCGCACCGTGTCGGCATCAAGCCCCGCCTTCGCCGCCAGCGCCGCAGGCCCGCCGCGTTCCAGTTCGGGCAGGTGATCCAACACCACCAGCATCGGCGGATCCAGCCGGTCCTGTTCGCGCAATTGCAACGTCAGGCATTCGCGCAGGTCGCGCGCGAACAGGCCCGTCGGCTCTACCCGCTGCTGCACAACCCGCAGAACGACCCGCAAATGGTCTTGCGGAATGCCGATCCGGTCGGCGATCCGGTCCAGCGGCACCGAAAGCCAGCCACTGGGGGCCAGCTCTTCGGCCAGCGCGATGACCGCCTGCCGCAGCTTGCCGCCCTGATCCAGCAATGCGGACAGTTGCGGCAGGACATGCGCGTACAGGCCAGGACGGTCGTGACGCGCCGTTGCCTCAATGATGTCGGTGGCGCTGTTGCCTGTGCGCGGGAAACGGCGGCGGGCGCGGACGACCAGCAAAGGGTTGCTATGCGCGGTCCGCAACAGAAATTCGGTCAGTTCCTGCGTGGACATGCGCAGCAACGCCATCGACCGGTGCAGCGCAAAGGCGTGCCGCTGTGTAACCTCCAGCCCCAGCGTCGGTGTCATGCCGCGCCCCCCGACCGGTGTCAGTGGCTGTTCCTGACCTTGCCGATGCGACCCCTGGCGATCCATTGCGCGGCCAGTACCAGCGCGCCCATGGCGAAATCCTTGCCATGGGTTTCGATCATCTCTTCCGAGATGCCCGCAAGCGCGGCGAAAAAACGGTCCTTGCTTTGCTCTTCTGCCGTCAGTTCCTGTTCCATATGACTACCTTTCGTTGCGCCGGAGCCTCCGGCTATCTGAACATGGCCTTGGGGAAGGTCACGATGGCCGCGCGGCCATCGGCATGACCAAGCGCCAGATGCGCACCATCATCCGACCAGGCCAGCGATGTGACCGGCACGCCCCGCCCTTCGGACAGCATCAGCTCGTCCTTGCTGCCGATCTGAGACAACGTCACCAACCCGTTGCCCCATGCCACCGCGCACAGATCCCGCAGCGGATGCAGCGCGATGCGGTCGGCAAGGGTCAGCCCGGCCCGTCCCGTCCCGATCGGGTTGCCGGTATGATCGCCAAAGGGCAGGTCGGGGCCGCGCCAGCCAACCAGCCGGAACGCGCCCGAGGCCATCAGCGCCCCCGCCGCGCGGCTGAAGGCCGCATCCGTGACCGGGCCGGGAAAGCCGACGATGCTGTCCATCCGCGCGGTATCGGCGTCGATCAGGATCAGCGCCCGGTCATCGCTGCCCGCGGCGATCCAGCGGCCATCGGGCGACCATGCCAGACCCAGAACCGCGTCGTCATGGTCCAGAACCGATGTGACCTGCAAGGGTTCGGTTGTCAGGATCGAAAAGCGTCCGCCACCCCATGCCACCAGCCGCCGCCCATCCGCCGACAGCACCAGATGGCGGGCCGGGCAGGACAGGGTCAGTTTCTGCTGCCCGGTGCCGTCCTTGGAAAATTGCTGCAATTCCGGGCCTCGGGCAATGAACAGGCCACCGCTTGCCGGACAGGCGCACAGCGCGGTGACAGGCTCGCCGGGGCCGACCAGCCGCAGCGCCTGCGCGCGGGCCGTGACGCGCCAGACCTCACCGCCGTCATGCGCCACGGCAAAGCCATCCGCGCCAAGACGGCAGAAACCGGGCGCATCGGCAGGCATCAGCGGATCGGTCAGCCGGGGCACCGGCAGGGCGTTTTCACGCGGACGGATGGACATGCGGCCGGTATCCAGCTCGGTCCGCACCCGCTTGTCCGGGTGCTCGGTATCGGCCACCTGGATCAGCGCCAGCCGACCATCCCCCAGACCGCAGGCCACCGCCAGACCACTGGCGCTGAAGGCGATCTGCGTCACCGTCCGGTCCAGTCGCCAGACCCGGCCAATCAGGTCGAACAATGAAATCGCCTGAGGGGGTTTTTCCTCGATCATCATGCCTCGCCTTCTTCGTCGTCGGCCATCTTGCGATCCAATGCAGCCAGATGTGCCTCAAGCGCCGCCATCCGCGTCTCGCAATCGCGCAGCGCCTGTTGATTGCGTTCGGTATCCCGCATCAGCGCCGCATCTGTCTTGCCATGCAGCGCCAGCACCTGCAGACCGGCGGCCTTCAGGGTCAGGCGCAGATGCTCGGATGTTTCCCGCGACAGGCTTAGCGTGGTCTCAAGTCTGGCCTGAAACAGCGTGGCGGGACTGGACGGTTGATCGGTCATGGGGAAAACCTGTAACCGGAGGTGAACCGACAGGGCAGAGGATTGCAAAGATGCTGGACCCGACCGACCGGAGATTTCTTGAACTGCTGGCGACAGAGGGCGCGCAGATGACGGGCGACGACGCGCCCTGCGTTCAGGCCGCCAGAACCGCGCTGGAATCGGCGCATCCCGACGATCTGCGGCGCGTGCGCCAGCACGTCGAGGCCCTGCCGCCCCAGAGCCGGGACAAGCTGATGCGCGCGGTGCACCGGGGTCTGGCCACCGACCTTTCGGCCATCCGGGACCAGCTTCCCGGCAAGCCTCCGACCGGCCGCGCCCATTAGCGCAGCCCTGAATTTCTGGTTGCCGATCATCGGGTTCGCGTTCCTCCAACCACTTCCCAAGCGTATCGCGCTTTGCAGGTGACGCAAGGAAAACGCCCGAATTTGTCGGTTTTCGGCCCAGGCTGCGCGATTTCGGGGGCCAAGTGTAAACGCCTGTTACGATCACCCCGCGCCCGGTGTAACCATCTGTATCACCTGCCCCGACAGCGCCCCGGACAAAGCTGTCGTTGCGCGCGAATCACCCCGACCGGTGCAGGTCAGGAAGGTGACATCCGAAGATCCGCACGATCCACCGCCCCAGACGCGATCAGCGAATGCACACCGCGTGTCGCCGCCGTGCCTGCCCTCCCTTGCCGCCCCGGCCCGCATAATCACAGGCATTGGGACCAATTTTCCGAAATGCCGTAACGGAAATTCCGGCAAGACTTGTCTGACTGCCGGACCCGTGCCAACCCTTTCAGAGACCGACAAAATCCGTCGTATATCTTCGGTAACTCACGAGGCCACCATGTCCATGATCGTTGACCGCCGCCAGCTTGACTTTCTGCTGTACGATTTCCTTGGCCTTCAGCAACTTCTTGATACCGAATATTATTCCGACTGGGATCGCGAGACGGTGGACAAGACGCTGGACACCGCCCAAAAGATCGCCGAGACGTATTTCCTGCCCGTCGCCGCGCAGGTGGATGCCGAAGAACCCCGTTTCGAGGACGGGCGCGTCATCCAGCCCGAAGGCGTGGGGCGCGCACTTGGCGCGCAGGCCGGGGCGGGGCTGTTCGCGCTGCCCTTCGACTATGAACAGGGCGGGCTACAGGCACCGTGGATCGTGCATATGGCGGCTACTGGCATGTTCGCCTGTGCCAGCACCAGCATCGCGAACTATACCTTCCTGACCATGGCGGCGGCGCAGATGCTGGCGGCCTTTGGAACGGACGAGCTGAAGGACCGCTTTCTGCCGCCCATGCTGGAGGGGCGCTGGCTGGGTACCATGTGCCTGTCGGAACCGCAGGCCGGATCCTCGGTCGGCGACATCACCACCAGGGCCACGCCGCGCGGCGATGGCAGCTATGCGCTGACCGGCAGCAAGATGTGGATCTCGGGCGGGGAACACGACATCACCGAAAACATCGTGCATTTCGTTCTGGCCCGCACGCCGGGGGCCCCGGCGGGAACAAGGGGAATTTCGCTGTTTCTGGTGCCCAAGCGACGTGTCGATGACGGCGGCGCGGCGGGCGAACTGAACAACATCGCGCTGGCGGGGCTGAATCACAAGATGGGTCAGCGCGGCACCACGAATTGCCTGCTGAATTTCGGAGAACAGGGTGAAAGCATCGGCTATCTGATCGGTCAGGAAGGCCGGGGCATGGCCTGCATGTTCCACATGATGAACGAGGCACGCATCGGCGTCGGTTATTCCTCGGCGATGCAGGGCCTTGGGGGATATCTTTATTCCGTCGATTACGCCCGGACCCGGCTGCAAGGCCGACCGCTGGGGCAGAAAGACCCCGCCACCCCGCAGGTGCCGATCATCCGCCATCCCGACATTCGCCGCATGCTGCTGGCCCAGAAGGCGGCGGTCGAGGGGGCGCAGGCGTTGTGCCTCTATGCCGCGCGTCTGGTCGATGAAACCCGGATCAATGGCGGCGACAAGGCGGCGCAGGCCGAAAGGCTGCTGGGACTGCTGACCCCGGTGATCAAATCCTGGCCGTCCGAGCATTGCCTGGAGGCGAATAAATGGGCGATTCAGGTTCTGGGCGGCTATGGCTATACCCGCGATTACCCGGTCGAGCGCCTGTATCGCGACAACCGCCTGAACCATATCCACGAAGGCACCTTTGCCATTCAGGGGCAGGATCTGGTCGGACGCAAGATCATCGCCGAGCAGGGGCAGTCGCTGGAAATGCTGAAGGCTCTGATCGCAGAAACCGTTGCCTCGGCCCCCGCCGCGCTTGCCGACGAAGCGCAGGCCCTGGCCGATGCGGTGGCGCAGGTATCCGAAACCGTTGCGCGGTTGCAGGACTGCGACGATGACGAATTGCGCCTGTCAAACGCCACCGTCTTTCTGGATGCGTTCGGGCATATGGTTCTGGGCTGGATCTGGCTGCGCATGGCAACCACCGCGCAGCAGGCCGACGCAGCCGGGGCGGACGGCTTTTATCAGGCCAAGCTGACGACCTGCCGGTATTTCTTTCGCTTTGTCATGCCCAAGGCCATTGCCGATCTTGCCCTTGTCGCGTCGCTGGACACGACCTGCCGCGACGCGCCCGAGGAGACGTTTTTTCAGGAATAGCGGGCTTTCAGAAACAGGCCACGCGGCGGGCTATCCTGCCGCCGACAGTGACGCGCTTTTGCCGCCGACCGCCTTGGTGACTGCCGGAATGATCTTGTCGCCCCAAAGTTCCATCTGTTTCAGCATGGTTGCCTGATCGAAATCGCCCAGTTGCGTTTGCAGGGCGATATGGTCGGGGCGCAGGATCTCGATCTCTTCGATCAGCCGTTCGATCACCCGGTTCAGGCTGCCCACCGGCAGATTGGCGCGCAGATCCGCGATCGACGGATCGCCAGCGGTCGGAACCTCTTTCATCAGATAGCCGTC
Source organism: Paracoccus sp. (in: a-proteobacteria) (assembly GCF_047973135.1). Taxonomy (GTDB): domain Bacteria; phylum Pseudomonadota; class Alphaproteobacteria; order Rhodobacterales; family Rhodobacteraceae; genus Paracoccus. Next base: position 15,180 of record NZ_JBKEBL010000039.1, read on the forward strand.
ATCGGTCTGCTGGGTTCGCGCCTTCAAGCTGAAGGACAGCCGCCGCTGGAACAAAGCGTTTTCCAGATAAGCGTCGATTTCCGCATCATTGTCGCTGGCATAGCCGCACCGCAGGAACCCGATTCGCGTATGCGCGCCATCCGCCCCCGACTTTTCGCGGGATTCGTCGATCTGCCCGCGCAGGTGCCGGATCGCGTCGGTGCCGTTCAGCAGCGCGGTCACGAACAGGTTATGCCCGTCACGAAAGGCGCGCTCGCGCAGTTTCGGATTGCCCGTGGTGATCCAGACCGGCGGCATCGGATCCTGCATGGGCCGGGTCGCGATGGAACTGGGCGGAATGTTCAGATAGTCGCTGTGATGTTCGAAAATCTTCTGGCCAAGGGCCTTGGGGATCACATCCAGATATTCCTCGAATATCTTGCCGGACTCGGCCAGCGACGTATCGAAGCGCTCGAATTCGAATTGCTGGTATCCCGATCCGATGCCCAGTTCCAGCCTGCCGCCCGAAAGCGAATCGACCAGCCCGATTTCGGCCAGAAAGCGCGGTGCGTGATACAGCGGCAGGATGCACACGGCCGAACCCAGCCGGATGGTCCGGGTCAGCGCCGCGCAATGGGCGACCATCATCAACGGCGAGGGGGACAGCGAATAATTGTTGAAATGATGTTCCGCATACCAGGCGTTTGAGAACCCGGCCTGCTCGGCCAGCACGGTCTGTTCAACGGAATTGGCGATCACCCGATGCGAAGATTGGTGATAGCCGCGTTGCTGGGCCAAGATGAATGCGCCGAAATCCATGGGTTTTCCTCTTGCGTCTTGCTGAAAGAGGACCGTAGGCCATTGCAATTTTTGTGATAATAGGGAAATTCTGAAACTCGGCTTTTCATTATTCGGTTAAATCCGATGAATAAACTGCGCGCGATGGAGCTTTTCCTGGCGACGGCCGACAGTGGCAGCTTTTCCGCCGCCGGACGGCTTCACGGCTTGTCGCCGGCCAGCGTCGCGCGGCATGTCAGCGATCTTGAGGCCCGGTTGGGGGTCTTGCTGATCCACCGGTCTACCCGCGCGTTGACGCTGACGGAAAGTGGTGAAATCTATCGCCGCGACGCGCGCGACATACTGGCCAGCGTCAAGGCCGCCGAGACCGCCATCACCGATCTGAACGACACCCCGCGCGGCCTGTTGCGGGTGCATTCGCGAACGATGTTCGGGGTTTCGGTTCTGTCGCGTCTGCTGCCGGAATTTCGCGGTCTGTATCCCGATCTGCTGGTCGATCTGCACCTGTCCGAACAGGCGATGCGGCTGCATGAGGACGGTTTCGATCTGGATTTCCGTATTGCTCCGCCCGCCGAGCAAGGTCTGATTCAACGACGAATCCTGCAAAGCCGCAGGATATTGGTCGCCGCACCCGGTTATCTGAAGAAAACCGCCCCGATCACCCGCCCCACCGATCTGATGCGCTGCGCCTGCCTGACCTACTGGATCAGCCATGAACAGGTGTTCTGGCGGTTTCGCGATGGCCGGACCGAAGAGGAACTGCCCGTCCCCTCGGCCTTTTCCAGCAATAACGGGCTGCTGTTGCTGGATATGGCGCTGGCGGGGCAAGGGGTGGCGCTGCTGGATGACTATACGGTCGCGGATCACATCGCCTCGGGCGCGTTGGCGGCGTTGCTGCCTCATCTTCAGGTCACAAACACGAGCTTCGAGACGGGGATATATGTCACCTATCGCGAGGCCCCCTTCATCCCGGTCAAGATGCGGATTTATATCGATTTCGTCGCCGCCCGCTGGAGCAGCGCCCTGGGGCGCGACAGCATGGCTTGACCGACCGGTCAGTCACTGGCAGTCTGGTCCGACGCCACATGATTTGGAAGCGATCAGCATGTCAGAACAGCCGGGCGCGGATGCCTGTCACGAAGATGAACCCAGCGAAAGCGTGCGCCGCCTGCTGGAGATCGGGGCGCGGATCTTTGCGGAAAAGGGTTTTGCTGCGACATCGATGCGCGATATCGCCAGCGCTGCCGGAGTGTCCAAAGCCCTGCTTTACCATCATTTCGTAAGCAAGGACGATATTTATGCCCGCATATCCTACTATTCGACCCAACATCTGAACGAGTTCGTCGAAGCGCGCATTCCCGCCGATGGCACGCCCCCGGAACGTCTGCGCGCCTTCATGTTGGCAGCGGCAAGTTTCTTTGCCGAACACCGCTCGGCCTGGATCGCAGCCAGCACCGCCTTCTGGACCGACCCGGACCGCCATCGCATGCAGCAGCGCATCCTGCGTCGCCATCAGTTCGAACAAAGGCTGCGCGACCTGATCCGGGAAGGGATCGAGACCGGGGATTTCCGGGATGTCGATACGGCCAATGCCGGTCGGCTGGTTCTGTCGGGGATCAACTGGATGCACAGGTGGTTCGACCCCGACAAGCCGCTGAGTGCGGAACAGATCGTCGATCAATATGCCGACATCATCCTGGGCGGCCTGACGCGCCGGTGACTGCCGCCACACGTTGTCACAAGTCGCCGGAATGACGGCACCGCCGCAGATTTGCGTCCCGCGATGGCCGGGGGGGCTGTGCGCCCCCCGGACCCCCTGCAAACGCCTGCGGCGGGGCGTCCGTCTGCTGGCGGGCGCGGCGTGGCCAACGCGGTCAGCCATCGCCCGAATGGCAGCAATATCGGCGCCTCCGGACTTCAGAAACTGTCATTCGCCGGGGCCGCAGACATCAGTCGCGGGGAATATTGTATTGCCGGATCTTGCGGTACAGCGTCGGGCGTGAAATTCCCAAGGTCGCGGCGGCGCGGGTCATGTTGCCCTTTTGCGCCTGCAAAGCGCGGCGGATCGCCATTTCCTCGACATCTTCGAGATTGACCTGCCCCGGCTGTTCAAGCCCGGTCATGGACAGATCGAAACCCTGCTTGCGCTCGGTGATTTCGGCGGGCAGATCATCCGGCGTCACCTCGCTGCCGGTTTTCATCATCGCCAGCCTTTCGACCAGATTGCGCAATTCACGCACGTTGCCCGGCCAGCGATAGGCGCGCAGGCTGTCGATCACCTGATCCGGAAAATGCAGCTTCGGTCGTTGGAAACGCCGGGCAAAGACGTCATTGAAGTGATCCAGCAGCGGCACAAGATCGTTGCGGCGTTCGCGCAGCGGCGGCACGTCTATCACCACGATGCCGATGCGATAGAACAGGTCACGGCGAAAGCGGCCTGTCTCGACATCGTCGCGCAACTGTCGGTTGGTCATGGCGACCAGTTGCACATTCACCGCCCGCCGCTTGCTGCACCCGACGCGATAGACGGCACGCTGTTCCAGCACGCGCAGCAGATAAGGCTGCATCTCGATGGGCATATCGCCGATTTCATCCAGGCACAGCACGCCGCCATCGGCCAGTTCGAACTTGCCGGGCTTGCCGCCCTTCAGCGCGCCGGTGAACGCGCCCTCGGCATGGCCGAACAGTTCCGCGCCGATCAGATCCTTCGAGACGGCGGCGCAATTGACGGTGACATAGGGAGCGTTTTCCTTGTTCAGCAAGCTGTGGACCAGCCGCGCGAACAGTTCCTTGCCGACGCCGGTTTCGCCCTGCACCAGCACCGTCACATTGGCCTTTGCCGCGCGTTCGGCCAGTTCAATCGCCTCAAGCATCTTGGGGGCGCTGCCGATAATGACGATCTCGTCCTCTTCGACATTGGCCCGCGGGCGGATACGGATGGCTGCGGTGTCCAGCTTGACCCCGGTGCGGACCAGCGGCTTGATGAACAGCGCCGCGCCGCGCAAGTGCCCGTCAGTCTCAAGCCGTTCGATTCCCGTGGTCTCGATTTCGGGGGGCAGCGCGGCGATGATCTCGCCATCGCTCATCTCTGAGGTCAGCGACACAAGCTGCTTGCCCACTGCCAGCCTGGCCCGGCCCTGATACAGCCGGTCGTCCAGCCCCCGGCGAAACAGGATGCGGCCAACATTGTCCAGCAGCAGCACGCCATTTCCCGGACGGCCATTGTCGGAATTCAGCAGCGCCTCAAGCAGGACGGTGCGTTCCTGTCGCTGCTGCTCGGCCAGCGCGATCTCTATCTCGCGGGCGGCGGCGACGACCAGCGCAATATTATGCGGGCGAAAGATATTGGGCGGGCCGGACAGATCGACCACGCCGATCACGCTGCGGTCAAACGGGTCGAAGATCGGCACCCCGGCGCAGGTCCAGGCCTGCACACCCTGACAGAAATGTTCGGCGGCATGCACATAGGTCGGCTTGCCGGTTTTCAGTGCCGTGCCGATGCCATTCGTGCCGATGGCCCCTTCGTCCCAGATTCCGCCGATTTCCAGATGGATCTGTTGGCCCTCGTCCAGAACCGAATGATCGCCGATGGCCTCGATGATCACGCCCGCACTGTCGGTCAGGATCAGGATCGCCCGCGCCTCGGCCAGATGTGGGGCCAGCCGCGAAAAGGCCGAACGCGCGGCCTGCATAAGTGCTACATTTTTTCGCCTTAAACGGTAAAGATCGTCCTCTTGCTCAATCTTACGAGAGTGCAGGCTGCTGGCATCCACACCCGCCTTCAGGCTGCGCTGCCACGACATCGCGATTTCGCTGCGCACGGTTGTCACGCCGCTTTGGGCAGGCTGGTGATGCCCGCTGACCAGATCTTCCCACGCCCGGCGGGTCCGGAATTCCGAGTACCCGTCCTCAGAGACCGAATCGGCCTTGCGCAGGCGGTTGAAATAGCTTGATTGCCACATTCGTCGCTCGGTCGCTTCCTGGCTTAGGATGAATGCGAGGCGCATTGCCCCGCCGCTGTTCGGTCTGTCAGGACAGCCCCAGAATCTCGGACAGGGCCGCCGCCAGATGCTTGTCGCTGAAGCTGCGGTTGATCGGCGTATCGGCCAGATGCCCGATCAACGACACCATGTCGTCATCCACCGGCGAGATAAAGCCGTTCTCTGCTGTCGCGATGACAAAACGCCGCCCCGCAGGGCCGCCCCGGATTTCGCCAAGCATCAGCAATTGCTTGCCGTTGTTCAGATCGGCCAGCACCACCCGGCCGTTCAGGCTGATCTTGATATAGGGTCGGGGCGGCGGCCCGGCCCTGGTGCCTCCCAGATCGTGAATGATCAGCCCTTGCGGCTGTGGCGGCTTCTTTGCCTCGGCGCGTTCCCGCAGCCGGGCGCTGTAACCTCCATTGCTGATCTGATCGGCCAGCCTGCGTATGGTGTGCGAATTTTCGGATATAAGGCGCTTTGCCTGCACGTCCTCACGACGCGATTCGTCGCGTTTCGAGAAAATATCCACAGCGCGTCCTCCCTGCGGACATTTTTATCATCATTCCCGGCATGTGCCTATGCTGTTTAGCCGGGACCGGCGCCTGCCCGCTTCCCGTTGCGGCAATTTCGGGGCAACCGGTCGCGCCGCGCCGCAGGTTACATACCGGCCAGTTCCGTATGCTCCGAACTGACCGTTCCGTCCGTGTCGGTCAGGGTTACATCCACCCTGCGGATTGCCGCCGGAACCGACATGCCTATCTGCGGATCCTCGGCCAGCGAGATACTGCCCGTCATCCGCAGGTAGTCGGTGCCATTTGCGCTGACCCCGACCGTCTCGACATAGCGCATGGGGATGAACAACAGCGTCACCTGATCCATCTGCATCCCGGAATGCGATGGATGCGAGATGTCAAGCTCAAGCCGTTTCATACCCGCGGCCATACCGGCCAGAACCGCCCCGGCATCGCCCGGCAGATCGTCACTGACGCTTAGCCGCATCCGTCCCAAGGTCGCCAGCGCCAGCTTGGGGTCCGACCCCGGAGGCGCGGCGCAGGCCCCCTGACCGCTGGTCTTGATGAAACCGCCGCTTACAAAGACCCGTCCATCGGTCATCTCGGCCACGACATGCACCGGCGTCGGACCGTTGATGCGCAGCGTCGCGTCAAAGAAGAAATAGGGCTGGGGCTGGCTTAGCGCGAAATCCGCTGAAACCGGCATCGGGTTTTCGTCCAGTACCACCGCCACCCGCGAAATCAGGCCACCAGCGGGCGCGGTGATCTGCGCGGCAACGCGGGTTCGCGCGTCGTCAGCGGTGCGATAGGGCGCATCCAGCGCGATCACGCCTTTCCCGGCCAGCAAGGGGCGGTCGTCATACAGTTGCGCGCGAACCGCGTCCCAGGATTCTTGCGCGGCAATGGGCAGCGCAGCGCAGATCAGCGCCAGGGCCAGAAATCCGCGCCTGCAATATCTTGTCGCCTCATTCCTCATTCCGTCCCCTCCCCGAAAAAGGCGTAGCGCAGGATATACTGCATCCCGCGCCGCCAGCTTTCATCCGTGTTCGAGCGAATATCGACCGCCAGCCCCTTGACCATGGTGCCCGTGTCCGCCTCGCGAAGCTGAAGGTTCATCGACAGGATCAGATTCGACACCTTGTGCACCTCGCCCACCAGCGAATAATCCGCCCCCAGTTCGACCGCCATCCGCGTATCGCACCGGTTGCACTGTGCCGGATTCGCGATCCCGGCCAGTTTGCCCGAAACCGGATCCAGCGCGACCAGATCATAGCCTTCACGCGCGAACCGGTCACGCACAAGCTGATCCAGCATCGCGGTCCGGGCCGTTTCCGCCGGATCCCGGCCCTTGATGGCACCCAGATGCGAGGCGTCCAGAAACGTGATGCCGAAGAAGGCCACCTTCTCGGCGGCACCGGCCGGAAAAGCCGTCATCGTGATCAGGACAAGCGCGCGCAGCAGCATGGGCATGGCCGCCCCCCGGCGTCGGTTGCGAACTGCCGACATCGTGCCGTGGCGCGCCACCTTGCCGCAACCGCGCCAAAAGTATCGGTTGGCTTGTAGTGCCGCCTCTTTGACTATGTATGCGGGGTGGCGCGTAGAGAGAGGGCGTTTTGAGGTATTCCACCACATGTCTTGCCGTGATCGCGACGCTGTTCACGACATCCGCCGCCGGTGCACTGGAGGTGAATACCGGCGTTTTACGGGTGGATTACGCCGAAATCCTGCCGATTTCACGTTATGACCTGCGCCCCGACGATCTGGGTTTTGCTGGTGCCGCACTTGCGGATGAGGATAACGCCACCACCGGCGGATTTCTGGGCCATGAATACCGGACCACCACCACTGCCGCCACGCCTCAGGATGCGGCGACCGCGCTGGAGGCGATGCTGTCGGATGGCGTTCGCCTTGTCGTCATCGACGCAAGGGCACCCGAGCTTGTGGCCCTGAGCGATCAGGCGCAGGCGGCGGGGGCGCTGGTCCTGAACACCCGCGCGCCCGATGTCGCGCTGCGCGGTGCGGATTGCCGCGCCAACCTGCTGCATATCGCGCCTTCGGACGCGATGAAGGCCGATGCCGTGGCGCAGTTTCTGGTGTGGAAGCAATGGCGCAACTGGCTGCTGGTCGGCGGGTCGAACCCCGAAGATCTGGCCCTGACCGAGGCTTATCGGAACGCGGCGCGCAAGTTCGGCGCAACCATCGCCGGCGAACGGCAGTTTCAGGACACCGGCGGCGCGCGGCGCACCGATTCCGGCCATGTTCAGGTGCAGCAGCAATTGCCGGTATTCATGCAAGAGGCCGAACCGCATGACGTCGTGGTCGCCGCCGATGCCAGCGACTATTTCGCGGCCTATCTGCCCTATCACCTGTGGACACCGCGCCCCGTTGCGGGCAGTGCCGGTCTGCGCCCCGTCACCATGCACGGCGCCCATGAGGCATGGGGGGCCACGCAGTTCCAGACCCGGTTCGAACGGCAGAACCGCAGGCAGGTGCAGGAAGAGGATTACAACGTCTGGCTGGCCCTGCGCGTCATTGGCGAGGCGGTGACACGCACCGGCAGCGCCGATCCTGAGGCGATCAGGGAATATGTGCTGTCCGACGCCTTCGAACTGGCCGCCTTCAAGGGTCAGAAAGTGACGTTCCGCGACTGGAACGGCCAGCTTCGCCAGCCGATCCTGCTGTATGACGGGCGCATCACTGTCAGCGTCAGCCCGCAAGAGGGGTTTTTGCACCAAAGTTCGCCTCTGGACACATTGGGGCTGGACCGCCCCGAATCCGCCTGCACCGCATTCGAATGAGGACCGCCATGAAACCGCTTCTGCTTGCCCTGTTGCTGACCGGCACCGCGACGACTGCCCAGGCGGGCAAGGCTTTCGTGTCGAACGAACGCGGCAATACGATCACGGTGATCGACACTGACACCTGGCAGGTGATCGAGGAATTTCCCGGCGGCAACCGCCCGCGCGGGATCACCCTGTCACCTGACGGCGCGCTTCTTTACGTCTGCGCCTCGGATGACGACGCCGTGCGCGTCTTTGACACCGAAACCTATGCCGAACTGTACACCCTGCCATCCGGCCCCGACCCCGAGCTTTTCGTGATCGACCCCTCGGGCAACCCGCTGTATATCGCCAATGAGGACGACAATCTGGTCACGGTGACGGATACGCAGTCGCATTCGGTCCTTGCAGAGGTGCCGGTGGGTGTCGAACCCGAGGGGATGGCGATCTCGCCCGACACGAATTGGGTGGTGAACACGTCGGAAACCACCAATATGGCGCATTTCATCTCGACCGGGGATTATCAGATCAAGCATAACATTCTGGTCGATCAGCGCCCGCGCTATGCCGAATATGCCGCCGATGGCAAGCGCCTGTTCGTCAGCGCAGAAATCGGCGGCACAGTCAGCGTGATCGACATCGCCGAGGATGGCACCCCCACGCTGAGCCACAAAATCAGCTTCGAGGTGCCGGGCGTGCAGCCCGAATGGCTGCAACCGGTGGGCGTGAAGGCGACGCAGGATGGCAGCAAGATCTTTGTGGCGCTTGGTCCGGCGAACCGGGTGGCGGTGATCGACGGAGCCAGCCTTGAGGTGGTCGATTACATTCTGGTCGGGCAGCGTGTCTGGCAGATGGCCTTCACGCCGGGTGAGGAATATCTGCTGACCACCAACGGCAATTCCAACGACGTGACGGTGATCGAGGTCGCCAGCAACAAGGCCCTGCAATCCATCGCCGTGGGCCAGCAGCCCTGGGGAGTTGCGGTCACGCCATGAAGCGCGAGGAACGGGAATGATCATCAAACGCTTTCTGATCGCGGTTTTCGCGCTGTTCCTGACGGCTGGCGTCACGCCTCTGGACGTGCCGGTCATCCGCGCCGCCACGCTGAAGATCGGCACCGTCAACTGGGAACTGGAAACCATCATCCGCAACGGGCTGGACGCGAAACATGGCTTCAAGCTGGTGATGCAGCCCTATGCCGATAACGGAGCGACCCGCATCGCGGTCGAGGGCGGCGAGGCCGATTTCGCTGTCGCCGACTGGATCTGGGTCGCCCGCCAGCGGGCCGAGGGGCGCGATTACGTGGTTATCCCCTATTCCCGCGCGGTAGGCGGGCTGGTCGTTCCAGCGGGCGGCGCGGCGCGACTGACGGATCTTGACGGTGGAAAGATCGGGATCGCCGGCGGGCCGCTGGACAAAAGCTGGTTGATCCTGCGGGCCTATGCGCAGCAGGAATATGGCATGGATCTGAAAGCCGCGACCGAACAGGTTTTTGGCGCGCCGCCGCTGATCTTCAAATCCGCGTTGTCGGGCGATTATGCCGGCGCGATCAATTTCTGGCATTTTCTGGCCAAGATGAAGGCTGCGGGCATGACCGAACTGATCTCGGTCGAGACGGCGGCAACGGCGCTTGGGCTGGACCCGGATGTGCCGCTGCTGGGCTATTACTTCAAGGACGACTTCTTTGCCGATCATCCGGAACTGGCGCAGGCCTTTTACGATGCCAGCCGGGATGCCAAGGATCTGCTGGCCAGCGACCCCGCCGCATGGGACGCGATCCGCCCGATGATGAATGCCGATGACGACGCGCAATTCGATCAGCTTCGCACCGACTGGCTGGCGGGAATCCCGCCGCGCGGGCCGGTCGATGCCGATGCGGCGGGCAAACTGCTGGCTCTGATGGCCGAACTGGGCGGGGCGGAACTGGTAGGTCAGGCCGATACGGTCCCCGAGGGGCTGTTTGCGGATGTACGATGACGCAGGCATCGTGCCTCGCCCGCCCGGCTGTGTCCGATGCCGTCCGCGTTGACATCCGCGCCAAGGATTTCGGCACGATGCCTGTCCTGCGCGACGTCCGCTTTCAGGTCGCGCGAGGCGAGACGGTTGCCCTGCTGGGGCCTTCGGGCATCGGTAAATCCACAACGCTGCGCATCGTCGCGGGGCTGGACCGCGATTTTCGAGGCTCCGTCTTCCGCCCCGAACGCATGGCGGTGGTGTTTCAGGAACCGACGCTGCTGCCCTGGCGGACGGCACTTCAGAACCTGACGCTGGTTCATGCGGGTCTTGGCGCAGCGGATGCCCTTGCCGCATTGGCCCGTGTGGGGCTTGGGGGGCGTGAGAACATGTTTCCGCTGAACCTGTCGCTTGGCCAGCAGCGGCGGCTTGCGCTGGCCCGCGCCTTTGCGGGCCGCCCCGAACTGTTGATCATGGACGAACCCTTCGCCTCGCTGGATGCCGAAATGGCCGATGCGATGATGGCGCTGACCGAAACCCTGATCGCCGAGGCCCGCCCCGCGACCATCCTTGTCACCCATGCGCCGACCGAGGCCGGTCGTCTGGCCAGCCGCATCCTGGAACTGCATGGCCAGCCCGCCACCCTGCGGCCATGACCATCCCCCAAAAAAGGAAATCACAATGAAAAACCGCCTTGTTCCGTCGATCCTGTTCGCCCTGTTCACCCTGCCCGCCGCCGCGCATGACCTGGGTTTCGCCGGAGTTTTGTCGAACAATAACAAGGGAGAAATGCCGGAAATCACCCTGTCGGTCGGCAAACCGCTGGCCGAGGGGCCAGTCGAACTGACATCCGGCATGCTTTATGAACTGGAAATCACCGCCGACGGCACGGGTGAACTGGCGCTGGAGGGCCCCGGCTTCTTTCGTGCGATCTGGGTGAACGAGGTCGTGGTGAACGGGCTGGAAATCCGCCCCTTCGGTCTGGAAAGCGTAGAGTTCGACGAGGCCGGAACCATGCAGATCGAGTTTCTGGCCATCAAACCCGGCCAATATTGGCTGAAAATCCCCGGCAGCAGCGGCGAAAGCCAGCGCGTCGATATCGCGATCCGCTGATAACGCCACGCTCGGGCACGATCCTTGTTGCGACGCGGCACCCGGCCTCATCCGGTTTGCCGGGGCGTTCCTTCGGGCGGAATGCCGCTGTTGGCGGGCGTCCGAAGATAGGCATCCGGGTTGCGCGCCAGTTCCGATATGGCTGCAAGGATCGTATCCACCTTCTCATCGCTCATCAGCGCACTGAGGTTGAAGCGGGTAAAGCCCGGTCGGGCATCGTCATCGCCTGCCCGGATACGGGCGCGGATAGCCTCGCTTCCGGCGCGGTCGATGCCGAACAGGCGATGTCCGTAAGGCCCCGCACAGGCGCAACCGCTGCGTGCCTGAATTCCAAAGTGATCGGACAGCGCGCGTGTCATCGCGCCGTGCCGCGATGGCAGGCCACACGCGGATTCCAGCCAGCAGGCAAAGAACGGCAGCGCCGGGGCCGTGCCGCGATCACCGGCATAGCGAAATCCGGGCAGCCCCGCGAAAGCGACGGCGGCGCGGGCGCGCAACGCGGTATGGCGCGCATCCAGCCAATCCTGACCCATCGCCTCTTTTACCAGAACCACCAGCGCGGCACGGATGTCGCCCACCACATTCGGCGTGCCCGCCTCTTCCCGCGCTTCGGGCGAGGCGGCGTAATCCTGCCCCCAGGGCGAGACATAGCTGACCGTCCCGCCGCCGGGCCAGACCGGCACATCACGGCGCAGCGCGGATTTTCGGACGATCAGAATGCCCGACGCCCCCGGCCCGCCGATGAACTTGTGCGGCGAAAACACGATAGCGTCCTTTTCGTGATCAGAGCCCACCGCCATATCCATCGCCAGATAGGGCGCGCCGCCTGCGTAATCCCAGACCGCACGCGCCCCGTACTGCCTCAGCAATCGCGTGACGGCCACAGTATCGGTCAGAATCCCGCTGATATTCGAGGCAGCCGAAAACGCGCCGATGACGGGACGGCCCGCCGCGCTGCGCAAAAGCTGTTCCAGATGGGCAAGGCAGGGGCCGCCGCGCTGCGGATCCTCATTGATCTCGACCATCTCGGCACCGCTTTCGCGCCACGGCAGGATGTTCGAATGATGCTCGTACGGGCCGATCAGGATCAGCGGCGCACGCCCCGCAGCCACGTCATCCGTCACGCCAAGCAGGTGGACAAGCCGGTTCAGCCCCGCCGTCGCGCCCGAACCGGTGAAAATCGTCGCGTGGCTGTCATCGGCACCGCAATGCCGCGCGATCACCGCCCGCGCGTCGCGCCGCAGCCGGGTGATGAAGGCGCTGCAATGCGACCCCTCGGTGTGGCTGTTGGCATAAAGCGGCAGAACCTCGTGAAGGATCGTGTCCTCGACCTGCCGAAGGGCACGCCCCGAAGCAACATAGTCAGCATAGATCAGCGTACGCGGGCCGAATGGTCCTTCGAATGTCAGGCCCTCGCCGATCAGTCCGGCGCGCAGGCTTTCGATCCTGTCGGGACGATCGAACTGGCTGCGAAAGTGATCGAAAAAGGGCATGTCAGGCATGGTCGGCCTCCTTGGTTGATGTCAGGAATTTACCAAGGCGAACGGCAGTAAAATCTATCGAAATTACCAGGCTTTCCAATTATATTCGTTCATATGAACGAAAATTTGCCAAAACTTGATGAAATGGATCGCCGCATCCTCAGGGCGCTGCAACGCGATTCCTCGCAACCGCAGCGCAGTCTGGCCGAAGCGGTGGGGCTAAGCCAGAATGCCTGCTGGCGACGGCTGAACCGGTTGCAGGCGGATGGCGTGATCAAGGGCCACACGATCCGGCTGGACGCGCAAGATCTGGGGCTGGCGCTGACCGTGTTCATGATGATCCGCACCCGCCACCATTCACGCGAATGGCTGGACAGCTTTCGCCGCGAGGTGCTGGCCATCCCGCAGGTCATCGACATGTACCGCATCGCCGGGGAATACGATTATATCCTCAAGGTCGTGGCGGCGGATATGGACGGCTTTGATCAGGTCTATCAGCGGCTGATCAGCAAGCTGGAGCTTGAGAACGTGACCTCGCTGATCACCATGGAGGCCATCGCCGCCGGTCGCGACCTGCCGGTCTGACCCGGCCCGGCATGGTCAGGTCTGCTGGACGCGGCGCAGGATCGACAGAAAGCGGGCCATGATCGGGGTCTGGCCGCGCAGCGCGGACCGGCAGATCATGATGTCCAGCCCCTGCTCGGGTGCCCTGATCGGCACATGGACAAAGGGGGGCGGTAACTGGCTGGCGCTGAGATTGGACATGATGCCAACGCCGAAGCCCGCTTCGATCAATCCCTTGACCGCCGGAAATTCGTTCAGCCGGTAGATATGGCGAAAGATGGTGCCGCGTTCCAGCAGGTCGGCGTTGAACTGACGCCCTGCCCCGTCACGCGATTTCAGGATGATGACGTTCTGGTCGGACAGATCGTCCCACCTGACCGAGGCAGGAATGTCGGCCTGATGCGCGGGGTGAAACACCGCCACCGCCCGCATTTCGCCGATCTTCTGCGGCACGATCTGCGAATGTTCGATCTGATAGGGAACAACGGCGAAATCGGCCAGATCGCGCAAAAGCATCTGGATCGCGCTGTCGCCATCGGTATCCTCGATTTCAAGAACGACCGCATCGTTCTGGCGCTTGAACGTCACCATCGCGTCCTGAAGCGTCGTCGCGAACAGGATCGACGGCCCCGCCAGCCGCAACCGCCCGATGCGGCCCTGCGCGAAATCGTCCAGCTCTTGTTCTGTCATCCGGGCGCTCTCGATCAGGCGAAGCGACAGGCGCAACGCTTCGTGCCCGAAGGCGGTCAGGCGGACGCCACGGGTGTCACGGTCGAACAGGCGCTGCCCCAGCTTGGCCTCAAGCTGCTTGATCGAGGTACTCAGCGTTGGCTGCGTCACCCCAAGCGCCTCGGCCGCTGCGGTAAAGCTGAGATGGTTCGCCAGTTCGACGAAATAACGCAGTTCCGAAAGCACAAGGGCCATGGGCAATCCTCTTGGCGTCCGGGCGCGCCATCGCGCCGCGCGTCAGGTGCCGCGGAATTTCGCCGGCCGACGCTGGCGCGCGGCCTCCAGCCCCTCGGCGGCATCATCGCTGGACATCACGGTCTCGATCAACCGGTTATGGGCAAGATTGGCCTCCATCGGCCCTTTTGTCACAGTGCCAAGCGCGATCTGCTTGATTGCCTGCACGACCAACGGCGCATTGGCGGCAATCTGGCGGGCGACCTCCAGCGCGCGATCAAAGGCCGCGCCGTCGGGCACCACCTCGTTGACAAGGCCGATCTCTCGGGCCCGCGCGGCACCAAGCTTGTCAGCGGTCAACAGCCATTGCAGCCCGGCCTTGTATTGCACGCGCCCCGGAAAACCGCCCATCAGCCCCTGAAAGACCCCCATCCGTGCCTCGGGGTACAGAAAATAGGCGCTTTCCCCGGCAAAAACCATATCGGCGAACATCGCCGTGACCGAGCCATAGCCGATTGCGGCCCCCTCGACAGCGACCAGAATCGGCTTGGCGCAGGATACCGTCATGTTCGGAATGCCCAGAATACCGTCGCGCGGCACCTCTTTCAGGTCCAGCCCGGCGGTGAACATGCGCCCCGCCCCATGCAGAAGCCCGACATGAAGCTGCGGATCCTCCGCCAGCCGCTGCCAGGCAGAATTCAGACCGTGGATCAGCTCGGTGTTCCAGGCGTTCAAAGCCTCGGGCCGGTTCAGGGTCACGATCAGGATGCTGCCATCCTGACGGGTTTCGATTGCGGGCATGAATCACTCCGTTCCAGCACGCCGGTCGCGCAGTTCCGACCGGATCGTGACGATCAAAAGGGTAAGGCAGCAGACCAGAAAAACCGCCGTGATAGGGCCGGACACCATCTTTGCCAGATCCCCGCGCGCCATCAGCATGGCACGGCGGAAATTGGTTTCGACCATCGGCCCAAGGACAAAGCCCAGCAACAGCGGTGCGGGGCTGAAATCGCCCCGCAGCAGCAGCACGCCGACCAGCCCCGCCGCCGCGACCACATACAGGTCGAAAGCGCTGTTCGACACGCTGTAAGTGCCGACACAGACCAGCACCACGATCACCGGATAAAGCAGGTTGAACGGCACTTTCAGTACCGAGACCCACAGCCGCAGAAGCGGCAGGTTCAGAATCACCAGCAGGATATTGCCAAGCCCAAAGCTGAAGATCAGACCCCAGAACACATCGGGGTTCGTGTTCATCAGCAGCGGTCCGGGCTGGATACCGTGGATGATCATCGCCCCCAGCAGCAGTGACATGACCACCTCGCCGGGAATGCCCAGCATCAGCGTCGGAATGAACGCCGTCATCGAGGCCGAGTTATTGGCCGCCTCGGGCGCGGCCACGCCCTCGACCGCGCCATTGCCAAAGCGTTCGGGCTGCCGGGCCAGCTTTTTTTCCGCAGCATAGGCCATGAAAGACGAGATTCCCGGCCCGGTGCCCGGCAGGGTGCCGAAGAACGAACCAAGCGCGGTGCCCCGCAGGACCGGGCGCCATATCCCCCGGATCAGCGGCCGCCAGAAGCTGCCGGTCTTGCCTTTCAGGTCGATCCCGCCCTCGACATAACGCGTGATGTTGATATTGCCCATGATCTCGGCCAGACCAAAGGCACCCATCGCCAGCGCCACGATACTGAGGCCGTTGTAAAGCTGCGGCAGGCCGAAATCAAAGCGCGGTGCCCCGGAATTTGCGTCCAGCCCGACAAGGCCCAGCAGTACGCCCGCAATCACCATCGCAAGGTTCTTGAGAACCGAACCCCCGCCCACCGAGGCCGAGGCGATCAGGCCCAGCAACATCGCCGCGAAATATTCCGCCGGCCCGAACATCAGCCCGAACTTCGCCAGCAGCGGCGCGAAAAGCAGGATCACGGCGATACCGGCCATCGAACCGAAAAACGAGGCCCCGATGGCGGCAGTCAGCGCCTCGCGCCCGCGTCCGGCCCGCGCCATCGGATTGCCCTCGATACAGGTCACTGCCGAGGTTGCGGTGCCCGGAATGTTCAGCAGGATCGAGGTGATCGCACCCCCGTATTGGGTGCCGTAATAGATGCCCGACAGAAAGATCAGCGCATCGGCGGCACCCATGTAATAGGTCAGCGGCATCAGCAGCGACAGCGCGGCCAGCGGCCCGATCCCCGGCAGAACGCCAATCAGCGTGCCAAGAAACACCCCCGAGAAACAGCTTAGCAGCGTCGAAAATTGCAGCAGCGTGTTCAGCCCCTGAAGAATATCGGCAGCATTGTTCATGACCCTGCCCCCTCAGCCCGGAAAGGCATGGATCGACATGCCCAATCCCATGTCGAAAATCAGACCCACGAACCCCGCAGCCGCTGCCGCGATGGACATGCGCAGGGGCCAGCCGCCGCGATCCCATGGCTGCGTCGCGATCAGCACCGTGGCGAATACGGCTGCGACATAGCCTGCCCGTTCGATCAGCAGGGCAAAGGCGATCACGCTGGCCGTAATCGCTGCGACGTTGCCGGGCCTGATCCGCCGGACCCCGGCGATCTGGGCGGGCCGCGCCACCCAGGCGATCATCAGCCCAAGAACCGCAAGCGCCGCCCCAAGCACCACCGGCAGAAACCCCGGCCCGATTTGTCGCAAGGTGCCAAGCTGGTAATTGGCCAAGGCATAGAACGCAACCGCAGTACCAAATACGACAAGTGACATCCCTCCGATCATCTCGGACTGGCGCTTTCCCGACATCTTTTCTCCTCCTCCGTCGAAACTGGTCTTTTTGGCAGTGCTTCAGATACTCTCCGTGATCTCGATCGTGCCACGCAAAAACGCGTCGCGGATCTCGGTGCGTTTCAGCTTGCCCGTCTCGGTGCGTTGCGTGCTGCTTACGACGTGAAAGGCTTTCGGCGTCTTGATCGGGCCAAGATCGGCGCGCACCTGCTGGCGCAGCGCTTCCAGCCGCGCGGCATCGTCCGCCCCGGCGGCATCAAGCTGCACCAATGCCACGGCGCGTTCGCCGAAATCCGCGTCCGGTATCGCGATAACCACCGCATCGGCCACACCCGGCGCTGTCAGGATCGCCGCCTCGATTTCTTGCGGATACAGGTTCACGCCGCCTGAATTAATGGTGAAATTATTGCGACCGGTCAGATAGAGATACCCGTCCTCGTCCACATAACCGGTATCGCCGAAGGTTTTCCAGCCCTGACGGCTGATACTGGCACGGGTCTTTTCCGAAGCTTTCCAATAGCTGAAGGTCGCCGGGCTTTCGAAATAGACGGTGCCCTCGGCGCGCGCGGGCAGCGGGGTCTCGTCAGTGCCGAGAATGTGGACAACGCTGTCGGTCGGCTTGCCGACAGATCCCTTGTGCAGCAGCCAGTCCGCGCTGGTGATCAGGGTCGAGCCGATACCCTCGGTACCGGAATAGTATTCCAGCAGCACCGGCCCCCACCAGTCGATCATCGCCTGCTTGGTCTGCACAGGGCAAGGCGCGGCACCATGAATCGCCATCCGCATCGACGACAGATCCCTTGCGTTGCGGGCGTCGTCCGGCAGGGTAAGCAGACGGTGGAACATCGTCGGCACCCAGATGGAATGCGTACAGCGCCAGCGTTCGATCGCGTCCAGCGCCGTGGCCGCATCGAACCGGTGCATCAGGACGTGACAGGCCCCGGCTTCGACCGATGTGGCCAGAAAGCGATGCGGTGCGCTGTGATACAGCGGCGAGGTATTCAGCAGCACGGCATCCGCGCCGATGCCCCAGCTTGCGGCGACTGCCACGTTGCGCGGATCCGGCGCGTCCCAGGGCCTGTCCGGCAGCGGACGACGGATGCCCTTGGGCCGCCCGGTCGAACCCGAGGAATAGTTCATCTCGGTTCCCGCCGCAAAGGCCGGATGCGGGACCGGCGGATGATCGGCGATCCGCGCCTCCAGCGACCCCGCACCGTCGGCTGACAGCGCAATGGTCTGCACCGTGCCGGGCACCGAGCCCTCGGCAGCAACGGCACCGGCGGTTTCCGCGTCAGTCAGCAACAGCGTTGCACCGCTGTCCTGCACGAAATAGGCGACGTCCTTCGCCGAGGCGCTGGAGGGGATCAGCGTGTAATAGCTTCCGCTGCGCTGCGCCGCGAGGATCAGCACTGCAAGTTCGCGGATATTGGGCAGGCAGATGGCGATATTCCCGCCGCGTTCGGCCCCCAGCCCGATCAAAAGACGGGCGGTACGGTTGACCATCGCGTCAAGCGTGGCAAAATCGGTATGTCGGCCGGTTTCGGCCTCGATCAGCGCCGTGCGTGATCCGGCAGTCCGGGCGTTCTCGGAAAGG
The DNA here is from genome assembly GCF_047973135.1 of Paracoccus sp. (in: a-proteobacteria). GTDB lineage: Bacteria > Pseudomonadota > Alphaproteobacteria > Rhodobacterales > Rhodobacteraceae > Paracoccus. The sequence goes on from NZ_JBKEBL010000039.1 coordinate 33,582, forward strand.
TGGGGCATGTGTCACTTTCAGAACTCTGCCCGCGCCGCCGTGGCGCGGGCAGGCTGTCACGTCTATCAGTCGGTTGCGATGCCTGCGGCATCGACCATGTCGCGCCAGACCTGCAATTGTTCGGCCAGAACCTGATCCAGCACCTCTGGCGCGCTGCCCTCAACCACGTTCCCGAATTCGGCAAATTTTGCCACCAGCTCTGGTTCCGCCAGAACCTGTTGCAGCGCCGCGGACATGCCGTTCACGGCCTCATCCGGGGCGCCGCCGGTCGTGAAAAAGCCTGACCACGGCAACAGATCGACCGCGCCATAACCAAGTTCCTTGAAAGTCGGCACATCGGGAACGATTTCGGTGCGTTCAGGGTAAAGCGCGGCCAGCGGTCGGATCGCATCGCCCAACTTTTTCACGCCGCTGGTACTCAGGAACATGCACTGGATACGATTTGCCACCAGATCCGCCTCGGCCTCGGCTGTGCCGTTATAGGGAATGTGCAGCAGCTCGATCCCCGCCGCGCGGGCGAATTGTTCAAACGCGATGATCGAGGTCGCGTCGCCGGTGCCATAGCTGACATCGCCCGGATTTTCCTTGGCATAGGCCACGAACTCGGCCAGCGTCGTGACCGGCAATTCGGCATTGACGCACAGCGTGAACACAAAGGACGCAAAGGTGCTGACCGCGCGAAAATCCTTAGTCGGATCATAAGGGGGCCGTGTCCGGTGAATGGCCGGGGCATAGTTCATCGAGGTCGGCGTGGCGAACAGAACCGTATAACCATCAGGCTTTGCCCGCGCCACCGCTGTGGCACCGATCACACCCTCGCCTCCGGGCTTGTTTTCCACATTCACCGGTACGCCCAGGTTTTTGGCCAGGGCGGTGCCGACCAGGCGCACGGCGAAATCGCCCCCGCCGCCAGCGGAAAATGGCACGACCAGCGTGACCGGTTTCGACGGAAAGCTTTCGGCCCATGCCGGTAACGGTGCCAGCGCGCCGGCCAGTCCGGCCACCCCCAGCCCCGCCAGAATTTCCCTGCGGTTGATCTGTTCGGTCATCTCGATCCTCCTCCTGTTTGGTTGGCCGGTCTTACCCGGCCTTCAGCATGCGCGTCTTTGCCAGCGCGTCGTCATATTCGCGTTCCAGCCGGTCAACCACTGCGGCCACCGTCGGAACATCATGCAGGATCCCGATCCCCTGACCACAGCCCCAGATATCTTTCCATGCCTTGTTCGTGCCGACCGAACGATGCTGAAGCACCTTCAGCTTCTCGGGGTCGCCCGATTGCAGCACCGAAGGGTCAATCCCCGCCGCTTCGATCGACGGCTTGAGATAGTTTCCGTGAACACCGGTGAAATAGTTGGAATAGATGATGTCCTCGGCGCTGTGTTCGGTAATCGCGGCCTTGTATTCCGGCGAGGCATGGGCCTCTTGCGTGGCGATGAACAGCGTCCCGGCATAGCCGAAATCGGCACCCAGCGCCTGCGCCGCCAGCAGCGAACGCCCGTTGGCAATGGCCCCGGACAAAGCCAGCGGCCCGTCGAACCATTCCCGGATCTCCTGGATCAGCGCAAAGGGCGACTGCATCCCCGCATGCCCGCCCGCCCCGGCAGCAACCGCGATCAGCCCGTCGGCACCCTTGTCGATGGCGCTGTGGGCAAAGCGGTTATTGATCACATCATGCAGCACGATCCCGCCATAGCCATGGATCGCCTCGTTCACCTCGCGCCGCGCGCCAAGCGATGAAATGATGACCGGCACCTTGTAATCGACGCAGACGCCCATATCGTGATCCAACCTCTCATTCGAGCGGTGGACGATCTGGTTGACGGCAAATGGCGCCGAGGGCCGGTCCGGGTTGTCACGATCCCATTTCGCAAGATCTTCCTGAAGCGTTTCGATCCAGTTTTTCAGTTCCGATTCAGGCCGCGCGTTCAGCGCCGGAAACGATCCGATGATCCCGGCCTTGCATTGCGCCGCGACCAGTTCGGGATAAGAGACGATGAATAGCGGCGCACCGATCAGCGGGATCCGCATTCTGGAACGGATCATGTCGAGTGGTTGCATGGAGAGATCCTTTTGTGGTCTTTCCATAGCGTAGGACTCGGCGTTACATAAATACAGTCAATATTAGCTATAAATATATTGATTTAATTTATAGAACTCCTCGCAAAGCGGCATGATCATTATCCGGGCACATGGGTGATGCGCTTGTCCCCGCCCCGGACGATTTGGCCATGCCACCTGACCTGCTGCGCCCTGATCCAGTCCTGTGCGCTGTCGATGAACGTCCTGTGCAGGCGGCTTCTGTCAACCCCGCGGGTCATCAGCAGCCCCAGCTTCATCGCCCTCTGCCGACCGGCCAGAGGCACGAATTTCATCGGATTGCCGTCGGGCGCGACATCGTGCATCGGTCTGACATTGACAATCGAATACCCAAAGCCATTGGCCACAAGGCTGCGCATCACGGCAACATCGCGGGTCCGTTCGACGACATTCGCGCGCAGGTTCTCATTCGAGAAAAATGACAGGAAATAATCCGAGCTCAGCGGCAAATCCAGCAGCACCATCGGATAGCCTGCCAGCTCTTGCACCGTTATTTCCGGCAGATGGGCCAGAGGGTGTTCCGTGCCCAATGCGACCAGCGGCGGCAATTCGATCATCGGCGTGAACTGCAGATCCTTTGGCAAGCAAAGGTCATAGGTCAGCGCCAGGTCGATCTTGGCCTGACGCAGCAGGCTGAAAAGCTCGGCCTGATCGCATTCTACCTGGGTCACGCGCACCTCGGGATATTGCCCGACAAAGCTGCGGCGCAGACCGGGAAGCACGACCTGCGCAAAGGTGCTGAGACAGCCAATCGCCAGAGGCCCGCGTACCCTGCCCGAAAGATCGCTTGCAAGATCGCGCAACGCGCCGGCCTGCCGCAGAACCGTCTGCGCCTGATCCAGCAGCTTGTGGCCCGCCAGAGTCGGGGTCAGGCCCTGCGCGTGATGCCGGACGAACAGCTTTACCCCCAGCTCATCCTCAAGCTGGGAAATCCCCGCCGATATGGATGGCGACGACACATTCACCTGTTGCGATGCAGCGGCGATACTGCCGGTTTCCCCCACCGCGACGAAATATTCCAGTTGCCTCAAGGTATAGCGCAGTTGCATCACCCACCCCGGTTCCAAGGCCATCAGCCCCGAAACCGGTTTCCGGCAAGGCGGCCTCTTTACATGCGTCAGCCTGTCGCGGTATGGCGGATTTGTAAATGATCCTGACACCTGGGTCAGACCAGACTTGCAAGCACCCGGTCCAGCATCCGGTCACAGGCCGCAAGCTGGGCGGCTTCAAGATATTCGTCGGGCTTGTGCCCCTGCCCGGCCATATCGCCCGGCCCGCAAACGACCGTCGGAATACCAATATCCGCGAAAAAACCGGCCTCCGTGCCATAGGCGACCTTGATCGGCGCGTCATGTCCGCTGAATGCGGCAACCCGGTGAACCGCAGGATCATCCTTGCCGAGCGCCAGACCCGGATAGGCATTGGTGGTTTCAACGATGATTTCCGCCTCGGGGCAGATCTGCCGATAGGGGCGCAGCAACTGTTCGATCCCAAGGGTCAGCCGCCCGAGAAAATCGGCCGGATCGTCGCCGCCGACATGCCGCAGCTCAAATTCGACGGTGGCCTTGTCGGGCACGATGTTCA
>NZ_JBKEBL010000180.1:0-2438 GCF_047973135.1 Paracoccus sp. (in: a-proteobacteria)
GCGGCGGCGTGCGCGGCGGGTGGAAGAACCTCAAGGCGGTGATCCCCGGCGGCGCATCCTGCCCCGTGCTGACCGCCGAGATGTGCGAAGATGCCATCATGGATTACGACGGGATGCGGTCGATGAAATCCAGCTTCGGCACCGCCTGCATGATCGTGATGGATCAGGACACCGATGTCATCAAGGCGGTCTGGCGGCTGTCGAAATTCTTCAAGCATGAAAGCTGCGGCCAGTGTACGCCCTGCCGCGAAGGCACCGGCTGGATGATGCGGGTGATGGAGCGTCTGGTAAAGGGCGAGGCCGAGGTCGAGGAAATCGACATGCTGCTGGATGTGACCAAGCAGGTCGAGGGCCACACGATCTGCGCCCTTGGCGACGCCGCCGCATGGCCGATTCAGGGCCTGATCCGCAATTTCCGCGAGGAAATCGAGGACCGCATCAAGGCCAAACGCACCGGGCGCATGGGCGCCATGGCGGCCGAGTGATGACAGAGTTCGCGCCATATGGGCATGCGATTGCCTCGCTGGTCCTGTTCGCGCTGATCGCGATGGCGCTGGCTCCGATTGCGGCGACGGCGAAGATGAAGGATGGCGTCGCGCCCGGCGGGACGCCTGTTGAGGACTATGCCAGCCGTGCCTATCGCCTGCATCGCGCACAGCAGAATGCCGCCGAATCGCTGCCGGTCTTTGTGGCGGTGACGGTTGCCGCGATGCTGGCCGGGGTGTCGCCGCATTGGGTGAACTGGCTGGCCTCGCTGGTGATCGTGGCGCGGTTGGCGATGCTGTATTTTCACGTCAGCGGCAAGGGCGATCCCTATACCGGTCCGCGCTCGATGGCCTATGCCGCGTCGATGCTGTGTTATCTGGTCATGGCGATCCTGACGCTGGTGATGGTGTTCTGATGCAGAAACCCGGTCATCATCTCGCAGAGCTGAATGTAGGCCGGCTAGTCGCGCCGACCGGCGATCCGCGCGTGGCCGAGTTCATGGCGGGGCTGGACCGGATCAACGGCATGGGCAGGCGGATGCCGGGTTTCGTCTGGATGATGGAAGGCTCGGGCGAGCCGGGGACCGGGAATACCGAAAACAAGATCGGCGGCGATCCGCAATTCGTTTCCAACCTGACGGTCTGGGAAAACGCGGAATCGTTGGAAAAATTCGTCTGGCAGACCGCGCACCGGCAATTCTATGAACGCCGGGCCGAGTGGTTTGAACTGCTGGGCCAGATGCATTTCGTCATGTGGTGGGTGCCTGCCGGGCACAAGCCGACGCTGGACGAGGCGCTGGCGCGGCTGGATCACATGCGCGAACATGGCGACGGCGACCATGCCTTTGGCTGGTCATGGCTGAAACAGGCGCGGCTGTGGCGGACGCGCGGTTGCGACCGGAAGGCGGGCTGATGCGTGGCGTGGGGGCATATATGTTGCCGGGGGTCGTTACGGCCTTGCTAGGCGCGACCGCACTGCCTGCTGCCGCGCAGCCGGTGCCTCTGTCGCAGGAAAAATACATCAACGACCGGCTGATCGCGGCGCGTATCGCTGACAGGATCCGCAAGGAATGCCCCTCGATCGAGGGGCGCAGGCTTTTCGCCTTTGGTCAGGCCCGCAAGCTGTATGACTATGCCCGCTCAAAGGGCTATGACCATGATGAGATTGTCAGCTATATCGATGACGATGCGGCCAAGAAACGCGTCTATGCGGTTGCCGACGATTACATGGCGCGGAACGGTGTGGTCAAAGGCGATGCCGAAAGCTATTGCCGCCTTGGGCGGGACGAAATCGCACGGAAGACGGTCAGCGGATCGCTTCTGAGTGCCAAGTAAGGATGGAATGATGGCCGAATTGCGGACAATCAGGATCGATGGCAAGGAAATCGAGGTCGATCCCAACCTGACCCTGATCCAGGCCTGCGAACAGGCCGGGGTCGAGATCCCGCGCTTTTGCTATCACGAGCGGTTGTCGATCGCCGGTAACTGCCGGATGTGTCTGGTCGAGGTCGTGGGCGGCCCGCCGAAGCCCGCCGCATCCTGCGCGATGCAGGTCAAGGATCTGCGCCCCGGACCCGAGGGTGCCCCGTCCGAGATCAGGACCAACAGCCCCATGGTCAAAAAGGCCCGCGAGGGCGTGATGGAGTTCCTGCTGATCAATCACCCGCTGGATTGCCCGATCTGCGATCAGGGCGGCGAATGCGATTTGCAGGATCAGGCGATGGCCTATGGCGTCGATTTCAGCCGCTATCGCGAACCCAAGCGCGCCCCCGAGGAACTGAACCGTGGCCCGCTGGTCGAAACCCACATGACGCGCTGCAGGTCCTGCACCCGCTGCGAGCGCGTCACCCCCGAGGTCGCGGGCATCACCCAGATGGGCCAGACCGGCCGGGGCGAGGATAGCGAGATTTCCAGCTATCTGAACCAGACGCTGAATTCGAACATGCAGGGCAC
>NZ_JBKEBL010000154.1:0-6978 GCF_047973135.1 Paracoccus sp. (in: a-proteobacteria)
CTCCGGAAAACCGGCTGCAAGGGGCGGGTTTTGTGACGGTGGACCGGCAGACCCGGCCCGGATGCAGGGCGCAATGCGCCGCTGGGCTGCGCCGCACAGGCGGGACGGGATCACTGCGGGTTCCAGGGCGGCTATGGGTCAATTGTCGGGGCCGTCGATATGAGGCGTCTTGCGATCGCATGCGCCGTGATGCTGTGCATGGCTGCGGGCGGCCCTGGCCCGGATGCCGTCGCCCGGTTCGGTGATGCGGGCGCCCCGCGCCGTTTGGTGGTCCGCGCCGCCGCCGACATCGCCTTTTTCGCGCCGGTGATCAAAGCCTTCATCGCGACCCGTCCTGGCCTGCTGGTCGAGTGGCAGGACTGGAACACCAACGCGCTGTATGATCGCGTTCAGGCGGATTGCGCGGCGGGCAGCGAGGGGGCCGACCTGATTTTCAGTTCTGCCGCCGATCTTCAGGTCGCGCTGGTGAACGCGGGTTGCGCCCGACCGCATTTTTCCGATCTGGTGCAGGCCCTGCCACCCGAACGGAACTGGTGCGACGAGCTGTTCGGTATGACCGAGGAGCCGGTTGTCATGGTTTTCAACCGGGCCGGGTTTCCTGAAGGATCGATCCCGCAAAGCCGCTTTGACCTGCTGGACATGCTGCGCCGCGATTCCCGGCTGGATGGCCGCATCGCGACCTATGATATCGAGACCTCCGGCGTGGGCTATCTGTTTGCCTTTCAGGACAGCCTTCATGCCTCGACCTTTGGCAGCTTGCTTGAGGCCTTTGGCCGCGCCGGTGCCGTAGCCACCTGCTGTTCCGCCGAGATCATCGAACAGGTCCGCAGCGGGCATTTTCTGGTGGCCTATAACATCCTGGGTTCCTATGCCTTTTCGGTTGCGCGGGATGATCCGTCGCTGCGTGTCGTGATGCCATCGGATTACACACTGGTGCTGCATCGCGCGGCCTTTATCGCCAAGGACGCCCGCAATCCGGCGCAGGCGGGCGAATTCATCGATTTCATGCTGTCCCCCGACGGACAGCGCGTAATGCAGCGTCAGGGGCTGATCATTTCGCATTCTGCGGCGGGGGATGACCCGATCCGCGACGACCTGATCCCCGCTGGCGCGTCGCGCCCGATCCAGTTGTCGCCCGCATTGCGGCTGGGTCAGGACGCGATGAAGCGCGCGGCGTTCAGGCAGACCTGGAACACCCGGATCGCAACCCGCCCTGTCGGGGCGGCAGAGGCGCCGGGGCATTGACCGTCCCTCAGCTTCCGGCGCGAAGCGCGGTGATCGCGCTGACCGGGGCGGTGGCCCCACCCTCGAATATCAGTTCGACACCGGTATCGCCAAGTCCGGCTTCGGTGATACGCGCATAGGCGGATGCTTCGGTATCGGCGATTACCTCGCCATCGCGCAGGCTTTCGACGCGGAAACTGTACCGCCCGTCTGGCAGCTTGTCGCCCGCCGCATCGCGCCCGTACCAGTCCACCTGCCCGGCACCGGGGCCGATCATCTCTCTCGCGACCTCTTGTCCGCTGGCATCCAGCGCGACCAGCGCAACATCATCGGCGCGCGGATCAGGCGCGACATCCAGCGTCAGCGCCTTGTCGCCAAACCAGACAGGCGCGGTCGTCCGCGCTTCTTTTCCGATCCAGTCGGCGGTCTGTCCCAGTCCGCCAGCCCCCATCTGTACAGCAAGCTGCGACAACAGCTTGTTGGTCTGCGCTTGCTGTTCAACCCCTGAAAAGGTGGCAAGCTGAACTGCAAATTCGGTGCCCTCCATCGGGTTCAGCGGATCCTGATTTTTGAGCTGTGTCGTCAGCATGCGCAGAAAGGTGTTGAAATCGGCATTGGTGCCGCCAGCGGCTGCGGTCGCCTGACCGCCCGTGGGTTGCGGAGGGGTGGAGGTTCCGATTGCGGGTATCATGGTTTTTCCTTTCAGATGCGAATGTCCAGTCGGCGGCTGCCAGACAGCGGAGGCGGGGTAGGGGCGATCCGGGCCGGGATGTGCAACGGTCCGAAAGCCGTGCCTGCAGGGTCCGGTCGCAGGATTTCGGCGAAACGTTCGGGTTGGTCGCGACCGTGCCGTTGTTGCCCGCCATGAAAATCCAGCGTCGCGTCGGGCATCCCTTCTTCCTGCAACTGCTGTTGCAGGTGGTGGCCGTGGCGGCGCATCTGATCCAGGGTTTCGGGGCGTTCGACCCAGATGGACAGGTGCGGCGCGCGGTCATGGCCGGACAGCACCATCCGGACGCGGCCCAGTTCTTCCGGCGACAGAGTGATCTCGACCCTGTCGTCGTGGCTGGTAACGACGGCATCGACGATCTGCCGCATTGTCGGCTGCACCTGAAACACCGTCTGGCGCGGGGCCGCGTCGGGCAAAGGGATGCGTGGCGCCGACTCGGGCGGGGCGTCCCGTGGCGCGGTGTGCGGAACCGGGATCTTGCCGCTTGTCTCGGGTAGTGGCCGGTCCGCGGGGCGGGGTTGAGGGGGCGAATCGCCGGCTTGATCGGGCGCGATGTATTCGGGCGCGCTTTCGGTATCTGTCAATGGCGATGCGACCGGGGCGGGCTGATCGGTCAGAATCCCTGCTGCCGGGCCGCTTTTCGCGCGCAGGACAACATGTTCCCCGCGCGGCGAATCGGGGGCCACCGGTTTCGGAAAAGAGGACGTCACGCGGCCGGTGACACCGCACCAGCCGTCCAGCAGAACCTCGACCGGGTCATCCGGAGATTCGGAGGCGGGGTCGTCATCATCCGATTCGGTGCGAGGCGGTCCCTCTGGGTCGGCGACCGGAATGGCCGGATCCCCGGCCTGGCCGGGGATAACGGCATCCGTCGGCAGCGATTCGCAGGCGACGGTTTCGCAAAAAATCGCGCCGTTGCCGGCTTCCGCCTCTGTCGTGGCGTCGGATTTTGGTGATTCGCCAGGCAGGCTGGTCAGGGTTGTCAGGGGGGCGATAAATTCCATGCGCGGATTTCCAGATTGCCGATGCAATATAGTCTGTTGATAATCCGAAATGCTTACCAATTATTTACGCAAAGAGATTAAAAAGAGATCATGTCTAATTTTTCAGGAGATATGGCATGAAAATGGAATCCGTGTCACCGAATACGGGTGTGCAGCCAAAGGCGGCCGAGGCGGCAACCCGGCTTGAGCAGGCGTTTCTCGAAGAGATGCTGAAATATTGCGGGCCGCGCCCCTCCGATGGCAGTTTTTCCGGCGGCCACGGGGAAGAACAGTTTACCAGCTTTCTGACGCAGGAATACGCGGCGTTGATGGCCGGCCGGTTGCAGACTGGCCTGCGCCTTCAGGCAGTTGGGGCAGCAACATGAGCGATCTGCTGACCACCCAGATCGCCGCCGCGCGCGCCGCGATCGTTGCCGGTCACGCACAACTTGCGCTGGATCATCTTGATCGATTCGCCGCGCAGGCGCAGAAAAGCCCCCCTGACGCGGCGGCCCGCGAGGCGCTGCAGGCCCAGATCGCCGAGATGCGCGAACTGGCCGAGGCCGCGCTGCAGGGCGCGAAATCCGCCGTGGCCCAGGTACAGGCGATCATCGAGACCGCGCGCTCGTTGCAGACCTATGATGATGCAGGGCATCGCCGGATCGCGTCGGTCGTGGCGAACCAGCCGCGCCGATATTGAATAAAATTCTATATTTGGAATTCTTGTCGAAAGGAGGGATATTCACTAATCATCAATCACCTGCCTCTAAACAGGTGGTCGCACAACGAAGTGCGGGGCAGCAAGCCCGATCCGGTCAGAAAGACCTTTCATTGAAAATCCCGCGCAAAAGCGCAAATAAATGGAGGACAACATGTCCAGCATTCTGACCAACAACGGTGCCATCGTCGCCTTGCAGACGCTGAAAGCGATCAACTCGAACCTGAACAAGACGCAGGCCGAGGTGTCGACCGGCAAGTCCATCGCCAACGCCAAGGACAACGCCGCGATCTGGACCATTTCCAAGGTCATGGAAAGCGACCAGTCGTCGTTCAAGAAAGTGCAAAGCGGCCTGAACGTGGCAGAAGCCATCGTCGCGACAGCGCGCTCCGGGGCCGAACAGGTCACCGACATCCTTGGCAAGATGAAGGATCTTGCCGTGAATGCCGGGACCGATGGCTTCGATTTCGACACGGTCCAGATCCAGATCGACAACTACTGGGAACAGATCGACTCGATCATCAAGGGCACCCAGATGAACGGCGTCAACATGCTCAGCACCAACGGGATCGACGGCGGTTCGGAGTATACCGTCCTTGCTTCGTTGGACCGCGTGGTTGGCTCTGCTGCGACAACGTCGAATGTGATCACCGTCGATTCACTTGACTTCGAGGCGTCGATCCATACCGCAGGAACCGCTATTGCCGATATTTCCAGCCGTGCAACGGCTGACGCCTACATCCACGCGCTTGAACCCCTGATCGACGCTGCCGTCGAGGGGACCGCCGCTCTGGGTGCAAAGGGCGCGCATATCGCCGATCAGGCCAGCTTTGTCGGCAAGCTGGCGGACTCGCTGACCGTCGGTATCGGTTCGCTGGTCGATGCCGATATGGAAGAGGCTTCGGCCCGTCTTCAGGCCCTGCAAACCCAGCAGCAACTGGGTATTCAAGCCCTGTCCATCGCTAACCAGGCACCGTCGGCCATCCTCTCGCTGTTCCGCTGATTGGACGTCGATTGAAAAATTCCGGGGCACCTTTGGGTGCCCCGCGATCACCATGGCAAATCAGATCGGAAACTGAAAATTGAACGCGGTAACACCCCAATCCGACTATGGCTACAGCTATGGCGCACGTGCACTGCGCAGCGATCGCGATACCGAATATGATGTCTTTTCGCGTGTCACACGGATGATGCGTCAGGCTGGCCCGATGGGCGGTGCCGACGAGATCCTTGCCGTCCACAAGAACACGGAACTATGGACGATCCTTGCCGCCGATCTGGCTGAGACGGGAAATGCCCTTCCGGATGAGGTCAAGGCGGGCCTGTTATCCCTTGCGAACTTTTCGATCCGTCACGGGCGGGCGGTGATGAGCGGCAAGGCGACGATCCAGCCGTTGATCGACATCAATCTTTCGGTAATGAAAGGGCTTCGCGGCGAGGTGGGTGCATGACCGGTCTGGTATTGAAACTAGCCCCGAAAGAGCGGATCCTGATCAATGGCGCGGTGATCGAGAATGGCGAAAAGCGTTCCAAATTTTCGATCAAGACTGCGAATGTGAATGTCCTGCGTCTCAAGGACGCGATCCATCCTGACGACGCCCGGACGCCGGTGTCGCGCGCCTGCCTGATCGCCCAGATGATCCTGTCTGGCGATGCGCAGCCGAAGGAGGGGTTTCAGCAACTGATTGTCGCTATCGAACAGCTTAGCCAGGTGCTGGACGACCGTGACAGCCGTGTGCTGCTGGGCGGTGCGACCCGGCATGCCATTGAAGGCAATGCCTATCAGGCGCTGCGCAGGCTGCGCGAGTTGTTGCCAAGGGAGGCGCGGCTGTTTGCTGCGCGGCGGCAATGACGGGGATGATCAACGCCGGTTCCGGCGGGCTGACGGGCTGGCGCGTGCTGCAACGGACCGAGGATCGGCAGATGCAGATGTTGAAAAACGACCCGGTCGTCCAGCGCGAGACAAGCTATTTTCGTGACCGGATCGAGATCACCGGTTCAGCCGAGGCACTGGTCGGCGACTATCAAATGCTGACCGTCGCCCTCAAGGCCTTTGGGCTGGAGGATGACATCGGCAGTCGCGCCCTGATCCGGCAGGTTCTGGAATCCGATCTGAATGACAACGCGTCTCTGGCGAACCGTCTCAGCGACAAGCGATATCTGCGGCTTGCCCGTGCCTTTGATTTCGCAGGTGCGAATAACAGCGAGGAGCCCGGCTTTGCCGACCGGATTTCACAGGCATATCTGGAACGGGAACTGGAACGCCGCGTCGGTGCCAGCGATGAAACGCTGCGGCTGGCGCTGAACGCCCGGCGCGAGATCGAGGACATGGCGGGCCGGGATTCATCGGATAAGACCCTCTGGTACGAGGTGTTCGGCAACCCGCCCCTGCGCAAGGTTTTTCAGGACGCATTCGGCTTTGGCCCGGCCTATGGCAAGCTGCCCATCGACCGCCAGCTGCAGGAATTCACCAGGGCGTCCGAACGTGTTCTGGGCAGCGCGTCCTTTGACGACATCACCCGGCCCAACGTTACGGACCGTCTGATCCAGCGTTTTTTGCTGCGGTCCCAGATGGGCGCGTCCCCGGTGCAGAACCGGTACAGCGCCGCGCTGACGCTGCTATCGCAGTAATTGCCGGGCGGCGCGCAATTGGTCCGATGCGGCGGATCGCACCTTGCGCCTCGCGGCACCACAGCTATAACCCCGGACGATTTGCGCCATTCATGACAAACCGGGGGCAGGACCATGCCGAAAAGAACCGATATCACCTCTATCCTGATCATCGGTGCCGGACCCATCGTCATCGGGCAGGCCTGCGAATTCGATTATTCCGGCGCGCAGGCGTGCAAGGCGCTGCGGGAGGAGGGGTATCGGGTCATCCTCGTGAACTCGAACCCGGCCACGATCATGACCGATCCGGGCCTGGCCAATGCGACCTATGTCGAGCCGATCACGCCCGAGGTGGTCGAGCGAATCATCCGGCAGGAAAAGGAGCGCCACCCCGGCGAGCGCATGGTGCTCCTGCCGACCATGGGCGGGCAGACCGGGCTCAACACGGCGATGAAGCTGGCGGAATCCGGCGTGCTGGATCAACTCGGCGTCGAACTGATCGGCGCCAAGCGCGAAGCCATCGAGATGGCCGAGGATCGCAAGCTCTTTCGCGAAGCGATGGACCGGATCGGGCTTGAAAACCCGAAGGCGACCATCGCCGAGAGCATGGAGGAATGCGTCGCCGCGCTGGAGAGCATCGGCCTTCCCGCGATCATCCGCCCGGCCTTCACCCTCGGCGGCACGGGCGGCGGCGTCGCCTATAACCGCGAGGA
>NZ_JBKEBL010000218.1:0-1892 GCF_047973135.1 Paracoccus sp. (in: a-proteobacteria)
CGCATTTTTCGAAAGCCCGAAGACATAGAGCAGGCCGAGCCGGTCACAGAGATCGAGAACCTGTGGGGCGCAGTAATGGCTGTCGGCCCGCAGCAGGATCTCGGTCTCGGGCCAGAAGCGGCGGATCTGCCGGATCAGCCGCCGGATATGGCTCGCGATTTCGCGGCCCTTGGGGCGTCGGGCCGGGCGCAACAGGGCTCCGACCAGCCGTCCCTCCCCATCGAAGACCCCGATGGGTTGGAAGCCGTATTCATCGTAATAGGAATTGAACAGCCGAAGCTGCTGATGGCCATGGACCGCGTCAAACGTGTCGTCGATATCCAGCACGCTCTGCCGGGGGGCCCGCTGGAATGACTGACAGTAGAACCGAACCATCTCACGCCCCATGCGGATCAGGGAGCGGGCGTCGGGGAGGTTCTCCATTCGCGAGATGGTCGGCTGCGAGCACAGGGACGCGCCACTTTCCGGGGCGCGTTCCAGGGCGAGCTTGAAGCTCGGATCATGGCGCAGATCGGTCGCATCATTGGCATCCTCGTAGCCCGCCGCGATCATCAGGATCCGGAAGCGGATGATCTCCTCGAGGCGGTGCTGCACCTTGCTCGGATCACGCGGGTCCTCCACGCAGGAGGCCAGCCAACCTGCCAGACCTTCACGGCGCTCGATCTCCCGCAACAGCATCAGCCCGGCGTCGGAACTCATGTTGGCGCCGTCAAATCCGAGCAGGACCTGCTGGCCATTGACCGGTGACAAACACAGACGAGAGGGTGTAGAGACATCCATGGTGAGGCGCGGCATCCTGATCAACTGCGGATTTTGGTGTAGGAACCACAAAACTACAGTTCTTCAAATGGTTAAGCCAGCCTCACCAACCCCTCAGTAGAGTCGAGGAAGGGCGCGGTTGCTCGCAGCGAGCGGCCCCGTTTCCCTTCCCCGCTCATCGAACCGGACGTGCGGATTTCCCGCATCCGGCTCTCCGACTGGCTTCACCCCAAGGCCGACGGCGGAGGACCAAGATGCACGCGTCTGAGTTGAACCACGCCAAGGCCTTAATACACCGTTTGGGTGGAGAAGACGCGCGTGGCTCGGGTTTGCACCTTGTGCCGCTTGCGAAGGAAATGGCGCACGCGGTCATAGACGTGATGGTCCACCGCTCGATATGCCTGCAATCGCGTCCCGTAACTGAAATACCCAGACCATCCGATCAGAAGTTGATTCAGACGGCGCAAGACATCTGCCCGGGGGCTCTTGTTGCGCACATCAAGCAGAGCGTTCACCTTGCCTTTGAACCGTTGCACGCTTTTGCGCGACGGACTTGCGCCCAGATACCAGTGACCCGTCTTCCGAAAGTGATGTGGTCCGAACGTGTATCCGAGAAAGTCAAAGCTTTCTGTCCGGGCGCTACGGAGCGAGGTTTTCTCCTCGTTGAGCGCCAAGCCCAGCTTGGCCGTCACCATGCGGCACCACTCCAGTGCATCTCTCGCGCAACCCTGCGACAAGATGACGAAGTCGTCCGCGTAAGCAACAACCTCAGCACGGAACCGGCGTGAGCGATCCGTGCTGCGCCAATGCTTCAGCATGCGGTTCATGTACAGGTTTGCAAGAAGTGGGCTGATCACGCCGCCTTGCGGTGTGCCTCGCTTGCGTTTCTTGCCACCTGTCAGTCGCCGGGCGCCCGTTGCGTCCCTGATCTCAATCGGCGCCTGAAGCCACATCTTCAGCAAATGCAGCATGTGCCGGTCAACAATCCGGCGAGCCACAGATCGCATCAATGGCCCGTGCGGGATCGTGTCGAAATATTGCGACAGATCAGCGTCAACAACGTCTGTATAGCCCTGACAGAGAAGGCCGTGAACCTTTCGGATCGCGTCGCCCGCACTACGTCGGGGACGATA
>NZ_JBKEBL010000217.1:0-1851 GCF_047973135.1 Paracoccus sp. (in: a-proteobacteria)
ATGTCCGCATCGACATTGGCGCTGGTTAACCCGACGGTTAACAGCACCCCTGCCAGAAGCGCCCCCAGCACATTGGTCCGGCCCCGCGCCTGCCAGTCATGCGTGCCGGGGCAGCGGTGTCCTCGTGCCGAATAGCCATGGGTGCGGGGCATGTCGGCGGCAAATCCGCTTTCGTCCAGATAAACGATGGGCCGTCCAGCACACAGATATCGCGCAATCTTCTCGCGGAAGGCATGCCGCGCGGCTTCGTCCGACTTCGGGTGCGTCAGCGATTTTTTCATATGTGACGCCGAGCGCCCTCAGCCCGTTCCAGATCGCCTTCGGTGTGACCTGGAACCGGGCCGCCCGTTCATATTGGTAAGCGTCGGGGTGGTCCCGAACGTCCTGCGCCAGCTTCTCCGGATCGACCTTGCGGGGGCGCCTCTCGCGTGTCGCCTTGGGCTCAGGCGACTTCGCCCATCGGGTCAGACTCGCAATCCCGACCGAAAACCGCGTGGCGGTCTCGGCAAAGGTCAGCCCTTCCTTCTCCCGAACGGACAAAACGTGGCGGCGGAAATCAAGTGAATAGATCATGACACACAAATAATCAGTTTAAGGTCGCTTGGCTATAGAAGACGTGGCCTTCGATGCACTTCTGGCGGACAAGGCCTTCGATGCCGATTGGCTGCTTGCCGAGTTGGACGCGCGGGGCGCGAGCGCGGTCATTCCACCGAAGGCGAACCGCAAAATCAAACGCGACTACGACAGGCACACCTATAAATGGCGGCATCTGATCGAGAACTTCTTCGCAAAGATAAAGGAATTCAGAGCTATAGCCACGCGTTACGAAAAGACGGCCTGCAGTTACACCGCCAATTGGCATCTCGCCGCAACCATCATCGCCGCAAAGTGAATGTCCACGGAACCTAGTTTTAAATCGGGCTCAAAGGCGCGTTCCGCCCGGTTTCCAGGGTAGCCTGCGCAGACCGCTGGAACGGCCACGCATCAGCCCTTGAGCGAGGCGACCCAGGCGGGAACGGTCTGGCTGGCCGGGCCGGGGATGCTTCGCCGGAAATCGCGGGCGTTGACAGCCGGGTCAAGATTCATCTCGACGCATTCCGCCCCCAGCCGTGCGGCATGCTGGGCAAAACCCGCCGCGGGGTAGACCACGCCCGACGTGCCGATGGCCGCGAACAGTTCGGCCTGTTCCAGCGCGGCCCAGATGCGTTCCATATGATAGGGAATTTCCCCGAACCAGACGATGTCGGGGCGGGTGGCGGCCGCGCCGCAGGCCGGGCACGGGTCCGACGGCAGCATCACGGCAGGCGCGGGCCAGCGTTGCCCGCAGGCTGCGCAAAGCGCGCCCGACAGCGCGCCATGCATATGGATCACATCGCCTGACCCACCCCTTTCGTGCAGGTCATCGACATTCTGTGTCACCAGCGTCAGGTCATGCGCGTGGGCCAGTTCGGCCAGCGCGCGATGCGCCGCGTTGGGCTGCGCACTGCCCGCCTTTTCGCGCCGCGCGTTGTAAAAGCGATGCACCAGTGCGGGATCGCGGGCAAATGCCTCGGGCGTGGCGACATCCTCGACCCGGTGCCGCTCCCACAGGCCGTCGGCCGCGCGAAAAGTGGACAGCCCGCTTTCCGCCGAAATCCCGGCACCTGTCAGGACCAGAATACGCATTGCGTCAGCGGCAATACGCCTCGGCCGATGAGGCAAATTGCTTGTAGCGCGCCCAGAAGGCGTTATCGGCGCTGGTTCTGGACATTCGCACCTCTTGCGCCTTGTGCGGTTCCTTGAAGAACGAGGCCGCGCGGCGCTGATCCGAACGCGACAGGGTCTGATTCGCGACCTGCTGGATGCAGCCGC
>NZ_JBKEBL010000110.1:0-1626 GCF_047973135.1 Paracoccus sp. (in: a-proteobacteria)
GCGGCTGCATCCAGCAGGTCGCGAATCAGACCCTGTCGCGTTCGGATCAGCGCCGCGCGGCCTCGTTCTTCAAGGAACCGCACAAGGCGCAAGAGGTGCGAATGTCCAGAACCAGCGCCGATAACGCCTTCTGGGCGCGCTACAAGCAATTTGCCTCATCGGCCGAGGCGTATTGCCGCTGACGCAATGCGTATTCTGGTCCTGACAGGTGCCGGGATTTCGGCGGAAAGCGGGCTGTCCACTTTTCGCGCCGCCGACGGCCTGTGGGAGCGGCACCGGGTCGAGGATGTCGCCACGCCCGAGGCATTTGCCCGCGATCCCGCGCTGGTGCATCGCTTTTACAACGCGCGGCGCGAAAAAGCGGCCAGTGCGCAGCCCAACGCGGCGCATCGCGCGCTGGCCGAACTGGCCCACGCGCATGACCTGACGCTGGTGACACAGAATGTCGATGACCTGCACGAAAGGGGCGGGTCAGGCGATGTGATCCATATGCATGGCGCGCTGTCGGGTGCGCTTTGCGCAGCCTGCGGGCAACGCTGGCCCGCGCCCGCCGTGATGCAGCCGTCGGACCCGTGCCCGGCCTGCGGCGCGGCCGCTACCCGCCCCGACATCGTCTGGTTCGGGGAAATTCCCTATCATATGGAACGCATCTGGGCCGCGCTGGAACAGGCCGATCTGTTCGCGGCCATCGGCACGTCGGGCGTGGTTTATCCGGCTGCGGGCTTTGCCCAGCATGCCGCGCGGCTGGGGGCCGAATGCGTCGAGATGAATCTTGACCCGGCCGTCAACGCCCGCGATTTCCGGCGAAGCATCCCCGGCCCGGCCAGCCAGACCGTTCCCGCCTGGGTCGCCTCGCTCAAGGGCTGATGCGTGGCCGTTCCAGCGGTCTGCGCAGGCTACCCTGGAAACCGGGCGGAACGCGCCTTTGAGCCCGATTTAAAACTAGGCAGCACACCCATTAATTCTTGTTTGACTGTATGTGTTTGTGATTCACTCCCGGACAACCATCAGGCGGGAGGATATAAATGGCACGATCAGACATGAGCGATCTTGAATGGGAGTTCATCAAGGCGGTCTTGCCCAATAAGACAAGGGGCAAGAAGCGGGTTGATGACCGCCGCGTGATCAACGGTATTTTCTACGTCCTGCGCACTGGCATCCCCTGGGCCGATCTCCCAGAGCAATACGGCCCACCGACCACGGTCTACAACCGCTTCAACCGGTGGAGCTATGCGGGTCACTGGGACCGGGTCATGGAGGCCATCGCTGACGCTCACAACGTCAACATGGTGATGGTCGATGGGACCAGCGTGCGCGCGCATCATTCTGCCACCACGCTCAAAAAAAGACCCGCGCCGCTGCTTAGGTCGCTCACGGGGCGGATTAGGGACGAAAATTCATGCGCTTACCAATCAGGATGGGCTGCCGATCCGGTTCGAACTGACGCCCGGACAGGCCCATGACGCCCCGCCGTGCAAGACGTTATTGGATCACCTCCAGCCTGGGCAATACGTGCTTGCAGACAAGGCATATGACGCCGACTGGATCCGTGAGATGATCTGGCAACAAGGCGCCATCGACGTGATCCCACCCAAGGTCAACCGCAAGCTGCCAGCCGAATTCGAC
>NZ_JBKEBL010000144.1:0-44389 GCF_047973135.1 Paracoccus sp. (in: a-proteobacteria)
ATGGCTGCAACAGCGTCATCGCCACCCGCGCGGCGTTGCGCCTGTCGGAATATGTCGTCACCGAGGCCGGGTTCGCGGCCGATCTGGGGGCCGAGAAATTCCTGGACATCAAATGCCGCCTGGCCGGGCTTGCACCTTCGGTCGCGGTGCTGGTTGCCTCGATCCGGGCGCTGAAGATGAATGGCGGGGTGGCAAAGGCCGATCTGGGGGCCGCGGATGCCGGGGCGGTAACGCGCGGTTGCGCCAATCTGGGCCGCCATATCCGTAACCTGCGCGACTTTGGCCTGCCGGTCGTGGTGGCTCTGAACCATTTCGACGCCGATACCGGGGCCGAGATCGATGCCCTGCGGCGGTTCTGCGACGGGCAGGACGTGCCGATGGCGATTGCGCGGCACTGGGCCGAAGGCGGGGCGGGGGCCGAGGATCTGGCCCGGCAGGTCGCGACCCTGGCCGAGGGCGCAGCGCCGGATTTTCGCCTGCTTTACGAAGATGACCTGCCGCTGTGGGACAAGATCCAGACGATCTGCACCCGCGTCTATGGCGCGGGTCGGGTCGAGGCGGCGGCGGGTGTCCTTGACCAGCTTGAGGCCTGGCAGCAGGCGGGCCATGGTGATTTGCCGGTCTGCATTGCCAAGACGCAATATTCCTTTTCGACCGACCCCGCCCTGCGCGGTGCCCCCGAGGGCCACACTGTTCCGGTGCGAGAGGTACGGTTGAACGCTGGTGCGGGTTTCGTCGTCGCGATCTGCGGCAACATCATGACCATGCCCGGCCTTCCGCGTCACCCCGCAGCCGAGTTGATCCGTCTGGACCGCGCAGGCCGGATCGAGGGGCTGTTCTGACCGCAGCCTCTTGTTGCCCCTGACCACGACTGCGGACGCGGCCTCATGTGCAAGCGAGGCGAGGGTTGATCGGGGGCTTGCTCGGCCTTGGAACATCAGGGGCAGATGCTGCGCCTCTGAAGGGCGGCGGGGGGGCGCTGCGCCCCCGGCCATCGCGGGACGCAGCTCCTCCGTCCGATCCGACGTGCTTGCACTTGCCCTCTGTCTGCTCAGGTGCCAGCCAGCCCGCAAGAAGATCGAACCCATCCCGCGAGATGCCGATGGCTCGGGGTCGCGGCAGCGATATGGGCGCAAATGGCCGGGGCGGTCCTCACGCTTGCAGCCGGGCTCGGAAACACCGGCGCGGCGGCAAGTCAGGCGGTTTCGGCCAGCCAGATGCCGGGTTCGAATATCTGCGCCAGCAATGAGAGCCTGTCCAGCCGCAACAGGCGCAGCGGGACGGGTTCATTCTGCCGGTGTTCCAGCACGCGCAAATCGGCCTGCGCGATCAGGCGCGCGGCCTTTCGGATTGTGGGGCTTCCGGTTCCGGGGCGGCACGAGGCGGCAATCCGGCAGTAATGGTGAAAGCCCTCGACATCCCCGTCCAGCGCGGTGCGGTCCCATGCTTGCGCCACCTCGGGCGGCATGGCGCGGTCGATGCTGACCGCAGCGCCGCGCAGCCATTTCAAGGCCGGGGCCAGATGTGGCCCGGCACATTCCGCCATGGTTCCCTCGGATGGCAGCGACAGGCTGCTGCGCGCATGGCGGGCGGCGGCAAAGCCCCCGAATACCCGCGTTGCCAGTGCAGCGATCTGTGTGGGTGAGGGCGCGTAGCCATTCAGTCCGGCGGCGGCGAACCAGTTTCTGCCGGTCGCGCGGGACAGGGTGGCGGCGGCGTGCAGCCGCGTCTCGACCGGCAGGGCCTCCAGCCGCGCTGACAAGGCCCCCGACAGAAACTCCGCTGCCCGGTCGCGGCTGCCATGCAGCGGATTGCGGGCGGCGGCGGCGGGGGCACCCTGGTGCCAGCGGCGATAGGCACAGATATGCAATGCCGCCACCACCATCAGCGTCGCGCGATATCCCGTCTCGAAATCCTGATCGGCGTTGGAATAGCCCCCGCGCGGAGGAAACGAGCCGTCGGGGCGCTGATAGGGGATCACATCAGCCAGCAGCGGGGCAATGGCGTGATCGGGATCGATCAGGCACAGGCAATATGCCGTCTGCGCCAGCGCTGACAGCGCCCCGTTGCGCTGCGCCCATTCGGCATGGCGGCAGCAATTATCAAAGATTTGACCATAGATGCGCGGATTGCTGAATTGCGGGCGTGTCGCCCCGAAGGCGTAAATCTGCATCATCAGGCGCGCGAACCTGTCGATCCATGTCTCGCCAAGTGCCTCTTCCGGGATGGTCGCAGTCAGGATCGCCTCGGCCTCGGGCATCAGGGCGGCGGCGGGGGCCCCAAGGGCCAGCCGGTCGGCCAGATCGGTCCCCTCATCCTCGGCCAGATGCGCGCAGGCCAGTTGCCACAGCGGATGATCACCGACAATTCCGCCCCCGGCCAGCAACAGGTCGATCTGCCAGCGTTGCCTGTCGTTGCCATCGAAAGCCTGCGCCGCCGCCGCCAGCACCATCTCGGGCGTCATTCGCCGGGCGGCGATCACCTCCAGGGGCGAGCGGCTGCCGCGCAGGCCCGACAGGACGGGGGCCAGCCGTCCGGCTGCGGCAAGGGGGGCGATCACCTCATCCGACAGCGCCGGCCCGGCGGGCAGATCCTCGATCCGCTGCCTGAGCCATTCCAGTCCGCGCGCTGCAAGCATCCGAAGCAGCTGATCATAACCTGATCCGAAGGGGCTATTCCGATTTGCTTCTAGCATTCGAACTGGCGTTCCATTTTGCGCATCCTGAGGGACCGGGCAATACCGCTGATAGTGCCAGATGGCACCCGGTTTGTCGTTAAATATTATTACAAATTCAGGTCATACTGTGTGCCAAAACGCACAGAGTTGTGGCATCTTCACTATCGCCTTGAAATGTGCAGACATTATTTGAAGAACAGGCGATTGCAACGGATCGCGGCGCGCGCTAAATCGCAGGCCATGAGCAACCGCCCCGATCTTCCGCCCGAAATCGCCCGCCGCCGGACCTTTGCGATCATCTCGCATCCCGACGCGGGGAAAACCACGCTGACCGAGAAATTCCTGCTTTATGGCGGCGCCATCCAGATGGCCGGGCAGGTGCGCGCCAAGGGCGAGGCGCGGCGCACGCGCTCGGATTTCATGAAGATGGAACAGGACCGGGGGATTTCGGTATCCGCATCGGCCATGTCCTTCGATTACGACGGACACCGCTTCAATCTGGTCGATACGCCGGGCCACAGCGATTTTTCCGAAGATACCTATCGCACGCTGACGGCGGTGGATGCGGCGATCATGGTGATCGACGGCGCGAAGGGCGTCGAAAGCCAGACCCGCAAGCTGTTCGAGGTGTGCCGCCTGCGCGACCTGCCGATCCTGACCTTCTGCAACAAGATGGACCGCGAAAGCCGCGACACGTTCGAGATCATCGACGAAATTCAGGAAAATCTGGCCATCGACGTGTCTCCGGCAAGCTGGCCTATCGGCATGGGGCGCGAGTTCATCGGCTGTTATGACATGCTGAACGACCGGCTGGAGCTGATGGATCGCGCCGACCGCAACAAGGTCGCAGAATCGATCCGCATCGCCGGGCTGGACGATCCGAAGCTGGCCGAACATGTGCCCGGCGCGCTGCTGGACAAGCTGCGCGAGGAACTCCAGATGGCGCGCGAATTGTTGCCCGCCTTTGACCGCAGGGCGTTTCTTGAGGGGCACTTGACCCCGATCTGGTTCGGCAGTGCGATCAACAGTTTCGGCGTGCGCGAGCTGATGAACGGTATCAGCAGCTATGGCCCGACGCCGCAGCCCCAGAACAGCGCCGAACGCGAGATCGCCCCCGAGGAAGGCGCGGTGACGGGCTTTGTCTTCAAGGTGCAGGCGAACATGGACCCCAAGCATCGCGACCGGGTGGCCTTTGTGCGTCTTGCCTCGGGCCATTTCGAACGCGGGATGAAGCTGACCCATGTGCGCAGCAAGAAGCCGATGGCAGTGACCAATCCGGTGCTGTTTCTGGCTGCCGACCGCGAACTGGCTGACGAGGCCTGGGCGGGCGACATCATCGGCATTCCCAATCACGGGCAGTTGCGCATCGGCGATGCCCTGACCGAGGGCGAGGGGCTGCGCTTTACCGGCATCCCCTCTTTCGCGCCGGAACTGCTGCAATCGGTGCGTGCCACCGATCCGATGAAGGCCAAGCATCTGGAAAAGGCACTGATGCAATTCGCCGAGGAAGGTGCCGCCAAGGTGTTCAAGCCGATGATCGGTTCTGGCTTTGTCGTGGGCGTCGTGGGGGCGCTGCAATTCGAGGTGCTGGCCAGCCGGATCGAGATAGAATACGGCATCCCCGTCCGTTTCGAAGCCTCGCAATTCACCAGCGCCCGCTGGGTCGCGGGGCCAAAGGACAAGGTCGAAACCTTCGCCAATGCCAACAAGGGTCATCTGGCGCAGGACCATGACGGCGATCTGGTCTATCTGACCCGCCTGCAATGGGACATCGACCGGATCGAACGCGACCACCCGGACCTGAAACTGTCAGCCACGAAAGAGATGATGGTCTGACCCCTGCGACAGAATGAACCGTTTTTGCCGGTTGTCATTGTCCCGTCGCAATCTCGGCTTATCTGAAGTTTGTAGATTACAAACCGGAGAGTGCGATGTTTCAGCGTCTTGCCATGGTGGCAGCCGCCCTTGGTCTTGTGGCTCAGGTCAATCCCATCGAAGCGGCGACCTTCTACTTTATCCGTCACGCGGAAAGCACCGCAAATACGGGTCAGGCATCGACCCCTGCCGAGGTGGTCGATCCGCCGCTGACCGCGCTTGGGCAGCAACAGGCCGTCGATCTGGCCGTGGCCTTGCAGGGGATTGACCTGACGACGGTTTATGTCAGCAAGTACCAGCGCACCCAATTGACCATCGCGCCCGCGGCGGCGGATCACGGGCTGACCCCGGTTCTTGACCCCAATATCCACGAATGGAGCTTTGGCACGACGATGCCCGTCATCGACGAGTTTCGTGCGCTGTTCGGCGAATGGGGCGCGGGCAATTACGATGCCAGGCTGGCCAGCAGCCCGGATTCGGAATCGCTGAACGAACTGAATGCGCGGGTGCTGCCTGCATATCGCTCGATCATTGATGCGCATAAGGACGAAGATGGCGGGGTCGCGATCGTCGGGCATGGCGGCTCGATCGGCTGGACGATGCCGTTCTTCGCCAATAACGTGACGCCGGATTTCGCCCTTGCGAACAGTTTGCACAATACCGCAATCGTCAAGGTCCGGCTGGACGCCAATGGCGATCCGATGGTTACGGATTGGGACGGCATCCGTTTTGATGCGAAAGGCCCGGCCCCCGTTCCGCTGCCGTCCAGCGCGCTGATGTTACTGGCGGCGGCCGGTGGTCTGGGGGCGTGGCGCCGCGCACGGCGCGCGGCCTGAGCCCATTCCGGGCCGGGGTGGCCCGGAACGGGTTTTTTTCCTGGGCAGATCGCGGTCCGCGCCACGCGCGTCACAAACGAGACCTCGACGCGTTCCTCTGCCTTGGGCTAGGCTGGGGGAAGGCCACGGGGAATGCGATGACTTCTGAACTGATGTTTCTGCTGAATGACCGCGAGATCCGGCTGACCGGGATTGGCCCGACCGATACGCTGCTGGATTTCCTGCGCATCGGGCAGCGGCTGACCGGCACCAAGGAAGGCTGCGCCGAGGGGGATTGCGGGGCCTGCACCGTCCTGCTGGGGCGGCTGACCCCGGACGGGCTGATCTATGAGCCGGTGAATGCCTGCATCCGCTTTCTGGCCTCTTGCCACGCCTGCCATGTGGTGACGGTTGAACATCTGCGTGGCGCTGACGGCGGGCTGCACCCGGTCCAGCAGGCGATGGTCGATCATCATGCCAGCCAGTGCGGCTTTTGCACGCCGGGGGTCGTGATGGCGCTTTACGGGCTGTGGATGACCGATCCGCAGGCCGGTGCGGCCGAGGTCGAGACCGCGCTTCAGGGCAATCTGTGCCGCTGCACCGGCTATGCGCCCATCGTCAGGGCGGCGCTTGCCGCAATCCGCGCCGGCGGGCAGGCGCGGGATATGCTGGCAACGGAACGCGAGGCGGTGGCGGCGCGGCTGCGGGCGATGCGGGGTGGGCGGGTCGAATTGTCGAAGGATGGCCAGCGGGCAATCATCCCGGCGGATGAGGACGATCTGGCCGCCGTGCTTGAGGCTCATCCCGGCGCCACTCTGGTTGCCGGGGCGACGGATGTAGGGCTGTGGGTGACGAAATTGCTGCGCGACATCGCGCCTGCGGTGTTCATCGGGCATCTGATGAAGGACGCGCAGGTCTTGGGCGGCCGGATCCGGCTGGGGGCGGGCGTGACCTATTCCGAGGCCGCGCCGCTGATCGCGGAACATATCCCCGCCCTTCATGATTACTGGCTGCGGATCGGCGGCTGGCAGGTGCGCAATATGGGCACGGTAAGCGGCAATATCGCCAATGGCTCGCCCATCGGGGACGTATCGCCGGTGCTGATTGCCCTTGGCGCGCGGATCGTGCTGCGCAACGGGGCTGCGCGGCGCGAGATCGCCTTGCAGGATTTCTTTCTGGATTACGGCAAGCAGGACCGCAGGCAAGGCGAGTTCGTGGAAGAGGTAATCGTCCCGACCTGCCCGGACGCCCGTATTGCGGCCTACAAGGTCAGCAAGCGCCGCGACAGCGACATCACCGCCGTCGCCGCCGGGTTCTGCGTGACCAAGCGGGACGGCGTGATCATCGGCGCGCGGGTGGCCTTTGGCGGCATGGCGGCGATACCAAAGCGGGCGGCGCAGGCCGAGGCGGCGCTGCTGGGGCAGCCCTTTGCTGCGGAAAGCTTTGAGGTCGCCGCGCGGGCCGTCGGGCAGGATTTTCAGCCCTTGTCGGACTGGCGGGCCAGTGCGGATTATCGCAGCGCGGTGGCGGCGAACCTGTTCCGGCGTTTCTGGCTGGAACAGTCGGAACAGGCGCAGCCGGTCCGGCTGGACCACAGGGCGGGGGAACCGGCATGAGGGATGATGCGATCAGCGGCTTTGCCCATGGCAGCACGATCCATGACAGCGCCGTCAAACACGTGACGGGCCGCGCCGGATATTGCGACGACCTGACCGAGCCTTCGGGTCTTTTGCATGCATATCTGGGCCTGTCGGATTGCGCCCATGGCCGGATCACAGGCATGGATTTTACCGGCACGCTGGCCATGCCGGGCGTCGTCGGCGTGCTGACGGCGACGGACATTCCCGGCGTCAACGACGTCGCGCCGAATGACCGGCATGACGACCCGGTCCTTGCAGAAGGCGCGGTGAAATTCCACGGCCAGCCGGTCTTTGCCGTCATTGCCGAAACCCGTGATCAGGCGCGGCGGGCGGCGACGCGGGCGCGGATCAGCTATGATCCTCTGCCACATGTGCTGGACCCGATGGCGGCGCGCGACGCGGGGGCGGGCTATGTGACCGAGCCGCTGACGCTGCGGCGGGGGGATGCGGCGCGGGGGTTGGCAGCATCGCCGCACCGGATCGCGGGCCGGTTCGCGATTGGCGGGCAGGATCATTTTTACCTTGAGGGCCAGATCGCGCTGGCCATTCCCGGCGAGGACAGGGATGTGGCCCTGCATGTCTCGACCCAGCATCCGACCGAGGTGCAGCACATGGTCGCGCATGTGCTGGACGTGCCCGCCCATTCGGTCGTGGTGAATGTGCGGCGCATGGGCGGCGGGTTCGGCGGCAAGGAAACGCAGATGAACCTGTTCGCCTGCGTGGCCGCCGTGGCCGCGAAGAAATGGAACCGCGCGGTCAAGCTGCGCCCGGATCGTGACGACGATATGGTGGCTACCGGCAAGCGCCACGATTTCGTCGTGGATTACGAGGTCGGCTTTGACGATCAGGGCCGTATTCTTGCGGTTCAGGGCGACTGGTACGCGCGCTGTGGCTTTTCGGCGGATCTGTCAGGGCCGGTGACGGACCGGGCGCTGTTTCATGCCGACAACGCGTATTACTATCCCGATGTGCGGGTCAGCAGCCATCCGATGCGCACCAACACCGTCAGCAACACCGCCTTTCGCGGCTTTGGCGGGCCGCAGGGCGTGATCGTGGCCGAACGGATCATAGACGAAATCGCCTGTGCCCTTGGCCGCGATCCGCTGGAAATCCGGCGGCTGAACCTTTATGAAAACGGCCAGTTGACCCCCTACCATCAGCAAGTCACCGACCAGATCCTGCCGCAGATCTTTGACGAGCTTGAGGCCAGCAGCGACTATCAGGCCCGCCGCCGGGCGGTGCTGGACTGGAACGCGCAAGGCGGGGTGATCCGCAAGGGCATCGCGCTGACCCCGGTGAAATTCGGCATCAGCTTTACCGCGACATGGTTCAATCAGGCCGGGGCGCTGATCCATGTCTATGCCGACGGTTCCATCGCGCTGAACCATGGCGGAACCGAGATGGGGCAGGGGCTGCATACCAAGGTTGCGCAGGTGGTGGCCGAGGCGTTCCAATGTGACATTCGCCTGATCAGGATCACGCAGACCACGACCGAGAAAGTGCCCAATACCTCGGCCACGGCGGCATCGTCCGGGACCGACCTGAACGGCATGGCGGCGCTGGACGCGGCGGAACAGATCAAGGCGCGGCTGGTCGATTTCGTGGCCGGGCATTGGCAGGTGCCGACGGATCAGGTCCACTTTGTCCCCGGCCATGTCACGGCCGGAAAGGCCGCGATCCCCTGGGCCAAGGTCATCGCTGCCGCTTATCTGGCGCGGGTCCATCTGTCGGCGGCGGGGTTCTACAAGACGCCGGACATCCACTGGGACCGCGCCACGGGGCAGGGCAGGCCGTTCTATTATTTTGCCTATGGCGCGGCTGTGGCCGAGGTCTCGGTCGATACGCTGACGGGCGAATATGTAATCGACCGCGCCGATGTGCTGCATGATGTGGGCCGCTCGCTGAACCCGGCCATCGACAAGGGACAGGTCGAGGGGGCTTTTGTGCAGGGTACCGGCTGGCTGACCTGCGAGGAATTGTGGTGGGACGACAAGGGCCGACTGCGCACGCATGCGCCCTCGACCTACAAAATCCCGCTGGCCAGCGACCGGCCGCGCATCTTCAACGTTGCCCTGGCCGAATGGTCGGAAAACAGTGAACGCACGATCAAACGATCCAAGGCGGTGGGCGAGCCGCCTTTCATGCTGGGGATTTCCGTGTTCGAGGCGATCAACATGGCCGTCGCCTCGGTTGCCGGATACCGGGAACCGGCGCGGCTGGATGCCCCCGCCACGCCCGAGCGGGTGCTGATGGCCGTGAACCGGCTGAAGGAATGATCCGCGTTCGCATCATTTCGGCCAAGGGCTCGGTCCCGCGCGAGGCCGGGGCGCAGATGATGGTCGGCGCGGACCGGGTCACGGGCACAATCGGCGGCGGGCAGATGGAATACATGGCCATCGACCGCGCTCGGCAGATGCTGGCACGGGGCGAGACAAGCGCGCGGATGGACATTCCCCTTGGCCCCGAAATCGGCCAGTGCTGTGGTGGGCGCGTTACCCTGCTGCTGGATCGTGGCCCGGCTCTGCCCGAGGCCCGCCCCGATGTGTTGATCTTCGGCGCGGGCCATGTGGGCCGCGCGCTGGCGCTGGCGCTGTGTCCCCTGCCATTCGCCGCCACGCTGATCGACAGCCGCGCCCCCGAACTGGCGCAGGCCGCCCCCGGCGTGACGACCCGTCTGACCCCCTTGCCCGAGGCCGAGATCCGTGCCGCCCGCCCCGGCAGTGCCGTGGTGATCCTGACCCATGATCACGCGCTGGATTTTCTGCTGGCGGCCGAGGCTCTGGCCCGTGACGATCTGCCCTATACGGGGATGATCGGCAGCACCACGAAACGCGCGCAGTTCGCCCGCTTTGCCCGCGCCCGCGGGCTGGACCCTGCGCGGCTGGTCTGTCCCATCGGCGCGGGCATCACCCGCGACAAGCGCCCTGCCGTCATCGCCGCCTGCACGACGGTCGAACTGATCGCGGCCCTGACCGCAATCCCTGCCCGAACGAGGCTGGCATGCAAAAGTTGATCCGGGGCCGGGTGCTGGATTTTCACGCCGATCCCGTCCAGACCGCCGACAATCACCGCTGTCTTGAGGACGGTGCGATCCTGATCGAGGCCGGAAGGATCGTCGCGGTGGACGATTACGCCCGGCTGGCCCGCCCCGACCTGTCCGAAACCGACCACCGCCCGCATCTGATCATGCCGGGCTTTATCGACCCGCATCTGCATTTCCCGCAGGTTCAGGTGATCGCCAGTTGGGGCGCGCAACTGCTGGACTGGCTGAACACCTATACCTTCCCCGAAGAGGCGCGGTTCGGCGACCCGGCCCATGCCGCGCGCATGGCCGAACTGTTTCTGGATCAGGTGACTGCGCATGGCACGACGACGGGGGTGGTGTTCTGTTCTGTCCATCCCGAAAGCGCCGAGGCCCTGTTTGCCGCCGCCGGTGCCCGTGACATGGCCTTGATCGCGGGCAAGGTGATGATGGATCGCAACGCCCCCCCCGAGGTGCTGGACACGCCGCAGCAGAGCTATGACGACAGCAAGCGGCTGCTTGAGGCCTGGCACGGGCGCGGGCGGCTGCGCTATGCGATCACGCCGCGCTTTGCCATCACCTCCAGTCCCGAACAGATGCGGGCGGCGGGCGCTTTGGCCCGCGAATATCCCGATTGCCACATCCAGACCCATCTGAGCGAAAACCGGGATGAGATAGAATTTACGTTGAATTTATATCCCAAGGCACGGGATTACCTTGATATATACGAAATGCACGGCCTTCTGGGCGAGCGCCTGCTTCTGGGGCATTCGATCCACCTGCGCGACCGCGAAATCGCCCGCATGGCGGAAACCGGCAGCCGCGCGGTGTTCTGCCCGACATCGAACCTGTTCCTCGGCTCGGGACTGTTCGATGCCGGGGGATTGCGGAAGGCCGGGGTGGTCAGCGGGATTGCGACCGATATCGGCGGCGGCACCAGCTATTCCATGATGCAAACCCTGAACGAAGGTTACAAGGTACTGCAACTGCGCGGGCAAAAGCTGCATCCGCTGGCGGCGTTCCACTGGATCACGCGGGGCAACGCACTGGCTTTGGGCATGGCCGACCGGATCGGAACGCTGGCACCGGGCAGCGATGCCGATCTTGTGGTGCTGGATGCGCGTGCCACCCCGGCCATGGCGCTGCGTGCAGAACGCGCCACGACCCTGGCCGAGGAACTGTTCATCCTTCAGATCATGGGCGACGACCGCGCCGTGGCGCAGACCTATATCGCCGGGAAACCGGTGAAGCGGGGAAATTAGCTCAAATTCCGCACAGGCTCGGCTTGGCCTTCGGGGCGGGTTGGTCTATCCCGGCGGTGACGGTCGCCTTGTGCGTGCAGTGATGGAGTGAGCGGGATGAGCAACAGGATTACGCCGGTATTGATGGCGGGCGGTTCAGGCACAAGGCTGTGGCCGGTCTCGCGCAGGGCATTCCCCAAGCAATTCGCGGCGCTGGTCGGCGATGAAACGCTGTTTCAGGCCTCGGCCCGGCGGCTTGCGGGGGCTGACTATACCGCGCCGGTGGTGATGACCAATGCCGATTTCCGCTTTATCGTGGCCGAGCAGCTTGACCAGATCGGCCAGCAGGCCAAAGCGGTCATGATCGAACCTGCGGGCCGCAACACCGCGCCCGCCATCCTTGCCGCCGCGCTGATGGTCGCGGCGCAGGATCCGGAACGTCTGTTGCTGGTGGCGCCCTCGGATCATGTCATCCCCGATGCCGCCGCTTTCCGGCAGGCGGTGGAAACCGGGACCGGCCCCGCGCGGGACGGGCGTATCGTGACCTTCGGCATCACCCCCGACCGCCCCGAAACCGGCTATGGCTATCTGGAACTGGCCGGTCAGGGCGAGGGGCCGCAGCCCCTGGCCCGCTTTGTCGAGAAACCGGATGCCGACCGCGCCGCGCAGATGCTGGCCAGCGGCAATTTCCTTTGGAATGCCGGGATTTTCCTGTTCCGCGCCGATACGATGATCAACGCCTTCCGCGCCCATGCGCCGGAATATCTGGACCCGGTTCAGGCGGCGCTGGATCAGGCCCAGACCGATCTCGGCTTTCTCCGGCTGGCGCGCGGACCGTGGGGCGGTCTGCCCGACAAGTCCATCGACTATGCGGTGATGGAAAAGGCCGATAACCTGACGGTGATCCGCTTTTCGCAGGGCTGGTCCGATCTGGGCGGCTGGGACGCCGTCTGGCGCGAGGCGCTGTCCGAACATCCGTCACCGGCGGGCGTCGTCACCGATGCCGCCTCGACCGCGATCGACTGTCAGGACGTGCTGCTGCGATCCGATAGCGAGGATTTGCAGGTCGTGGGCATCGGGCTGAAGGATACGATGGTTGTCGCAACCCATGACGCGGTGCTGGTCGCCGGGATGGATCGGGCGCAGGATGTGCGGCTGGCGGTCAGCTCGTTAAAGGAAAAGCGCCGCAAACAGGCCGAGGCGTTCCCGCGCGACCACCGCCCCTGGGGCTGGTTCGAGACGCTGGCCCTGGCCGACCGCTTTCAGGTCAAGCGGATCGTGGTGAAACCCGGCGCGGCGCTGTCTTTGCAAAGCCATGTCCACCGGTCCGAACACTGGATCGTGGTCAGCGGCACGGCGCGGGTGACGGTGGACAAGACGGTGACGCTGGTGACGGAAAACCAGTCGATCTATGTGCCTTTGGGTGCCGTGCACCGGATGGAGAATCCCGGCAAGGTGCCGATGGTCCTGATCGAGGTGCAGACCGGCAGCTATCTGGGCGAGGATGACATCATCCGTTACGAGGATGTTTACGCGCGCGACAGCAACGAATGATCTGCCGGGGGGCAGTGACAAAGGCGAGCCGTCCCGCCGCCGGGGCCGGGTGCCCGCAAGCCGATCGGGAACGGTTGCCCGTTGCCCGCGTCGGCCATTCCCCGGCGATCCCGTAGTGGCGGGCCGGTCGCCGTGCCTGTCGTGAAATCCCCGACGCAGAAATTTCTCGGGCGCTGTCTGTCTGTTGATCTTGAGGTCGATCCCAAAACGGCGCGGATATTCGCGCTTGCGGCAGTCCGCCATGACAACACACCCGCGATCCTGTCGCGCAAGGGCGCGCCGGATGTGGCGCTGGACCGGCTGGAAACCGTCCTTGGCGCAACGGATCATCTGATCGGCCATAATATCCTGCGCCATGACCTGCCGCATCTGGCGGCGGCGCGGCCCCGGCTGGCGGCGCTTGCGCGGGCGCCGATCGACACGCTGTGGCTGAACCCGCTGGCCTTTCCCCGCAACCCTTATCACCATCTGGTCAAGCATTATCACGATGGCCGCCTTCAGGCCGGGCATGTGAACGATCCCGAACTGGACGCGCGGCTGGTTTTTGAGGTTCTGCAAAATCAATTCGAGGCGCTTGCGCATTTGCCGCCTGACGCGCTGACCGCCTATCATTTCCTGACCGCGAGGATGGATGATGCAGGCGGTTTTGACGCTGTGTTTCGGCATGTCCGCGGGTCTGACAGGCCCTCGGCGACGGTGGCGCATGATGCGATCCGGCGGTTGCTGGCCGGGCGGGCCTGTGAAACCCGGCTTGGGCAGGTGCTTGACTGGCTGGCCGATCCGAAACACGGCTGGCCGCTGGCCTATGCGCTGTCCTGGATCTCGGTCGCGGGCGGGGATTCCGTCATGCCGCCCTGGGTACGGATGCAATTCCCCGATGCCGCGCGGATCGTGCGGGATCTGCGCGATACCGGCTGCGACAGCCCGGATTGCGCATGGTGTCGCGAACACGGCGATCCGGGCCGGGCGCTGAGCCGCTGGTTCGGTTTCGACGCTTTCCGCCCGCAGCCGAAAGACCCCAAGACTGGCCGCCCCTTGCAGGAACGCATCGTCAGCGAGGCGATGGCCGGTCAAAGCCTGCTGGGTATCCTGCCTACCGGCACCGGAAAATCCGTCTGCTATCAAATCCCGGCGCTGACGAAATTCGACCGGACCGGGGCGCTGACCGTGGTCATCTCGCCGCTGGTCGCGCTGATGGCGGATCAGGTAGACGGGATGAAGCGGGCGGGGATTTCGTCAGCCGCGACGGTTAACGGCATGCTTTCGATGCCAAAGCGGCAGGACGAACTGGACCGGGTGCGGATGGGCGAGGCCGCGATGCTGCTGATCTCGCCTGAACAGTTGCGCAGCAGCTCGGTCCGCTCGGTCCTGAAGCAGCGCGAGATCGGGCTGTGGGTGCTGGACGAGGCGCATTGCGTGTCGAAATGGGGTCATGATTTCCGACCCGATTACCGCTATATCGGGCGTTTCATCAGGGAATTTTCGGGCGATCAGCCGCCTGCGCCAGTTCTGTGCCTGACCGCGACCGCCAAACCCGAGGTGGTGGCCGATATTTGCGGCCATTTCCAATCGCGGCTTGGGGTCGATCTGCTGCTGCTGGATGGCGGCGCAGAGCGTACCAACCTGTCCTTCGAGGTGCGCGAGACGCAGCGCAACACCAAGCTGGCCGATATTCTGGACGTGATCGAGGCCAAGCTGCCGGCAGAGGGTGCGTCGGGCGCGGTGGTCTATTGCGCGACCCGCAGTACAACCGAGCGTGTGGCCGAGTTCCTGAAACAGCAGGGCCTTGCCGCCGAGCATTTCCATGCCGGGCTGACGGCCGAGGCCAAACGCGATGTGCAGGAACGGTTCCGCATCGGCGAACTGCGCGTCATCGCGGCGACCAATGCTTTCGGCATGGGGATCGACAAGCCCGATATACGGCTGGTCGTGCATGGCGACATTCCTGGTTCGCTGGAAAACTATCTGCAAGAGGCCGGGCGGGCGGGCCGCGACCGTGAACATGCCGAATGCGTGCTGCTGTTTTCCGGCGAGGATGTCGAAAGGCAGTTCTCGCTATCGGCACGTTCGCGACTGGCGCGGCATGAAATCGGCGCAATTCTCAGGGCATTACGCAGGCTTGACGGGAAAACCCTGAAATCGGGCGAGGTTGTGGCCACGTCGGGCGAAATCGTCCGGGCCGAGCGTGATCAGGAGTTTGCGCGCGACAGCGCCACTGACGACACCCGTGTCAAGACGGCGGTATCTTGGCTGGAGGAAGCGGCGCTGCTCAGCCGCGAGGAAAACCGGGTGCAGGTCTTTCCGTCCTCGCTGCTCATCCGCAGACTGGATGATGTCGAGGCGATCCTTGACCGCGCCAAGATCAATGGCACCCGGCGCAAGCAGTTGCTTGAAATGGTTCGCCACCTGATGAATGCGCTGCCCGATCAGGGGATTTCCACCGACGAACTGACCGGCGTCAGCGGGCTGAGCGGTACGGGGCTGAACAAGGCCATGGCCGATCTGGAGGCACTTGGCATCGCCCGCAACGATCTGGCGATGACGGTCTTTGTGCATGTCGGTGTCGAGGGGCATTCGCACAGCCGCTTCATGCTGGCCGCGCAGCTTGAGGCCGATCTGATTGCGCTGATGCGCGAGGCGGCCCCCGATACCGAAGGCGACGAGGCGGTGCCCCTGCATCTGGCCGAGACCTGTCAGGCGCTGCGCGACCGGGGCCATACCGGCGTTCGGCCCGATATCGTCGAAAAGCTGTTGCGCGGCATGGCGGGCGACGGGCGCGATCAGGATGGCGGACGCGGCAGTCTGCGGCTGCGCAAGGCCTCGCGCAATACGCTGATGGTCGCGCTGCAACGGTCATGGCCAATCGTGGACCAGACTGCGGCGATCCGGCGTCAGGCGGCAGAAACGCAACTGGCCCATCTGACCGGCAAGGTGGCGAAGGGCAGGCGTGGCAAGGATATTCAGGTCGAGACCACCATGGGCGATCTGCTGGCCAGCCTGACCGGCGACGCCTTTCTGCGCGGGGCCGCGCGGGACACGAACAAGCTGATGGAGCGCGCGCTTCTGTGGCTGCACGAACAGGAGGTGGTGACGCTTGGCAAGGGGCTGACCGTCTTTCGTCCGGCGATGACGCTGTATCTGCGGCCCGGCAGCAAGCCCTTCACCGTCGAGCATTTCGCCCCGCTGGAAGAACATTACACCGAACAGACCGTCCAGACCCATGTGATGGCCGCCTATGCCGAACGGGGCCTTGCTGCGATCGATCAGGCCGAGAACCTGTCCAAGGATTATTTCCGCCTTGACCACGACGATTTTCTGAAGAAATGGCTGCCCGGTCGCGGCATGGAACTGCGCCGCCAGACCACCGGTGCGTCGTGGCAGGCTATCGTCGAGGCGCTGGATAATCCGGTTCAGCAAAAGATCGTCTCTGATGACCGCGAACAGACCAATGTGCTGGTGCTGGCGGGTCCGGGTTCTGGCAAGACGCGGGTGCTTGTCCACCGCATCGCCTGGCTGATCCGGGTCCGGCGCGAGGATCCGCGCGGGGTTCTGGTGCTGACCTATAACCGCCATGCCGCCGCCGAGATCCGCGCCAGGCTGCGCCATCTGATCGGCGACGAGGCGGCTTTCGTCACCGTCTCGACCTGCCACGCGCTGGCGATGCGGCTGGTTGGGGCAAGTTTTGTGGGTGCCTCTGACAATGACCGCGATTTTGACGGGATCGTGCAGGAGGCGGTGCGGCAACTGAACTGCGAGGGGCTGTCGAAACCGGAGGCCGAGGCACAGCGCGACGCGCTGATTCAGGGCTTTCGCTGGATTCTGGTCGATGAATATCAGGATATCGGCCACCATGAATACGCGCTGATCGCCGCCGTGGCGGGGCGTTCGCTGGACGATCCCGATCTGCGGCTCAGCCTGTTCGCGGTGGGTGACGACGACCAGAACATCTATGCCTTCAAGGGGGCCTCGGTGGGGTTCATCCGCAAGTTCGAGGCGGATTACCGGGCAAAGCCGGAATATCTAATCGAAAATTACCGCTCGACCCACAACATCGTCGAGGCCGCCAACCGGGTCGTCGCTTCGGCAGCCGGACGCATGAAGGCCAGTCATCCCGCCGCCGTGGACCGCAAGCGCCGGAACGAGCCTCGGGGCGGGGCACGGGCCGGGGTCGATCCCGTCGCGCAGGGCCGGGTCCAGATTCTGCAATGCCCCCCAGGTGCGGCGCAGGCCGTGGCGGCGGTGGATGAACTGATCCGCCTGTCGCGCCTTGATCCCGACTGGAACTGGTCGCGCGCAGCGATCATCTCGCGCGACTGGAAGGGGCTGGGACCGGTCCGCGCCTGTGCCGAAGCCAGGGGCATTCCGGTCGAAATGGCGAATGAGAGCCTGCCAAATATCTGGCGCCTGCGCGAGATGCAGACCTTCATCGCTGCTTTAAGGCAGAACTCTGCGGCACGTTCAGGGGTCACGGATTTGCTTGGCATGCTGAACCAACAGCCCGGCAACCGCTGGACCGACCTGATCGCCGAGGGCGTCGCCGGGCTGGCCCGCGAGATCGCCGACAAGGCCATTCCGGTGCCCGATCTGGTCGAATGGTTCGCCGAATGGTCCCGTGACACACGGGGCGAGCAGCGGGGATTGTTGCTGCTGACCGCGCACCGGGCCAAGGGTCTGGAATTCGACGATGTGATCATTCTGGACGGTGGCTGGGATCGACCGTCGAAAGGCGAGGACGCCGACGCCCCGCGCCGCCTGTTCTACGTGGCCATGACCCGCGCCCGCAGCGGTCTTGCGGTGATGGCCGAAGGCGCGCATCCGTTCCTGACGCCGCACGAGGATCTGCTTCTGCGGCAGGTCGATCCGGATTCCAATGTCCTGAAGGGGCGGTCCGAGCAATATGTCATGCCGGATATGAAGCTGGTCGATCTTTCATGGGCGGGGCGGCTTGGCGAGGGCAGTCCCTCGTCCGGTGCCATTGCCACCTGCAAGGTCGGTGATCCGGTAGCGCTGATCCGCAATAAAGGTCGCTGGTTCATTCGCGATCTGGCCGGGAACACGCTTGGCCGCATGTCCAACGCCTTTGCGCCGCCCGATGGCCTGACCTTCCTGCGCGGAGAAATCGGTGCCATCATCCGCTGGCGCAAATACGACAATGAGGAAAAATACCGCAGCAGCATTCGCCGCGACGAATGGGAAGCCGTGCTGCCGGAACTGGTTTTCGGATAGCGTCCGGTTGCGCGCCATTTCGCCGCATGATGCC
Organism: Paracoccus sp. (in: a-proteobacteria); assembly: GCF_047973135.1. GTDB lineage: Bacteria > Pseudomonadota > Alphaproteobacteria > Rhodobacterales > Rhodobacteraceae > Paracoccus. The sequence continues at coordinate 18,085 of NZ_JBKEBL010000144.1, forward strand.
GGTTGACCCGCGCGCGTGATTGGGTTAGCGTCATTTGGAACGTTCCAAATAAAGATTCGTTCAGGGTTTCGACCGTCGCAGATTGCTGTGCGTCGCGGCGGTCACGTTATGGGAGGGGATGTATGAAACTGGACAGATTTTTCGCGGCTGCGGCCATGGCCCGGGGCGCGGTCGTAACACCGGCCAGCGCGGAAGAACTGATTGCCGCGCTGGTCGGTCCGCTGGAAACCGCGCAGGGGCAGGGCCTTCAGCGTTTTGGTGAACGGCTGTCCGAACTGACCGGTGGCGACATGACGGTCAAGATTTTTCCCGATGGCCAGCTTGGCAGCAATTCCGAACTGTTCGAGCAGGTGGCGAACGGCCAGATCGACATCTTTCCCGCCGTTCCCAGCATCATCGCCGAATTTGTTCCGGAAATTCAGGTCATGTCCGTCCCGTTCCTGTTTAGGGACTTTGATCATTGGCAAACCGTCATCGATGGCGACATCGGCAAGGAACTTGCCGACATGACCGCCGCAAGAAGCGATGTGATGGTCGTCGGATATTTCGGCGGCTCGGTTCGCAATCTGGTGGCCAGGCCAGATGTTCCCGATCCCACCGATCTGGGCGGGATGAAGATGCGTCTGCATGCCAGCCCGCTGCTGGTCGAATCGTGGAAGGCCATCGGCGCGAACCCGACCGTGGTGGCCTATAACGAAATCTACAATGCCTTGCAGCTTAACGTTCTGGATGCGCTGGAAAACGAACCCGAATGGGTGCTGCGCATGAAATTCTATGAACAGGCCAGCCATTATGTCCTGACCGAACATGAAATCGTCACGCGACCGCTGGTGTTTTCCAGGATGCGTTTCGAGGGGTTTACCCCTGAACAACAGGACGCCGTCCTGCAAGCCGCCCGCGAAGCGGCGGATTTCCAGCAACAGCTTGAGCACAGGCTGGATGCCGAAAGCCGTCAGGAACTGGCCGACAAGCATGGCATGACGCTGATCGAGGTGGACAAACAGGCCATCGTGGCCAAGGTGGCCCCGGCGGCTGCGGCGGTCATCGACGATCTGGGGCTGACCGCCATGGTCGAGAAAATCCGGGCCGAGTGATCCTGACAGATGCCGGATAACGGTTCGCATTCGATGATCCGCACCATCAGAACCTCTATCGGCGCGCTTTGCGCGCTGCTGCTGCTGGTTCTGGCGGTGCTGGTGCTTTATCAGTCATCCTCGCGCTATCTCACCTTTCTGCCCTCGCTGCTGTGGACAGAGGAAATCGCGCGCGGGCTGCTGGTCTGGGTGGTGATGCTGGGCGCAGGCTGGGCGGCCTTCGAGGGGACGCATTTCCGGCTGGCGGTTCTGGAAAACCGTCTGGGCCGTCTTTATGACTGTATCGGGCTTCTGGGTACGCTGATCGCGGGGGGGTATCTGGTCTGGTCCGCCATCCCGTTTTCCCAACGCGGCATGACGCGTGTATCGCAAGTGTCGGGGTTGCCCGCTGTCTGGGTCTATTTGGCGCTGTTTGTTGGCGGAGTCCTGATCCTGCTGGGCGCGGCCTTCCGGATTTACCTGCTTGCCGCCACGCGCAAGACCGGGGGCTAGGCCATGGAACCGGTGCTGCTGATGTTCGCCATTTTCGGCGTTACGGTCCTTCTGGGGGTGCCCATCGCCTTTTGCCTGATTCTGGCAACCATCCCGCCCATCGTCATGGAGCCGCGTCTGGCCGAGATCATGCTGGCGCAGCGAATCTATAACTCGCTGGACAGTTTCGTGCTGCTGGCGGTGCCGTTCTTTCTGCTGGCCGGAAACCTGATGAACGCCTCGGGCGTGACCGAGCGGCTGATCCGCTATGCCGATACGCGGGTGGGACATATCCGCGGTGGCATCGCGCATGTGAATGTGCTGGTCAGCATGCTGTTTGCGGGTGTGTCGGGGTCATCGACCGCCGATACCGCCGGGGTCGGGTCGGTCCTGATCCCGGCGATGCGATCCAAGGGTTTTCCCGCGCCGTTTTCCGTGGCGATCACCGCCGCGTCGTCGGTTCTGGGCACCATCATCCCGCCAAGTATCACGCTGGTCGTCTGGGGGGCGGTGACGAATACTTCGGTCGCACGGCTTTTCGCCGCAGGGATCATTCCGGGTATCCTGATCGCAGCCTCGCAGGCCGCCTATATCGTGATCTGGTGCCGTCGCCACGATGTGTCGGCCACCAGCGCCAAGGCGTCGCGCGCCAGACGCCGGACCGCGTTTCTGTCCGCCGCGCCGGGGATGATACTGCCGCTGATCCTGATCGGCAGTATCATGTTCGGCCTGGCTACCCCGACCGAAGCCTCGATCTTTGCGGTGCTTTACGCCCTGATCATCGGCTTTTTCGTCTATCGTCAGCTTTCGGTGGGTGCATTCTGGTCGCAGCTTGTGGAAAGCGCAAAGCTGATGTCGCTGTCGCTGTTCTGCCTTGGTTCGGCCGGGTTGTTCGCGTGGCTGCTGACCTATTACGGTGTGCCGCAGACGATTGCCGGGGTCATGGCAGATGTCCGTTCGCCGGTTATCCTGCTGGCCGGGGTCGCGCTGGTCTGTCTGGTTCTGGGGCTGTTTCTTGACGCGCTGGTAGTGATCATCGTCATCGGACCGCTGTTCGCGCCTGCCGTCGCGGCGGCGGGAATCGATCTGGTGCAATATGGCATCGTTGCCTGTGTCAGCCTGTCGCTTGGCCTTGTCACGCCGCCTTATGGGCTGTGCCTGCTGATCGCCTCGGCCATTGCCCGGATCGGCATGCACGAGGCATTCGCCGAGATGGCGCGGATTTTCGGCACCATGCTGATCGTTGTCGCGCTGCTGGTGCTGATTCCGCAATTGACGACCCTTCCCGCATCTCTGGTGCGATAACCCCTGACCCTGACCTACTTTGGACCGCCGCCATGCAAACCACCATTCCCCAGCATATCCTTGACGCCCTGACCGATGTTGCGATGCCGCGTCTGCGGCCCGAACCGGGGTTTGCCGCGCATATCGATATCGGCGGGCATCGGGTGCCTGTCTGTCGCGCCGGCTGTCTGGTGGTCGGCAGCGGTGCGGCGGGGCTGCGCGCCGCGGTCGAGCTTGGGCGCAGGGGCAGCGATGTGGTGATCATCAGTCAAAGCGCCTGGGGCGGAACCTCGGCCTGTTCGGGGTCTGACAAGCAGACCCTGCACACGGCGAACAGCGCGGATCGGGGCGATGATTACAAGGCGATGGCGCGTGCGATCCGGGCGGGGGGCGCGATGGACGAGGATACGGCCTATGTCGAGGCCGTCGGATCCACCCGCGCGATGGCATCGTTGCAGTTTCTGGGCCTGCCCCTGCCGCAGGATCCGCTTGGCGGGACGCTGCGCTATCAGACCGACCATGACGAGGTTGGCCGGGCGACAAGCTGCGGACCGCGTACCTCGCGGCTGATGGTCAGGGTTCTGGCGCAAGAGGCGATCGGGCTGGGGATTGCGTTCTACAACCACACCACGGCTGTGCGCATCCTGACCGAAGGGCAGGGGGATACGCGCCGTGTCGTGGGTCTGCTGGCGATCCGGACAAAGGATCAGGGCGAGGGGAATCCGCTGGGGCTGGTGTTCTTTCACTGCGCCTCACTGGTCCTGGCAGCAGGCGGTCCCGGAGAGTTGTATCGCGACAGCGTCTTTCCCAAGGGTTGTTTCGGCTCGCTTGGCCTTGCGCTTGTGGCGGGGCTGGAACTGGTCAACCTGACCGAAAGCCAGTTTGGCATAGGCACGCGGCGCGAGGGGTTTCCGTGGAACCTGTCGGGCACCTATGTGCAGGCGATTCCGCATGTCTATTCGATTGATGCCGACGGGGCCGAGCATCATTTTCTGGCCGATTATTACCGGACGACGCAGGAAATGGCGTCGAACCTGTTCCGCAAGGGCTATCAATGGCCGTTCCATGCGACGCGGATGCTGGATTTCGGGTCAAGTCTTGTCGATCTGGCGATATATCGCGAAAGTCAGGCGGGGCGGCGGGTCTTTATGGATTTCAACCGCAACCCACTGCCCGTGCCGGGCGATCTGCCTTTCAGTATGGACCGGCTGGATGCGGATGTCGGCGCATATCTGCAAACGGCGGGGGCCGGGCAGGACATGCCCATCGACCGGCTACGGCACATGAACCCCCTGTCGATCGAGCTTTACCGCCGCTACAAGATGGACATCGCCTCTGATCCGCTGGAATTTGCGGTGAACAACCAGCATATGAACGGCGGAATCGCGGTAGATACCTGGGGTCGCAGCAACATTCCCGGCATTTATGCCGTGGGCGAAGCTGCGGGGACGCATGGGGTGACGCGGCCTGGCGGGGCGGCGCTGAATGCCGGGCAGGTCTTTGGCACGCGGGTCGCCGAACATATCGCGGCGCGCGGTGCCATGCCCGACATCGATGCCCCGATGGCTGCGCTGGCCGAGGCGGTTGCCGGGATCGAGGCGGTGCTGCGCCCTGACAGCCCGGTGCAGATGAACGCGGTTCGCGACGAGGTTCAGGCCCGGATGAGCGGCAGTGCCGGGATTTTGTGTCAGCCCGCCGATGTAGCCGGGGCCCTGCGCGGCGCGCAGGCTCTGAATGCGACGATCCGGGCGCGGGGCATTGCCTTTGGTCGGGCAAAAGAGGCGGCGCGCGCCTTGCAATGGCAACAGATGGCGCTGGCCTCTCAGGCGGTGCTGGCCGCGCTGGACCACTATGTCCGGCAGGGCGGCGGCAGTCGCGGCGCGCGCGCGATCCGCGATCCGCAGGGCGAGGGGCTGCCCGTTTCGCGGCACGGACCGCTGGAGGATTACCGCTTCCGCAAGGAACAGGCCCGTGACCGGCAGGAACAGATCGTGTTGCGGATGGTGAATGGCGTCATGACGATCCGCACCCGCGCGAATCGCGGCTTTGACGAAACGGCCAAGGCGTTTTTCGAACGTGACTGGCCGGCATGGCTGACCGGCGCGATCTATCCTTTGGACAGTTCGGTGCGGAATACGGATTGACCCCGCGATGAAAACGCAGAAGGCTGTTGACAGCGTATGGAACGTTCCAGTACGTTGTGGAACGTTCCAAATCAGGAGGAGGTGGACGTGAACTGGGTACTTGTCGGCGCCAGTACGATTGCCAGCCAATACATGATCGGGGCCATTCGCGCGCAATCGGGCAAGATTGTGCGGGTGGTCAGCAATTCGGCCGCGCGGGCTGCGGAATTTGCGGCCGGGCATGGCATTCCCGGCGCGACCGCCAATCTGGCCGAGGCGTTGGCCGATCCCGAAGTGACCGCCGTTTACATCTCTTCCACCAACGAAAAGCATGCCGCGCAGGCTTTGGCGGCGATTGCGGCGGGCAAGCATGTGCTGTGCGAAAAGCCGCTGGCCATGTCGCTGGACGAGGCGGCGGGGATGGTGCGGGCCGCACGGGATGCCGGGGTGGTGCTGGCGACGAATCATCATCTGCGTTGCTCGGCCAGCCATAGGGCCATCCGCGACCTGATCGCCTCGGGGCGGATCGGGCGGGTGCTGTCGCTGCGCATCTTTCATGCCGTGCACCTGCCGGCAAGCCTGCAAGGCTGGCGCATCAATGACGCCGGGGCCGGGGGCGGCGTGATCCCCGACATTACCGTCCATGATGCCGATGTCGCGCGTTTCCTGCTGGCCGAGGATCCGCAGGATGTGGTCGCGCAGACCGGCGCATCGGGAATGGGGCAGGGGGTCGAGGATTCGGCGATGTCGGTCTGGACCATGCCCTCGGGCGCGATGGTCATGAGCCATGAAAGCTTTACCCATCCCTTCGCGGGTACGGGGCTTGAGGTGCATGGCACCGACGGCTCGATTCTTGCGCGCGGGGTGATGACGCAGGAACCGGTGGGCGAGATCGAACTGGTAACGGGTTCGGGGCGCGAGGCCGTGCCGTTTGACGCGCATAACCTGTATGAATATGGCGTCGGGCGCTTTGTGGCCGCCGTCGCGGGGAACGGGCAGCCGGCGGCTACGGGGGGCGACGGGGTCAAATCGCTGGCCGTCGCCCATGCCGTTCGCAAGGCTGCCCTGACCGGACAACGCCAGACGGTCGACTACGGAGATATCGAATGACCAAAACCGTCAGCGCCGCCGAAGCGGTGGCGCGCATCCCCGACCACGCCATCGTGACGGTGTCGTCGTCATCGGCCCTAGGCTGCCCCGATCTGGTGCTGAAAGCCCTGGGCGAGCGTTTCGATGCCGAGGGCCATCCCCGCGACCTGACGACGCTGCATCCGATCGCGGCGGGGGACATGTATGGCGTCAAGGGCGTCGATCACATCGCGAAAGACGGGCTGTTGTCGCGGATTCTTGGCGGCTCTTATCCCTCGGGGCCGTCGTCCAAGCCGATGCCGCAGATCTGGCAGATGATCGTCGAAAACCGGGTGGCGGCCTATAACGTGCCCTCGGGGATCATGTTCGACATGAACCGCGAGGCAGCGGCGAACCGTCCCGGCGTGCTGACCCGCGTGGGGCTGGATACCTTCGTCGATCCGCAGCGCGAGGGCTGTGCGATGAATGACAGGGGCGCGGAAACGCCCATCGTGCGGCGTGTGGAATTTGACGGCGGCACTTGGCTGCATTTTCCGAACATCGTTCCGAATGTCGCCATCATCCGGGCCACGACAGCGGATGAGTTCGGCAACCTGACCTATGAACACGAGGGGGCCTATCTGGGCGCACTGGAGCAGGCGATCTGCGTGCGCAACCATGGCGGGCTGGTGATCGCGCAGGTCAGCCGCGTGACCAAGCGCGGGTCGTTGCGGCCTCATGACGTGCGGGTGCCGGGGCATCTGGTCGATCTGGTGGTTATCGACCCCGATCAGAAACAGACCTGCGAAACGCCCTATGATCCCGCGATCTCGGGCCAGATCATGCGCCCCTGGGACAGCTTTACCCGCGCACAGCATGGCGTCGAAAAGATCATCGCCCGCCGCGCCGCGCAGGAACTGCGTCCCGGCATGACCGCCAATCTGGGTTTCGGCATCAGCGCCGTGGTGCCGCGCATCCTGCTGGAGGAAGGCTACCCCGAGGCGGTGACATGGGCCATCGAACAGGGCGCCGTGGGGGGCATGCCGCTGACCGGTTTTGCCTTTGGCTGCGCCTCGAACGCGGATGCCTTTGTGCCCTCGCCCCAGCAATTCATCTATTTTCAGGGCGGCGGGTTCGACGTGTCGTTCCTGTCCTTCCTTGAGGTTGACGTGGACGGCAATGTCAACGTCTCGAAGCTGGGTAAAAAGCCCTATCTGACGGCGGGCTGTGGCGGGTTCGTGGACATCACTTCGGGCGCGGGAAAGATCGTGTTCCTTGGCTGGTTCGAGGCCGGCGCGCAGATCGACCTGACCGATGACGGTATCCGGGTCACGGCTCCGGGCAAGTTCGTCAAGATGGTCGAGGCGGTCGAACATGTGACCTTTTCGGGCAAACGGGCGCGGGAACGCGGGCAAGAGGTGCTGTATATCACCGAACGCTGCGTAATCCGGCTGGACGATCAGGGCCTGATCGCGACCGAGATCATGCCCGGCATCGACCCGCAGCGCGACATCGTTCAGGCTTCGGGCGGGCGGGTGCGCGTGGCCGATGACGCGCTGGTGCTGCCGCTGTCGCTGCTGGCGGATGCGCCGATGGGGTGGGGCGAATGAGCGCGGTTCATCTGACAATCGAGGGCCGCATTGCCGAATTGCGGCTGGACAACCCCGCCAAGATGAACGCCTTCACGGTCGAAATGCTGGATCATCTGGGCGCGCATCTGGACCGGATCGAGCGGGACAGCGCTGTCGCCGCCGTGCTGCTGACCGCCGAGGGCGACCGTGCCTTTTGCACCGGGGCCGACATCAACGGCTGGGGTGATCTGAGCCCGGCCGAATTTTCCCGGTACTGGGTGCGCGACGGGCACCGGATTTTCGACCGGCTGGCGCGGCTGTCCAAGCCGACCGTAGCGGTGCTGAACGGGCATGCCTTTGGCGGCGGGCTGGAGCTGGCGACCGCCTGCGACATCCGGGTGATGGCGCCCAAGGCGACGCTGGCCCTGCCCGAGGCGGGTGTGGGCATCGTGCCGGGCTGGTCGGGTACGCAGCGGCTGATGCGGCTCATGCCGGAACCGATGGTCAAGGAGATGGCACTGTTCGGGCATCGCATCAAGGCCGACCGCGCGCTGGCCTGCGGCTTTGTCGCGGCGGTGGATGACGATCCGCGCGCGGCGGCCATGGCGCTGCTTGACCGCGCCGTGACGCTGTCACCGCGCGCGGTCGAGATCGCCAAATCCATGATCCACGCCGCCCGGAACGAGGATCGGGACGCCATGGTCGAGGCTTTGGGGGCCGCCGCCATTGCCGCCACGGATGACCGGGCCGAAGGCGTTCAGGCCTTCCGTGACAAGCGCAAACCAGAATTTTCGGGACGTTAAGGCGATGAAAGACCTGCATATCATCAGCGATCAGACCGTCGGGATGCCGGATGCGCCCTATCAGGCCCGCCATTTCATCGACGGGCGCCCTCTGGACAGCGCAGACGGGCGGAAATCGGACCGCGTTTCGCCCTCGCACGGGGTTCTGGTCAGCCAGTCGGCCCTTGGCGGCATGCCGGAAACCGAGGCCGCGATCCGTGCCGCCCGCACGGCCTTTGACGATGGCCGCTGGAGCCGTCTTTCGGGCAAGGATCGCGCCGCCGTTCTGAACCGCGTGGCCGATCTGATCGAGGCGAATGCCGAAAAGCTGGCGGTCATCGAGACGCTGGAAAGCGGCAAGCCGATTTCGCAGGCGCGCGGCGAATGCGGGGGGGCGGCGGATCTGTGGCGCTATGCCGCATCGCTGGCGCGGGTATCGCATGGTGACAGCCACAACACGCTTGGCCCCGACATGCTGGGCGTGGTGCTGAAGGAACCGATCGGGGTCGTGTCGATCATCACGCCGTGGAACTTTCCCTTCTGGATCCTCAGCCAGAAATTGCCCTTCGCGCTGGCCGCCGGCTGCACCTGCGTGGTCAAGCCGTCCGAAGTGACGCCCTCGACCACCGCGATGCTGGCCGATTTTCTGGTTCAGGCGGGTCTGCCCGCCGGGGTCTGCAATATCGTGCTGGGTTTCGGCGATCCGGTCGGCAGCCTGATGTCCACGCATGCAGATGTGGATATGGTCAGCTTTACCGGCTCGACCGCCGTGGGCAAGGCGATCACCAAAAGCGCGGGCGACACGCTGAAAATGGTGGCGCTGGAACTGGCGGCAAGAACCCGCAGGTGATCATGCCCGATGCCGATCTGGACAGCGCGGCCGATGCCGTGGCCTTCGGCATCTATTTCAACGTGGGCCAGTGCTGCAATTCATCCAGCCGGATCATCGTGCATCAGGATATTGCCGATGATTTCGTGGCGCGCGTGGTGGCCTTGTCGCGCAAGGTGGCCTTTGGCAATCCGCTGCATCCCGATACGCAGGTCGGGGCTATCGTGACGCCGCAGCATCGCGACAAGATCGACGGCTATGTCCGCGATGCGGTGGCGGCGGGGGCCAGCATCTGCCTTGGCGGCGGCAGCTTGACGGTGCCGGGCCTTGGCGAACAGTTCTATCAGCCGACCGTGATCAGCGACGTCACGCCCGACATGGCCATCGCCCGCGAAGAGGTGTTCGGCCCGGTCCTGTCGGTGCTGACCTTCCGCACGCTGGACGAGGCCATCGCATTGGCCAATGATGCCAGCTATGGCCTGTCGGCCGGCATCTGGAGCGAGAATATCCATACCTGTCTGGAATTTTCCCGCAGCGTGCAGGCCGGAACGGTCTGGACGAACACATGGATGGACGGTTTTCCCGAAATCACCTTTGGCGGGATGAAGCAATCCGGCCAGGGGCGCGAGATCGGCAGCTATGGTTTTGACGAGTTTCTGGAGGTCAAATCCCTTGTCATGCGCGTCGGCCGCAGCCGCGCGCCATGGGTCAGGGAAGGTTGACGCCGGAAGGAACGACAAGAACGAAACCCTAACGACCAACTCAGGAGGAGAAGTCGATGCTTGGTAACTACAGGGGGAAAGCGGTGCTGGTCGCCGCGCTGCTGGCAACGACCAGCATGGCCGCGCAGGCCGAGGATGTCGAAGTTCTGCACTGGTGGACCGCCGGCGGCGAGGCCAAGGCGCTGAACGTGCTGAAGGACGATCTGCAAACGCAGGGCATCGGCTGGAAGGACATGCCGGTTGCCGGCGGCGGCGGCGAGGCGGCAATGACCGCTCTGCGCGCCCGTGTCACCGCAGGCAACCCGCCGACCGCCGTTCAGATGCTGGGCTTTGACATTCTGGACTGGGCCGCGCAGCCCGCCCTGCTGGCCGACCTGAACGAGGTCGCCACCGCCGAGAACTGGGATGCCGTCATCCCCGAGGCGCTGCAAAAATTCTCGAAACCCGACGGGGTCTGGATTGCTGCGCCGGTGAACGTGCATTCGACCAACTGGGTCTGGGCGAACAAGGCCCTGCTGGACGAGCTGGGCATCGCGCAGCCGACCACTTGGGACGAATTCGTTGCCGCCATGCAGAAGGTCAAGGATTCGGGCAAGGTCGCGCTGGCGCATGGTGGCCAGCCCTGGCAGGACGCGACCATGTTCGACAGCGCGGTTCTGGCCACCGGCGGGCCAGAGTTCTACAAGAAGGCTTTCATCGACCTGGACCCCGAGGCTTTGGGATCTGACCAGATGGTGCAGGCATTCGACAAGATGACCGTGCTGCGCGGCTTTGTGGATGACAATTTCTCTGGCCGCGACTGGAACCTTGCCTCGGCCATGGTGATCAATGGCGAAGCGGCGTTTCAGATCATGGGCGACTGGGCCAAGGGCGAATTCCTGAACGCGGGCAAGGTGCCGGACACCGATTTCCTGTGCTTCCGCGTGCCGGGAACCGACGGCACAGTGACCTTCAACAGCGACCAGTTCGTGATGTTCGCGCAAAAGGATGCCGGGGCCAAAGAGGCGCAGGCAGCGATGGCCAAGGCCATTGAATCGCCCGCATTCCAGTCGGCATTCAACGTGGTCAAGGGCTCGGTTCCGGCGCGCACCGATGTGCCGGACGAGGCGTTCGATGCCTGCGGCAAGAAGGGCATGGCGCAACTGGCCGAGGCCGCGCAGGCTGGCACGCTGCTGGGGTCGATGGCGCATGGCCACGCCAACCCGGCCGCCGTCAAGAACGCGATCTATGACGTGGTGACGGCGCATTTCAACGGTGAATATGACAGCGCCACCGCTGCCGAGGAACTGGTGAACGCGGTCGAATCCGCCCAATAGCGCCTGCCTTGGGCAAAGCCGCCGCAAATCGCGGCTTTGTCCCTTACCGGCACCTCTGAACAGACTGCGCTCTGCCATTCGGGCAGGGGGGTCGCTTGTACCTGAAAAGGGAGGTTTCCATGGCTATGACACACAGTTCGGATGGCCCGGATCTGCGCACGAAGCTGCAGGACTGGCTGCCCCGGATCGTCCTGTCGCCATCCATCGCGGCGATGGTCGTGTTCGTCTATGGGTTTATCGCCTATACGATCTATCTGTCCTTTACCGGCAGCAAGATGCTGCCAAGCTATGATCTGGTCGGGTTCGAGAATTACGCCCGGTTGTTCGGGCTGTCGGCCTGGTCCACCGCGCTGGTGAACCTGGCGATTTTCGCCAGCCTTTACATCGTCATCAGCATGGTCATCGGGCTGACGCTGGCGATTTTTCTGGATCAGAAAATCCGCGGCGAGGGGATGCTGCGCCCGATCTATCTGTATCCGATGGCGCTGTCCTTCATCGTGACCGGGACGGCCTGGAAATGGTTTCTTGATCCCGGCATCGGTCTGGAACACACGATGCATCTGTGGGGTTGGGAAAGCTTCAAATTCGGCTGGATCAAGGATCGCAACATGGCGATCTATACGCTGGTGATCGCGGCGGTCTGGCAATCGTCGGGCTTTGTGATGGCGATGTTCCTGGCGGGTCTGCGCGGGATCGACAACGAGATGCTGAAGGCCGCGCAGATCGACGGTGCCTCGAACTGGAACCTCTATCGCCGCATCGTCATTCCGCTGCTGCGCCCGGCCTTCATGTCGGCCTTTGTGATCCTGGCGCATCTGGCGATCAAATCCTATGACCTGGTGATCGCACTGACGGGCGGCGGGCCGGGCCGGGCGACCGAACTGCCCGCGACATTCATGTATTCCTATACCTTCACCCGCAACCAGATGGGCGTGGGCGCGGCCAGTGCCGTGATCATGCTGATGGGCGTGGCCTCGGTCATGGTGCCCTATATCTATTCCGAACTGAAGGAGAGAAACTGATGGCTGCCGCAACACAGGACACGGCCGTCAGGACGGGCCGTATTTCGCGGGTCATGATCTATGTGGTCCTGATTTTCTTTTCGCTGTTCTATCTGCTGCCGTTCTTCATCATGGTGATCAACAGCATCAAGCCGCTGTCTGAAATCACCTCGGGCAACATGATGGCGCTGCCGCAATCGCCCACATTCGAGCCGTGGCATTCCGCCTGGTCCACCGCCCAGATCGGGGTCGAGGCGACGGGGCTGAAGCCCTATTTCCTGAACTCGATCCTGATGGTGGTACCCGCCGTTGCGATCTCGACCGTGCTGGGGGCGCTGAACGGCTATATCCTGACGAAATGGCGCTTTCGCTGCGACACGATCATCTTTGGCCTGATGCTGTTTTCCTGCTTTATCCCGTTCCAGATCGTGCTGATCCCGATGGCGCGGCTGCTGGGGATGATGGGGCTGGCGGGGTCTCTGCCGGGGCTGATCCTTGTGCATGTGGTTTATGGGATCGGCTTCGCGACGCTGTATTTCCGCAACTATTACGCCGCCTTCCCGACCGAACTGGTCCGGTCGGCGATGATCGACGGCGCAGGGTTCTTTCGCATCTTCTGGCGGATCATGCTGCCCGTCTCGGGTCCGATCGCGGTGGTCTGCATCATCTGGCAGTTCACGAATATCTGGAACGATTTCCTGTTCGGCGTGTCCTTTGCCGGGCTTGACGCCCAGCCGATGACCGTCGCCCTCAACAACCTTGTCCAGTCATCGACCGGGGTCAAGGAATACAACGTCCATTTCGCCGGCGCCATTCTGGCCGCGCTGCCTACCTTGCTGGTTTACATCGTCGCGGGACGTTACTTCGTGCGCGGACTGATGGCCGGATCTGTGAAAGGGTAAGCCCATGAGCTTTCTGAATATCGAAAACGTCACCAAGTCCTATGGCAATGTCGAGGTTCTGCATCGCGTCGATATTGACGTGCAAGAGGGCGAGTTTCTGGTCCTTGTCGGGCCTTCGGGATGCGGCAAGTCCACGTTGCTGAACATGATCGCCGGGCTTGAGAATATCACCGGCGGTACGATCTCGATCAAGAAGCGGGTGGTCAATGACGTTCATCCGTCCAAGCGCAATATCGCCATGGTCTTTCAAAGCTATGCGCTGTATCCGAACATGACGGTCGGGCAGAACATCACCTTCGGGCTGGAAATGCACGGCACGCCCAAGCTCGAACGCGATGCCAAGCTGGCCGATGTGTCGAAGCTGTTGCAGATCGACCATCTGCTTGACCGCAAGCCCGGCCAGTTGTCGGGCGGTCAGCGGCAGCGCGTGGCGATGGGCCGGGCTCTGGTGCGTGATCCCGACGTGTTCCTGTTCGACGAACCGCTGTCGAACCTTGACGCGAAACTGCGCGTGGACATGCGGACCGAGATCAAGAAGCTGCACCAGAACCTTGGCACCACCATCGTCTATGTCACCCATGACCAGATCGAGGCGCTGACGCTGTCCACCCGCATCGCTGTGATGAACAAGGGCTATGTCCAGCAGCTTGGCACGCCCAAAGAGATCTATGACAACCCCGCCAATATGTTCGTAGCCAGCTTCATGGGCAGCCCGTCGATGAACCTGCTTGAGGCGCGGCTGGTCGAACAGGATGGTGCGCTGGCTGCGGAACTGCGCGATCACGCAGGCCAGCCGGTGCATCTGCGCCTGTCGCGCGACGGGGCGGGGCTGCGCCGCCATGTCGGGCAGCAGGTCATCCTCGGCATCCGCCCCGAGGCGATCACCGATGCCGAAGGCGCGGATCGCCGGGCGCAGAACCTGCAAACCCTGGCCAATCAGGTCTCGGTCACGGAACCTGCCGGTTCGGACACCTTTGTGACCACGGTGCTGTCGGGCAAGGATTGCGTGGCGCGGATGCGGGCCGATGCGGATGCCCATCCGCGGCAGATGTTCGAATTTACCGTCAACATGGACAAGGCCGTGGTCTTTGATCCCAAGACGGAAGAACGGATTGGCGGCTGATGGACGCAGATGTCATCATCATCGGGTCTGGCATGGGCGGGGCGACGGTTGCCGCCGCCCTTGCCGATACGGGTCGCCGCATCCTGATTCTGGAACGCGGCGAACATCTGTCTGACTGCCCTCAGGCGCGCGATCCACAGGCGATCTTTCGTGACGGGTATTTCCGCCCCGGAGAAAGCTGGCTGGATGGCGAGGGAAAGCCGTTCAATCCGGGCAATTACTACTATGTTGGCGGGAATTCGAAATTCTTCGGGGCGGTGTTGATCCGTTACCGGGAACAGGATTTCCGCCCGCTGGCCCATCTTGGCGGCACGACGCCGGGCTGGCCGATCACCTATGACGAGATCGAACCGTGGTACAGCCGGGCCGAGGCACTGTATCAGGTGCGCGGTACGGCGGGGCAGGATCCGACCGAACCGGCGCATTCCGCCGATTATCCCTTTGGCCCGCTGCCGGACGAACCGCCCATAGCCGATCTGCGCAGCCGACTGGCATCGGTCGGGCTGCGGCCTTCATCGCTGCCCCTGGGGGTGGATCTGGATCGATGGCTGAGCCGCGCGAAAACGCCATGGGACGCCTTTCCCGATACCACTGGCGGCAAGAAGGACGCGGAATCGGGGGGGCTGGCCCGCGCGTTGCAGCATCCGAATGTGACCCTGCGGACGGGTGCGCGCGTCACCCGGCTGATCGCCGGGGACGGTGGTCGCATCACCGGCGTCACGCTGGCAGATGGCGGCACGCTGTCCGCCGGAACCGTCATTCTTGCCGCAGGGGCGGTGCAAAGCGCGGCGCTGCTGCTGGCTTCGGCGGATGAGGCGAACCCGACGGGGTTGGCCAACCGGTCCGATCAGGTCGGGCGCAATTTCATGAATCACAATTGCTCGGCGGTGCTGGCCCTGCATCCCTTCCGCAAGAACCCGTCCATCTATCAGAAAACCCTGATGGTGAACGATTTTTATCTGACCGGCGGGCCTGGGGGCGAGCCCTTGGGGAATATCCAGTTGCTTGGCAAGATTTCGGGGCCGATCCTTGCGGCATCGTCCGGTCTGCCGGGGCCGGTCGCGAATTGGGTCGCCGCGCGCTCGGTCGATCTTTATGCCATGTCCGAAGACTTGCCCAATCCCGAAAGCCGTGTCAGCCTGAAGGGCGATCAGATCGTGCTGGACTGGAAGCGGTCGAACTGGGACGCGCATCTGCTGCTGGTGCAAAGGCTGAAGGCGCTGCTGCGCAAGGCGGGCTATCCGGTCGTGCTGTCGCGGCCCTTCGACCGGCGCACGCCCTCGCATCAATGCGGCACGGCGCGGATGGGCAGCGACCCGGCAAGCAGTGTTGTCGATACCTTCTGCCGCAGTCACGATCACCCGAACCTGTTCATCACCGACGCCTCGGTCCTGCCGACCTCGGCGGCGGTGAACCCGGCGCTGACCATCGCGGCGCTGGCCCTGCGGGCGGCGGACCATATCCGCGAAACCGCCGCGTGATCAAAGGAGCATCCCATGTCCAAGGGTTACGATTTCATCATCATCGGAGGCGGCTCGGCCGGCTCGGTCCTTGCGGCCAGGTTGTCGGAAAGCGCCGATGTGAACGTCCTGCTGCTGGAGGCGGGCGGCAGCGACCGGCATCCGTTCTATCACCTGCCCGCCGGTTTCGCGAAGATGACCAAGGGCATCGGAAGCTGGGGCTGGGACACGGTTCCGCAGCGCCACATGCAGGACAAGGTGTTCCGCTATACTCAGGCCAAGGTGATCGGCGGCGGCTCGGCCATCAACGCCCAGATCTATACGCGCGGTAATGCGCAGGATTATGACGACTGGCGGCAGATGGGCTGCGAGGGCTGGGGCTATGACGATGTGCTGCCCTATTTTCGCAAGGCCGAGGATAATCAGACCTATGACAACGCCTATCACGGCAAGGGGGGGCCGCTTGGCGTCAGCGAACCATCCGCGCCCCTTCCCATCTGCGAAGCCTTTTTCGAGGCCGCCGCGCAACTGGGCATTCCGCGCAACATGGATGTCAACGGCGAAAGGCAGGATGGCGCGGCCTATTACCAGTTGACGCAGCGCAATGTGCGGCGGTCCTCGGCGGCGATGGCCTATCTGGCTCCGAACCGGCACCGCAGGAACCTGACGGTCAGGCTGGGCGCGCAGGTGCGGCGGCTGATCGTGGAAAGCGGGCGGGCAACGGGGGTCGAGCTGACCGATGGCACCCGCCTGAGCGCGGATCGCGAGGTGATCCTGTCCTCGGGGGCGATCGGATCGCCCCGGCTGCTGCAACTGTCGGGGATCGGGCCCGCGGACCATCTGTCCGCGCTGGGGATCGCGGTGATCCAGGATCAGCCGCAGATCGGCGAGAATTTGCAGGATCATCTGGACCTGTATTGCATCAGCGAATTGTCCGGCCCCTATAGTTACGACCGTTACGCCAAACCGCATTGGGCGGCGCTGGCCGGGCTGCAATATCTGCTGTCGCGCAAGGGGCCGGTGGCGTCCTCGCTGTTCGAGACGGGGGGATTCTGGTATGTGGACCCCGATGCGCGTTCGCCCGACATCCAGTTGCATCTGGGTCTGGGAACCGGGATCGAACATGGCGTGGCGGCGATGCCCAAGGGGGGGGTGACGCTGAATTCCTGCTATTTGCGACCGCGTTCGCGCGGGACAGTGCGCCTGCAAAGCGCCGATCCGGCCGATGCGCCGCTGATCGACCCGAATTACCTGCAAGACCCGATGGACCGCGAAATGTCGATCCGGGGTTTGAAGCTGACCCAAGCGATCCTGTCGCAGCCTGCGCTGAAGCCCTTTATCCTGGCCGAGCGTCTGCCCGGACCCGATACCCGCACGGATAAGGATTATTTCAACTTTATCTGCACCCATTCCAAGACCTCGCATCATTGCGCGGGCACGTGCCGGATGGGTGTGGATGCCGGGGCAGTCGTGGATTTGCGCCTGCGCTTCAACGGGATTCAGGGGCTGCGCGTGGTCGATAACTCGATCATGCCGACAGTCATTTCCTCGAACACCAACGCAGCGGCGATCATGATTGGCGAAAAGGCGTCCGACATGATCAAGGCTGATAACGGCATGGGCTGAATAATGATCAACTTACCCACGGCAGCGATTTTCAAACCGGATGGTATGGCGTAGATGGACAGGGCAACGGGTATAAGGTGCGTCCCTGATCGTAGCTTTGCGCCGAAAGTGGTGCCCGGCTGGATTGACGGAAGATGACGACGACACGCCGACCGACCATTATCGACGTTGCGCGCAAGGCGGGCGTGTCGAAATCGACGGTCAGCCTTGTGCTGCAAAACAGCCCCTCGGTGCGGGACCGGACACGCCGGAAAGTCCAGAAGGTGATGGCCGAGATCGGCTATGTCTATAACCGCGCCGCCGCGAATATGCGGATGGCGAATGCCGGGTTGATCGGGCTTGTGATCAGCGACCTGCGCAACCCGTTCTTTACCGAATTTGCGACCTCGTTGCAGATGGCCCTGGCCGAGCGCGGCTATTCGACCTTTATCGCCAATACCGACGAAAGCCCGCGCTTGCAGGAACAGGTGGTCGGATCGATGATCGAACACGGCGTTTCAGCGGTGATCATCTGTCCTGCCCCCGGTGCCGGAAACGGCGCCTTCGACATGATCGCGCGGGCGGGGATACCGGCGATGCAGATGCTGCGCCGCGCCGATGACCGGCTGGATCTGTTTCCTTTTACCGCGCCCGATTACATCGGCGGCAGCCTTGAGGCCGCGCGCCACCTGATCGCCCAGGGCGCGCGTTATCCGGCCTTTGTCGGCGGGCTGGAGGGGCTTGGCGTCACCGAGGAACGCAAGGGCGGCTATTTGCGCGCGCTGGCCGAGGCGGGCATCGCGCCCACCGTCCTGACCGGCCAGACCAGCCGCAGGTTCGGACGCGATGCGGCGGCGATCCTGACGCGTGACCATCCGCATGTCGATGCCGCCATGTGCTTCAACGATCTGGTCGCGCTTGGCATGCTGTCGGGTTTCAACGAGATCGGTCGCAGGATCGGTTCCGATTTCCTGATCGTCGGATTTGACGATATCGAGGATGCCGCCCAAAGCTATCCGGCGCTGACCTCGGTGCGCTGCGACATCGCCCATATCGGCGTCATGGCCGCCGGAACCGTGGTGAAATGGCTTGAGGAAGGCGAGGTGCCGCCCACGGAAACCCGCACGCCGGTCAGCCTGTCCATCCGGCAATCCAGCCGGGGCCCCGGCAAATAGGTGCCGGGCCTCAGGCCAGGGCCAGCGATGCCAGTGCCAGCACTGACAGGGTTCCGATGACCTCGGCATGGTTTTGCGCCTGAAAGCTGACCGAGTTTCCGTCAAGCCGCGTGACAAAGGGTAACAGGCTGGCGGCATCTGCAAAGACCTGCCTTGTCAGCCCGACCTCGACCTCAAGCGGGGGATGGCATGGCGCTTCGGGTTTGCGGCCAGACGCCTGCGCCACGGCCGAACGGACCTGCAGGCCGATCAGATCGCGGGCGCTTTGTGGAGACAGGCTTTTGCTTGCATGCGCACCGATGGCTGACTTGGTGCAGATCGCAACCGCCGAGGGAAATTGCCGTGCGATTTCGTCGCACAACCGGTCATCGCCGCTTGCCGCCAGCAGCGGCACGCCGATTTCCGCCGCATGACCGGCGAACAGTGTCGGTTCCCCGACGATTTGGCCATTCATGCGGATCCGCGAAAAGGCCAGCCCGCTGATGGTGTGCGCCAATACCCCGCGTTCCCCCGCAGCGGCGTGATAGCCGATCAGGACCACGCCGTCATGATCCTGGCGCAATCCCTCGATCATCGACAGCGGGCGCGGTTTCCCCGATATCAGGCTGGCGCGGGGATCCAATTGCCCGGCAATGATATTGCGCATCGCCCCATGTGAATCGGCGACGGTCACTTCGGTGGCACCGCCGTCAAAAGCGCCGACGATGGCGGCGTTCGCCTCTTCTGTCATCAGGCGTCTGGCGGTCTCGTATTCCGGGTTGCCGCGCTGGCCCTGAACGGGTTCGCAAACCCCCGCGACGCCCTCAATATCGACTGAAATGAAGATTTTCATCCTGTGGTTTCCTGTTGACGCGGTTCGGTTTCGGCGGTGGCTTCAAGTGCGGCCCAGATCTTGCGGACGCCGGTGCGACGGGAATCGCGGGCGCGGTATAGCCGTACTTCAAGCTGCATGCGCCAGTCCTGATCGCCGACAATCACCATCGCCCCACTGTCCAGAGCATCGCGCGCGCAACTTTCGGGCAGCAGCGTCGTTGCGCCATAGACCAGGGCCATCCGCTTAAGCACCTCGGATGTGGGGCTTTCGCCAAGCCTGCGCACGATCACCCCGTCGCGCAGGAAATTCGCGAAGAACAGCTTTTCGACCTCGGCGAAATATCCGTCGCCCGAATAGCCGACATAGGGCAGCACGTCCTGTCCTCCGGGCAGAGGGCGCGACGGGTCATGCAGCGGTCGTCCCCCGGCATCTGCAGTCGAGACCAGAACCATGTCCTCATGCGCCAGGATGCGGGTCTGAAAGCGCGACAATTCGAACAGGAACGGTACCTTGGCATGGCTGTATTGCAGCACCAGATCGATTTCCCCATCCGCAAGATTCTGTGCCATGTCATGAAAGTTGCGGGTTAACAGATGCGTGGTCAGATGCCCTGTCAGAGGTTCAAGCTGGCGCAGCCAGGCCGGCACGAAATGCAGGTTCAGCGTGGTGGCTGCGGCGATGCGCAGATCGGGCCGGCCGCGCGTCAGATGTTCCTGAAACTGCGCCCGGTCAGAATAAAGCGTCGCCAGAACGGTTTCAGCCGTGTCGCGGAAGGTGCGACCCTCTTCGGTCAGCACCACCGGATAGCTGTGGCGGTCGAACAGGGATACGCCAAGCCAGCTTTCCAGCGCGCGGATTCGCCGGCTGAAGGCCGGTTGCGATACGTTGCGTTCCTGAGAGGCCTGCGAAAAGTTCCGCGTCTGTGCCAGAGTCAGGAAATCTTCCAGCCACTTGATGTCCATAAGCCGATGACAGCATGGTGGCTGTGCCCTCACAAGCGCAGAATTATGCAAATTTTGCATAACCCATGTGAAAATGGCCTTGGCCTTGGGGGCGAACTGACCGCCAGAATGCCCGTATACGCTGCGACAGGTTTCTGTCCGGCGCTGCGTTGAGCACGGGAGGGGGCATGGACGCTGACAATCTGCTGCAAATCGAGGGACTGAGTGTCGCCTTTGGGCAGGGCGCGGGAATGCTTGAGGCCGTGCGCGGATTGGATCTTCATGTCGGTCGGGGCGAGACGGTAGCAATCGTCGGGGAATCCGGTTCGGGCAAATCGGTCAGCGCGCTGTCGGTCATGCGGCTGGTCGAATTCGGCGGAGGACGGATCGCGGGCGGCAGGATCGGGTTCGCGCGGCGCGACGGTACCCGGATCGACATTGCCGCGCTGGATGACGAGGCCGCGCGCGATCTGCGCGGCAATGATATCGCGATGATCTTTCAGGAACCGATGACCTCGCTCAATCCGGTGTTCACCATCGGCGACCAGATCGTCGAGGCCGTGATCACCCACCAGAACAAAAGCCGCGCAGAGGCGGTCGCGATTGCGCTGGAAATGCTGGAAAAGGTCCGCATTCCCGATGCTGCGCAGGTGATGAGGCGGCATCCGCACCAGTTGTCGGGCGGTATGCGCCAGCGGGTGATGATCGCGATGGCCCTGTCCTGCCGCCCGCAACTGCTGATCGCCGACGAACCGACAACCGCGCTGGATGTGACCATTCAGGCGCAGATGCTGCGTCTGATCCGCGATTTGCAGGAACACGAGGGCATGGCCGTCCTGTTCATCACGCATGACATGGGCGTGGTGGCCGAAATCGCGGACCGGGTGATCGTCATGTATCGCGGCGAAAAGGTCGAAGAGGGGGATGTCGCGACGGTCTTTGCCACACCGCGCCATCCCTATACCCGCGCACTGCTGAACGCTGTGCCCCGGCTGGGTGCCATGGCCGGAACCGAGACCCCCGCGCCCTTTGACATTCCGGGTCAGGACCGGCAGGCCGTGCCGGCGACGGTGGCGCAGCCTGTCGATTACACGCAGCCGCCGCTGCTGTCGGTGCGCGGGCTGACCACACGGTTCGACATCTCCGGCGGCCTTCTGGGGCGTGTCACAAGGCGGGTTCACGCGGTCGAGCATCTGGATCTGGACATCTGGCCGGGCGAGACTCTGGGTCTGGTCGGCGAATCCGGCTGTGGAAAATCCACGACGGGGCGGTCTGTCCTGAAGCTGGTCGAGGCCAGCTCTGACCGGTTGCAATTCAACCAGGAGGATCTGACGCGGCTATCCGGGCCGGATCTGCAAAAGCTGCGGCGTCAGGTGCAATTCGTGTTTCAGGATCCCTATGCGTCGCTGAACCCGCGCCTGACCGTCGGATATTCCATTGCCGAGCCGATCCTGCTGCACAGGCTGGACAACCGCAAGAACGCCTTTGACCGCGCGGTCTGGCTGCTGGAACAGGTCGGGCTGAGCGCGGATCACGCGCATCGCTATCCGCATGCGTTTTCCGGCGGGCAGCGTCAGCGTATCGCCATCGCCCGCGCATTGGCGACCGAGCCGCGGCTGATTATCGCGGATGAGGCGGTGTCGGCGCTGGATGTCTCGGTTCAGGCGCAGGTCGTCAACCTGCTGATGGATTTGCAGGATCGCTTTGGGCTGGCCTATCTGTTCATCAGCCACGACATGGCGGTTGTCGAACGGATCAGTCACCGGGTTGCGGTGATGTATCTGGGGCAGATCGTCGAAACCGGCCCGCGCCGCGCGATATTCGAGGATCCGCGCCATGCCTACACGCGGCGCCTGATGGCGGCGGCCCCGATCCCGGATCCGGCGATGCGCCATCGCGACCGTCCGCTGATCTCGGGCGAGGTTCCCAGCCCTGTCCGCCCCGTTGGCCAGCCGCCCGCCCTGCTGAATCTGATCGAGGTGAACCACGGCCATTTCGTTGCGGCCGACCATGACGGGGTCGGCTGGTCGGCTGCCTGAACATAACC
Source organism: Paracoccus sp. (in: a-proteobacteria) (assembly GCF_047973135.1). Taxonomy (GTDB): domain Bacteria; phylum Pseudomonadota; class Alphaproteobacteria; order Rhodobacterales; family Rhodobacteraceae; genus Paracoccus. The sequence continues at coordinate 40,413 of NZ_JBKEBL010000144.1, forward strand.
AGAAACGTCACAATCACAGAGAGGTATTCCCGATGACTTTCCTGAAACATGCCGCGTTCGGCGCGGCACTGATGACCGGTACCGCGCTGGCGATGCCCGCCGTCGCCGACGATCTTGCCATCGCCATGAACCAGATCTTTCAGCGCATGGATCCGCATAACACCAATTACAACGTCGATTACTCGGCCGTGAATGGCGTGCTGGAAAGGCTGATCGGATTTGACGAAAACATGAAGCTGGAGCCGCAGCTTGCGACAAGCTGGGAAGGCAGTGAGGATGCCAGAACCTTCACCTTCAAGCTGCGCGAGGGGGTCAAGTTCCATGACGGCACCGATTTCAACGCCGCCGCCGTCAAGGCGAATTTCGACCGTCTGGCCGACCAGTCCCAGAACCTTGCCAAGAACAGCCTGTTCAAGGTCGTCGAATCGGTCGAGGCACCCGATGACATGACCGTCATCCTGCATCTGAAGGAGCCTTTCGGTGCGATGATCAACACGGTCGCTCATCCGTCAGTCGTCATCCACAGCCCCAAGGCGCTGGCCGAGATGGGCAAGGATGTGGAAAAGCACCCGGTCGGAACCGGCCCCTTCAAGTTCAAGGAATGGATACCGGGCGAACGACTGGTCCTTGAGAAATTCGGCGATTACTGGGATGCCGACTGGCCCAGGGTGGACAGCGTGACCTTCTATCCCGTTACCGAAAGCGCGACACGGGTGTCGATGCTGCTGTCGGACGAGGTTCAGTTCGTTCACATCCTGCCGCCGGAGCTGGCAGACCGGGTTGCGTCGAATGATGGCTACGAAGTGACCGAGATGCCGGGAATCTCGGTTTCGACGGCGTCGATGAACATGCTCAAGGATCATTTCAAGGATATCCGCGTCCGCCAGGCCTTTAACCTTGCCGTGGATCAGCAGGCCTATCTGGGGATCGTGCTGGCGGGCCGGGGCATTGTGCCGGACTCGCCCATTGCCCCGGATACCAGCTTTCACGAGGCGCAAGAGCCGCTGACAACCGATGTCGAAGAGGCGCGCCGCCTGATGAAGGAAGCCGGTTATGAAAACGGCTTTGACGTCACGATCTGGGGAACCAACAGTTCCTCGGGCGTGCGGCAGTTGCAGTTTCTCAAGCAGCAACTGGCGCAGATCAAGGTGAACGCAACCATCGTGCCGATGGAGGGGGCGACCCGGTCGGAAAAGCTGTTTTCGTCCATGGTGCCTGAAAAGGCCGAATACGATCTGGTGACAGGCGGCTGGTCGCCCTCGACCGGGGATGCCGACTGGCATCTGCGCCCGGTTTATGCCACGGAAGGCTGGCTGCCAAAAATCTATAACGCCGCCTTCTATTCGAACGAGATCGTGGACAACGCGATCAGGGACGCGCTGAACACCGCCGACCCGGAAAAGCGCCGCGCCGCCTATGCCATCGCGCAGAAACAAATCTGGGAGGATCGTCCGGTGATCTGGCTGGGGATCGAAAACAAGGTGGCTGGCCGCAAGAAGGGGCTGACCGGAGTGTTCCAGATGCCTGACGGGACCATGCAGTACAAGCACGCCGCCTACGAATAGGGCGCGGGTCATCGTGGCCCGGCGGTTGCCACCGCCGGGCCAGAATCGAAAGAGACATCATGATCACCTATCTTCTGCGCCGGCTGCTGGCCCTTGTGCCGGTCCTGCTGCTGATCTCGGTCTTTGTGTTCCTGTTCATCCACGCGCTGCCCGGAGATCCGGCGCGGCTGCTGGCGGGTGAGACGGCAACCCGGGAAGAGGTCGATGCGATCCGCCGTTCGCTGAACCTCGACCGACCGTTGATCGAACAGTATTTCGACTTTCTCGGCAATGTCGCGACGCTGAACCTGGGCGTGTCGCTGCGTACGGGCGAACCTGTGGCCGACATGATCGGCCGCGCCTTCATGCCGACCTTCTGGCTGTCAATCTGCGCGCTGGCATGGTCGGTGCTGTTCGGGCTGATCGCCGGGGTGGTTTCCGCGGTGCGGCGCGGCAGCCTTGGCGATCATCTGGGCATGTTTCTGGCGGTATCGGGGATTTCGATGCCGAATTTCTGGTTGGGGCTGCTGCTGATGCAGTATTTCTCGGTCAATCTGGGCTGGCTGGGAACCAGCGGCTTTGACGGACCGTCGGACCTGATCCTGCCCGCGATCACGCTTGGATCCGGGGTGGCGGCGGTGATGGCGCGGTTCACGCGATCCGCCGTGATCGATGTCGCGCGCGAGGATTATATCCGCACCGCCCGCGCCAAGGGGCTGCGCGAACGCATCGTGATCTGGAAACACGCGCTGCGCAATGCGCTGATCCCGGTGGTGACGATGGCCGGGCTGCAATTCGGCTTTCTTCTGGGCGGTTCCATCGTCGTGGAAAAGGTGTTCCGCTGGCCGGGCCTGGGGTCGCTGCTGATCGACGCGATCAGCTATCGCGACTATTCGGTCGTGCAAGCCGAGATCATGCTGTTTTCGCTGCAATTCCTGCTGATCAATCTGGCGGTTGATATCCTGTACGGCTTTATCAACCCCGCCATCCGCTATAGATAGGGTTCGCCATGACCAGCTTTGCCGCCCAGGAATCCCGGCCCGCGCGTGGCGAAACCAGCGCCCGGTCGCCTTTCAGCGAATTCCGCCGCCGTTTCGCACGCCGCAGGGCGGCTATTGTCACCGGCCTGTTTCTGGTGCTGCTGCTGCTGGCGGCACTGCTGGCCCCGTGGATATTGCCCTTCGGGCCGGATGATTTCGACTATCAGAACACCCTTGGCGGGCCGTCGCCTGTCCATTGGGCGGGGACGGACGAATTTGGCCGCGACATCTTTGCCCGCATCCTGAACGGGGCCAAGCTGTCGATGTTCATCGGCTTTGTCTCGGTTTCGATCGGGGCGGCGCTTGGGATTCTTGCCGGGCTGTTCGGAGGCTATTACGGCGGCTGGCTGGATTCGGTCATCATGCGCATCGCCGATGTGCTGTTCGCCTTTCCCGGCATCCTGCTGGCCATCGGGATCGTGGCGATCCTTGGCGCGGGGCTGAGCAATGTCATCATCGCCGTCGCGGTATTCAGCGTTCCGGCCTTTGCCCGCATCGTCCGGTCGGGCACGCTGTCGCTGAAGGAATCCACCTATGTCGAGGCCGCGCGCGCGGCGGGTGCTTCGGACGCGGTGATCATGTTCCGCCATATTCTGCCGGGGGTGCTGGGTGCTGTGATCGTCTATTTCACCATGCGTATCGGGACGTCGATCCTGACCGCGACCAGCCTGTCTTTCATCGGTCTTGGCGTGGAACCTTCTGTTGCGGAATGGGGCGCGATGCTGGCCACCGGGCGCGACTACATGCTGGCCGGTGAATGGCACCTGACATTTTTCCCCGGATTGGCCATATTCGTGACCGTTTTGTGTTTCAACATATTGGGCGACGGGCTGCGCGATGCGCTTGACCCCAAGCTGGACGAGGGCTGAGGACGACATGCGTGATGCGATCGGTGCCAGGGATTACTGGCGTTTGCCCGCGGGCCCGGCCAATGCGATCAGCGATGTGGCGGGCGTGCTGGTCGGCCATGCCTCGCTGCGGGGGGAAGGCATTTGCACCGGGGTGACGGCGGTTCTGCCGCATGGCGGCGATCTGTTCCGCAACCCGGTTCCGGCGGGCGCGGCGGTGCTGAACGGATTTGGCAAAAGCCTTGGGCTGGTGCAACTGACCGAACTGGGCGAAATCGAGACTCCGATCCTGCTGACCAACACGTTCGGCGTGCCCGCATGCGCTTCGGCGCTGATCCGCAGGGCGATTGCGCAGAACGACCGGATCGGGCGGCAGGACAGCACCGTCAACCCGCTGGTGCTGGAGTGTAATGACGGCAAGGTCAACGATATTCAGCGTCTGGCCGTGACCGAGGCAGACGCGATGGCCGCCATCGACAACGCCGGGACCAGCTTCGATCAGGGCACTGTCGGCGCGGGCAGCGGCATGACGACATTTGATTTTG
>NZ_JBKEBL010000188.1:0-22369 GCF_047973135.1 Paracoccus sp. (in: a-proteobacteria)
CACCGGGATGCGGATCGTGCGGGCCTGATCGGCGATACTGCGGGTGATCGCCTGCCGGATCCACCAGGTTGCATAGGTGCTGAACTTGTAGCCGCGGCGATATTCGAATTTATCGACCGCCTTCATCAGGCCGATATTGCCTTCCTGAATAAGATCAAGGAATTGCAGGCCCCGGTTCGTGTATTTCTTGGCAATCGAGATGACCAGACGCAGGTTCGCCTCGACCATTTCCTTCTTGGCCTGACGGGCTTCCTTCTCGCCCTTCTGGACCTGCTGGACGATCCGGCGGAACTCCGAGATATCGACGCCGATATACTGGCCGATCTTGGCCATTTCCGAGCGCAACTCCTCGACCTTGGGCGTCGAACGCTCGACAAACGCGCGCCAGCCCCGGCCGGATTTCTCGGCCATCCGGTCCATCCAGTTCGGATCAAGTTCGTATCCGCGATAGGCCTCGATGAACTCGCGCCGGTTGATACGGGCATGGTCGGCCAGCTTTACCATCGAGCTGTCGATGGACATGATGTGCCGGTTGATGCCGTAAAGCTGATCGACCAGCGCCTCGATCCGGTTGTTATGCAGGTGAAGCGAATTCACCAGCACAACGATCTCGCTGCGCAGCTTCTGGTAGTCGGTTTCGGCGGCGGCGGAAAAGCTGTCATCCTCGTTCAGGGTCGCGGACATGCGCTGATCCTGCATGTCGGCCAGCAATTCGTAATCGCGGGCGATCGCCTCAAGCGTTTCCAGAACCTTGGGCTTGAGGCTGGCCTCCATCGCGGCAAGGGACAGGTTGGCGCCGTCGTCGTCATCCTCGTCATCGTCGCTGCGCATGGGATTGCCGTCAGCGTCAAATTCCTCGCGCTTCTGGGCGGGCTGCGCCTCGGAACTGTCTTCGGCCAGATCGTCCTCGTCCTCGCCTTCCTCGTCGTCCATGGACTGACCGAAGGTCGTTTCCAGGTCGATCACGTCGCGCAGCAGGATTTCCTCTTCCAGCAATTCCTCGCGCCACATGGTGATGGCCTTGAAGGTCAGCGGGCTTTCGCAGAGGCCCGCGATCATCGTGTTGCGCCCGGCCTCGATACGCTTGGCGATGGCGATCTCGCCCTCGCGCGACAGCAGTTCGACCGAGCCCATCTCGCGCAGATACATCCGGACCGGGTCGTCGGTGCGATCCAGCTTTTCGGTTTCGGTCGTGGCGACCGCGATTTCGCGCGATCCCGAGGTCGTGGTGGCGACGGCCCCACCCTCGGATTCCTCGGCCTCTTCCTCATCCTCGATGACGTTGATGCCCATTTCCGACAGCATCGACATCACATCCTCGATCTGTTCGCTGCTGACCTGATCGGGGGGCAACACCGTGTTCAACTGATCATAGGTGATATAGCCGCGCTCGCGCGCCTCGGCGATCATCTTCTTGACCGCCGCCTGGCTCATGTCGAGCGTATGGGCGTTGTCGTCCTTTTCGGTCTTGCTTTGCTCGTCGTCCTTGGCGGCCATCCGGGGCTCCTTGTCGGGGGCGATCTCTCGCGGGGCGGGACCGCGAATCGGCTTGGAGAATCGCTTAAGTACTAGCGCGATTGATACGCGAATCAAAGGCGGGGCCAATCACTGATTCGCGGATGATTCGGGCGATTCGTCAGCGGCGGGGCGGCTTGCGCCAGATCGCGCCACTGACGAACTGGTCAAGCTGGGCGGACAGCGCCTCTCGATCCTCGTTCAGATCGCCGGAATCTTCCATGTCGGGGCGCTCGGCGCGGTGCCTTGCGCGGGTAATCTGCTGCATGCGCCAGGTCAGGCCCTCATCGGTCTCGCCCGCGATCTCGGCCTCGGCCCGGGCAAGTTCGGCCCCTGCGGCACGCTGCGCCTCAAGCCGGTCAAGAAGATTGACCAGAACCGCCGAGGCGGTTTCGGCGTCCTGACCGGTGATCAGTCTGGGGGTCAGGCCCAGATGGGCATCGGCGCGCAGGGTTTCAAGGGCCCGCTGCCCGGCCTCGCTGCCGGTGCCGGTCAGCAGGTCGTGCAGCAGCGCGGCCCGGTCCGGATCGGGCGGCGACAGGCGTTCCAGGCGCGGTTCGACGGCGGCAACGCATTCGGGGCGCAACGCACAGATCAACAGGCTGGCACCTTCCAGCAGGTTTTCGCCGGCATGCGGGTTGTCAGGCGGCAGCATCGGGGGGCGCGGCGCGGAAGGGGCCATCGAGGCCCCTCCGCGCCGGGCGGGCCAGCGGCCCGCCGGTCCCGACCGGCCACCCGTATCGCGACGTTGCCAGCCGCCGCCGAACAGGTCGCGCCGTTTGCGGCCAAGTTCCTGATGATAATGCTGCCGGGTCACTTCGTCGGGAATTTTCGCCACCGCGTCGAGCAGCCGTTTCTCAAGCGCGGCCCGGCGTTCGGGGCTGTCAAAAACCTGCCCCCCGGTTTCGCGTGACCACAGCAGATCGACCAGCGGCCGCGCCTGATCCAGCAGCGCCTTCATCGCGCCCGGCCCCGCCGCCCGGATCAGATCGTCGGGATCCTGCCCCGCCGGCAGCACCACAAAGCGCAACGCCTGTCCGGGCGCGGTCAGTGGCAGCGCCAGATCAATCAGCCGCTGCGCCGCCCTTTGCCCCGCCGCATCGCCATCCAGCGCGATCACCGGTTCGGGCGAGACGCGCCACATCAGGCGCAACTGTTCCTCGGTGATCGCCGTGCCAAGGGGCGCGACGGCACCGCCGAACCCGGCACGGGCCAGCGCGATCACATCCATATATCCTTCGGCCACAACAAGCCGCCCGCCCTTGGCCACGGCGGCGCGCGCCGGGCCGATATGATAGAGGTTGCGGCCCTTGTCGAACAGCGGCGTTTCCGGGCTGTTGAGATATTTGGCCTTCGCATTCGGATCCATCGCCCGCCCGCCAAAGCCGATGCAGCGGTCGCGTCCGTCGCGGATGGGAAACATGATCCGACCCCGGAACCGGTCATAGGGCGCGCCGTTGTCCGGGCGGATCGACATGCCCGATTCGATGATCAGCCCCTCGTCAAAGCCCTTGCCGCGCAGAGCCTCGGTCAGGGCGGTCCGGCTGTCGGGGGCAAAGCCGATCTCGAACCGGTCGCCCGACTCGCGATCAAGCCCGCGCCGCGCCAGATATTCACGCGCTTCGCCCGCCGCCGCCGTCTGCAATTGCAAACGAAACCAGCGGCAAGCGGCCTCGGTCACTTGCAGCAACTGACTGCGCCGGTCGGCCTTTTCGCGGGCACCCGGATCCTGTTCGGGCATCTGCAACCCAGCCTCGGCGGCCAGGTATTTCACCGCCTCGATGAATTCCATCCCCTCGGAATCGCGCAGGAAGGTCAGCGCATCGCCCTTGGCGTGGCAGCCGAAGCAATAGTAAAAGCCCTTCTGATCGTCGCAGTGGAAACTGGCGGTTTTTTCCTGATGGAACGGGCAAGGTGCCCACCAGTCGCCTCTGGCCTGATTGGATTTGCGCAGATCCCAGACGACCTTGCGCCCGATCACGCGGCTGATCGGGACGCGGTTGCGCAATTCATCCAGAAAGGCGGGCGGGATACTCATGCCCGCGATTATCGGGGCCTTGGCGGGCAACGGCAAGATGGAACAATCACCCGCTCAGCGTTCCGCAACGGCGACCGGGGCCGGCACCTCGTCCGAAGCGACCGGGCGCGCGATCAGCGCGGGGTCGAACAGATCCTCGATGAACAGGCTCAGCAATTGCGGCCGCCCGGTCACGCCCGCCTTGCGATAGATCGCCGCCGTCTGTGCCTTGACCGTGCCTTCCGAGGTCTTGCGCAGCGCCGCGATATCGGCGGTGGACAACCCCTTGATCGCCAGTAGCGCGACATCACGTTCCGCTGCGGTCAGCCGCCATTCAGTGAACCGTTCAAGAAGAACATCGGCAAACAGGCCCGAGGCGCGCCGCAGCCGCTGTTCCGCCGCATTGCGTTCGGACATGGCCAGCCAAAGCGCCCATGCCCCCAGCCCGATTCCCGCCAGCAGGCCGAAAGCCGCCGCAAGCTCGATCAGCTCGCGGAACTGCCAGCTTATCGGCGTCTCGCGGAAACCGATCACCGAGGACAGGATGTCTGCGATGAACACCGCCGAACACAGGCTCTGCACAAGCAGCAAGGCCGCAAGTCCCAGCGGCCCGCGTGTCATCATTCGTCGGAACAAGCCGTGGCGTCCTGTCACGGAATGACATCCGTGATTTCGATCTGTGGTTCGTCGCCTAAATCCCGCGAGATTGAAATATCTGCCTCTTTCTCTGATCGCGCCGATGCTTCCCCCTGCGCCTGCCGTTCGCCCCGGTTGGGGTTTTCCGCCGCATAGCTGCGCTTGCGGGTGACAAGATCGCGCAGGATCTCGCCGGTCAGGGGGTTGGCCACGATCTCGCGGCGGCGGTCATCCCGTTCGCCGATGACGCGCACGCGCCCCAGCAGGGTCCGCGACATCTCGATCCGGTCATATCCCAACTGGTCCAACTGGCTGATAATGGCATCGCCGACCGGATCAGGCGCGGGTTGTGCCCGCGCCACCGCAGGGGCGTGAAGGGACAGACACACGAAAAGGATCGCAACAACGGAACGCATCGCTTGCTCCATCCAAGAAGGCTCTGGCCGGGGCAGGCAGGATACCGCCCCGGCCCTTGCCGGAAACCAAGCAGGACATGGTCTGCCGGTCAACAGAAACTCAGCGTTCGGTGCAACAGCCAAGGCCGATCGGGGTTCTCTGGCTGAACCCGATGCTCGTGCCCGGCATGGAGTCACCATCGCCACCACGCTCTTGACCGAACCGGCTGCCCGCCTGCCGCGCCGGAGCTTCTGCGCGCTCGGTTCGCGGCTGCCCGGTCAAACCCTGCGCAGGCATATTCGCCAAGGGATCGGCATCAATGACTTGGGCATCGCAGGTCTCGCAGTGGTTCGGGGTGTTGAAACCGACCTCACCCACCGGATCAATGCTGTATTCCGGCGGCTCGACGGCAATCTCGCCGCCCCCTTCCACGCTCACACTGCCATCAACGGTTTCCTCGTCAATGCTGTATTCCGGCGGTTCGACGGCAATCTCGCCGCCCTCTTCCACGCTCACACTGCCATCAACGGTTTCCTCGTCAATGCTGTATTCCGGCGGTTCGATGGCAATCTCGCCGCCCCCTTCGACCGGCTGCGGATCCAGCACCTCAAAGTCGGCCGGAGCCTCGTCCGATGCGAACCACAACCGTTCCTGCCCGGCGGCATTCGCCGCAGGGCTGCGGGGGAATGGCGAAAAAGCCATGGCCGCTCCTCCGAACACCAGACCCGCTGCCAGCGCAGTGGCCGAAAATCCAAACCTGCTTACCCTCATGAGTCCATACCTCAATTTTTCGCAAAGTTTCGCCACCATCCCGGCGACGCCAATACGAAATGCGCAGGATCAGCGATTCCGGTCCATCGGGCGGACGGTTATCGTTGTGGGTATTTGGGTTAGGTTGCGCCACATAAACCCAGGTTTAGGGGCCGTTGAGATGTGTCATGCCCGTGACGCGGCGTCCTGTGCGCGAAGGTCGCAGGGGCGGCCCTCGAAATCGTCGTCGCGGCCCCCTATCTTTCGTTCAAGTGAACCTGCCGGAGCATCTGACGATGACTTTCCTTCTGCTCATCCTGACCGCAGCCCTGGCCACAGCCGGGCTTGCCCGCGCCCGCCCCCGGACACAGCGAATCGCGCAGCCGTCGCGGCGCGTTGTCAGGGCCTGATCGCCGGGCTTCCCTCAAGCCACGCAAAGCCATTTGCGGGCAGGGTCAGCGCCTTGCCCGCCAGCGTTGCCACGGACGGACCGGTCAGCGCCGTCTTGCCGGTCAGGGTCAGTGTCACGGGCTTTTTCGACAGGTTGAATATACTGGTCAAAACCTGCCCGTCATGGTTGCGGCGCAAGCCAAGGAGCGGCTCGGGCAGGTCCAGAAACGCGGCCTCGCCCCAACGCAGCGCGGGCTGGCCCTTGCGAAAGGCCAGCGTGGCGCGATAGCTGGCCAGCACGCTGTCATTATCGGCCTGCTGGACCGAAACGGCACGCGCCGCCTGCGGACCCTTGACCGGCAGCCACGGCTTGCCGGTGCTGAAACCCGCATTCGGCGACCTGTCATCCCAGACCATCGGCGTGCGGCATCCGTCACGCCCCTTGACCTCGGGCCAGAAACGCAGGGCGGGCGGGTCGGTCAGTTCGACATAGACCAGATCCGTCTCAAGCTGGCCCAGTTCCTCGCCCTGATACAGGCAGATTGTGCCGGGAAAGCTGGCCAGCATGGCGATGGCCTGCCGGGCCAGCGCGTCCGGCTGGCCATGTTTCGCCCAACGGCTGACATGGCGCATCACGTCATGGTTAGAGAAGGACCAGCAGGAATGCCCGTCCGGTGCGCCGTTCTGCACGCCCTCGATGGTCTTGCGGAAATGCGCCGCCGTGAATTCGGGGCTGAGCATCTCAAAGCTGTAGCACATGTGCAGCCGCCCCTCGCCCGCCGTGTATTCGGCCATGATGTCAATGGCCGTCTGGCCGCCATCGCCGACCTCACCCACCATCATCCGCGCGTCGAATTCGTCGGTCAGCGCCCGCAGCCTTTGCAGGAAGGCCAGGTTTTCCGGCCGGTTCTTGGAATGGACATGTTTCTGGAAACCATAGGTTTCCGGGCCGGTATGGTCGGGATTGGCAGGGTTGTCGCGCAGCAGCGCGTCGTGAAAATAATAGTTCACCGTGTCCAGCCGGAACCCGTCCACCCCTCGTTCCAGCCAAAAGCGCATGGTCTTAAGCAGCGCGTCCTGAACCGGCTTGTGGTGGAAATTCAGATCGGGCTGTTCGATCAGGAAGTTATGCAGGTAATACTGCCTCCGGCGCGGTTCCCACTCCCAGGCGGGGCCGCCAAAGACCGAGGGCCAGTTGTTGGGCGGCGTGCCGTCGGGGTCGGGATCGGCCCAGACATACCAGTCGGCTTTCGGATTGGTGCGGTTCTGGCGGCTTTCGTGAAACCAGGGGTGCTTGTCGCTGGTATGGCTGATGACCTGATCGATGATCACCTTCAGGCCCAGATCATGCGCCCGCGCGATCAGCGCGTCGAAATCGGCCAGGGTTCCGAACAGCGGATCGATATCTGTATAATTCGACACGTCATAGCCCATGTCCTTCATGGGCGAGGTAAAGACCGGCGACAACCAGATCGCGTCGGCCCCAAGCGCCGCGACATGGTCAAGCCGACGTGTAATCCCTTGCAAATCGCCGATTCCATCGCCATCGTCGTCCTGAAAGCTGCGCGGATAAATCTGATAGATCACCGCATCGCGCCACCATTCCGTCATCGGCACCTCCACGTCGCCAGGGGGATTCGGATTATTGCCGAACATCATAGCGATGTGCGAAAAGAGATGTTAGCGATAACTAGCGCATTGCCCGAATCTTTGCGCGGAATAAAGTGAACACGATGGGACAGAATCACCCCCCCCTTCTGATCGACCCGAGCGATCTGGCCTTGCTGCGCGAAGGACGCCACGACCGTCCCTTCGACGTGCTTGGCCCGCACAGGATCAACCGCCGAATCTGGGTTCGCGCCTTTGTCCCCGATGTGGCCGAACTGACCGCCATCGGTAAGAACGGCGCGGTCCCGTTGCAGCGGCTTGCGGGTGATCTGTTTGCGGGGCCGGTCGGCCCCGGAGCCTATCGCCTGAAGGCGCGGACCGGCGGAGGCGTCGAACGCGAATTCGAGGATCCCTATCGCTTTGGCCCGGTTCTGGGTGATGTCGATCTGCATCTGATCGGCGAGGGGACGCATCGGCGGCTGTGGCAGGCCCTTGGCGCGCATCCGATGGTGCATCAGGGGGTGGCGGGCACGCATTTCGCGGTCTGGGCACCGAATGCACAGCGCGTTTCCGTCGTGGGGCAGTTCAACCACTGGGACGGGCGGCGTCACCCGATGCGGCGGCTTGGCAATAGCGGCGCGTGGGAAATCTTCCTGCCCGGCATCGGCGATGGCGATCTGTACAAGTTCGAGATCCTCGGGGCTGACGGCTCGGTCGCGCAGAAATCGGACCCGGTCGGCTATGGCAGCCAGCACCCGCCCGAAAAGGCCAGCATCGTGCGCGACATCGCAGGCTATGGCTGGCATGACGAGGCGTGGATGGCGGACCGGGCCGGGGCGCAGGACCGCGCCGCGCCGATCAGTATCTATGAGGTGCATCTGGGAAGCTGGCGGCGGCGGCTGGACGAGAATGGCCGCCCGCTCTCGTATAAAGAGGCCGCGAACGATCTGGTGAACTATGCGCGCGGCATGGGCTTTACCCATCTGGAGTTTTTGCCGGTCAGCGAATTTCCCTTTGACGGGTCATGGGGCTATCAGCCGGTGGGCATGTTCGCGCCGACGATCCGCTTTGGCCCTCCGCATGAATTCCGCGATCTGGTCGATGCCGCGCATCAGGCCGGTCTGGGCGTTCTGCTGGACTGGGTGCCCGGCCATTTCCCGACCGATGCGCATGGGCTGGCCCGGTTCGACGGCACCGCGCTGTATGAACATGCTGATCCGCGCGAGGGGTTTCATCAGGACTGGAACACGCTGATCTACAACTATGGCCGGACCGAGGTGCAGAACTATCTGATCGCCAACGCCATCTACTGGCTGAAGGAATATCACGTGGACGGGCTGCGCGTGGATGCGGTGGCCTCGATGCTGTATCGCGACTATTCGCGCAAGGATGGCGAATGGCTGCCCAACAAGGATGGCGGTCGCGAGAATTACGAGGCCATCGCCTTTTTGCAGAACATGAACATCGCAGCCTATGGCGAATGTTCCGGCATCATGACCGTGGCCGAGGAAAGCACCTCTTTCCCGCGCGTCTCGGCCCCGGTGAACATGGGGGGGCTGGGTTTCGGGTTCAAATGGAACATGGGCTGGATGAACGACACGCTGCGCTATGTCCAGCACGAGCCGGTCCACCGCAAATACCATCACGACCTGATGACATTCGGCCTGATGTACGCATTCTCGGAGAACTTCATCCTGCCGATCAGCCATGACGAGGTGGTGCATGGCAAGGGCAGCATGCTGACCAAGATGCCGGGCGATGAATGGCAGAAATTCGCCAGCCTGCGGGCCTATTACGGCTTCATGTGGGGGCATCCGGGCAAGAAACTGCTGTTCATGGGCTGCGAGTTCGCGCAGCCCGAGGAATGGAACCATAATGGCGAACTGAACTGGCCGGCGGCGGAAAAACCGCTGCACAAGGGCGTGCAGGCGCTGGTGCGCGATCTGAACGCGCTTTATCGCGACACGCCCGCGCTGCACCGGCTGGACTGCGACCCCGAGGGATTCCAGTGGGTCGCGACCGATCCCGACCAGTCAACCTATGTCTGGATCCGGCGCGGCAACGACACGGATCCGCCCGTCGTCGTGGCCTGCAACTTTACGCCTGTTCCACGCGACAAGTTCCGCATCGGCGTGCCGCAACCGGGGCGCTGGCGCGAGGCGATCAATACCGATGCTGCCCTGTACGGCGGCAGCGGCATGGGTAATCTGGGGTTCGTGCAGGCCGACGGGCCTGCGCAGGACGGTCAGCCGCATTCGATGGCTGTAACCCTGCCGCCCCTGTCCGTGGTAATCTTTTCAGCACAATAAGACCCGCTTCCGAGGGAGGACAAAATGGTCGAAAAAAGAAGACTGACGCGGCGCGCAATGGCATTCGTGCTGGCGGGCGGTCGCGGCAGCAGACTGAGGGAACTGACCGACCGGCGCGTCAAGCCCGCCGTCTATTTTGGCGGCAAGGCGCGCATCATCGACTTTGCCCTGTCGAACGCGATGAACTCGGGCATCCGCAAGATGGCGATTGCCACGCAATACAAGGCCCACAGCCTGATCCGGCACCTGCAACGCGGTTGGAACTTTTTCCGGGCCGAGAGGAACGAGTTTCTGGACATCCTGCCCGCCAGCCAGCGTATGTCCGAGGATCACTGGTATCGCGGCACGGCCGATGCGGTGACGCAGAATATCGACATCGTGGACAGCTATGACATTGATTACATAATCATTCTCGCCGGTGATCACATCTACAAGATGGATTACGAAATCATGCTGCGCGAGCATGTCGAAACCGGTGCCGATGTCACCATCGGCTGCCTGACCGTCCCGCGCGCCGAGGCCAGCGCCTTTGGCGTGATGGCCGTGGACGAGACCGGGCGCATCACCTCGTTTCTGGAAAAGCCCGCCGACCCGCCCGCCATGCCGGGCCATCCCGACAAGGCGCTGGCCTCGATGGGCATCTATGTCTTTAACTGGAAATTCCTGCGCGAATTGCTGCGCAAGGATGCGGTCGATACGGAATCCAGCCATGATTTCGGCAATGACCTGATCCCGGAAATCGTCCGCAATGGCCGGGCGATGGCGCATCGCTTTGACGATTCCTGCGTCCGGGCCGAGGGTGCGCCGACCTACTGGAAGGATGTCGGCACGGTCGATGCCTTCTGGCAGGCCAATATCGACCTGACCAATTTCACGCCCGAACTGAACCTGTGGGACCGCGACTGGCCGATCTGGACCTATTCCGAAAGCGTGCCCCCCGCGAAATTCATCCATGACGAGGCCGACCGGCGCGGCGTGGCGATTTCTTCGATGGTCTCGGGCGGCTGCATCATCTCGGGAACCGAGATCCGCAATTCGTTGTTGTTCACTCAGGTGCAGACGAATTCCTATGCGGTGCTGGATCATGTCGTCGCTTTGCCCTATGTCACGGTGAACCGCCGCGCGCGGTTGAAGAATGTCGTGATCGATCGCGGCGTGATCATTCCCGAGGGCCTGATCGTGGGCGAAGACCGGCAGGAGGACAGCAAGTGGTTTCGGGTCAGCGAAGGCGGCGTGACGCTGATCACGCAAACCATGCTGGACCGGCGGATGGCGGCCCGGTGATGCAGGTTCTGTCGGTCGCGTCGGAATGTGCCCCGCTGGTCAAGACTGGCGGGCTTGCCGATGTCGCGGGCGCGCTGCCCGCCGCGATGGCGGCCAAGGGGGTGCGGATGCGCACCCTGCTGCCGGGCTATCCCGCCGTGACCGACAGCTTGCAGGACACGCAAGAGGTCGCGCGGTTCGACGATCTTTTCGGCGGATCGGCACGATTGCTGGCCGGACATGCGGCGGGGCTTGATCTGCAGGTGATCGACGCCCCGCATCTTTATGCCCGCGACGGCACCCCCTATCTGGGACCGGACGGGCATGACTGGCCCGACAACCCCGAACGCTTTGCCGCGCTGTCATGGGTGGCGGCGCATGTTGCCGCCCATGGCGCGGCGGGCTGGCAGCCCCGGATCCTGCATGGTCATGACTGGCAGGCCGGGTTCATGACCGAATATCTGCGCCAGATGGACGCGCCGGATATCCGCACCGTCCTGTCGATCCACAATATCGCCTTTACCGGCATTGCCGATCCGGGGCGGATGCATTCGCTGCGGTTGGATCCGGCGCGGTTCCACAGCGAGGGCTATGAGTTCTGGGGCGCGATCTCGGCGCTGAAGGCGGGGCTGATGGGGGCCGACCGGCTGACCACAGTGTCCCCCACCTATGCCGAGGAACTGATGACCCCCGAATTCGGCATGGGGCTGGACGGCGTGATGCGGCATCGCCGCGCGGCGCTGACCGGCATCCTGAACGGCATCGACGAAGCGGTCTGGAACCCCGCCACCGATCCCCTGATCACGCCCTATACGACGCCCGCGGGCAAGGCCCCGAACAAGGCCGCGCTGCGGGCCGAGATGGGCCTGCCGGACTCGGACGGCCCGCTTTGCATCATCGTCTCGCGCATGACCCAGCAAAAGGGGCTGGATCTGGTCCTGCAAACCCTGCCGACCCTGCTGGCCGGGGGCGGACAGCTTGCGCTGCTGGGCTCGGGCGACGCCGATCTGCAGGCCGCCTTTCAGCATGCCGCCCTGGATCCGAATGTCGCGGTCCGTATCGGCTATGACGAGGGGTTCTCGCATCGGCTGATCGCCGGGGCGGACGCGATCCTTGTGCCATCGCGGTTCGAGCCTTGCGGCCTGACCCAGCTTTACGGGCTGCGCTATGGCACCATTCCGCTGGTCGCGCTGACCGGCGGGCTGGCGGATACCGTCATCAACGCCTCACCCGCCGCGCTGGCGCGCGGGGTGGCCACGGGCCTGCAATTCGCCCCGACCGAGCCCGCCCCCCTGCGCAACGCGCTTACCCGGCTTTGCGCGCTGTATCGCGACCGCGATACCTGGGCACGGATGCAGCGGAACGCCATGGTACAGCCCGTCGGCTGGGATCAGTCGGCCGGCGCCTATGCCAGCCTTTATGCGCAACTGATCGCGGCCCCATGACCCAGCGACATGCCATGACAGCGGGGCACCCGACGCCATTGGGTGCCACATTCGACGGGGCGGGCGTGAATTTCGCCCTGTTCTCGAAACATGCCGAACGTGTGATCCTGTGCCTGTTCGACGAACGCGACCGCGAAACCCGGATCGACCTGCCCGAACGCGAGGGCCATGTCTGGCACGGCTATGTCCCGCAATTGCGCCCCGGCCAGAAATACGGCTATCGCGTCCATGGCCCCTATCGCCCGCAAGAGGGGCATCGCTTCAATGCCAACAAGCTGCTGATCGACCCCTATGCCAAGCGGCTGACCGGCGGGCCGCGCGCGCATGACGCGCTTTATGGCTATCGTGCGGGGCATCCTGACGGCGATCTCAGCTTTGATCCGCGCGACAGCGCCCCCTATATGCCGAAATCGGTGGTGGTCGATCCCAGTTTCGCCTGGGGGGCCGACGCCCCGCTGCGCCGCCCGATGACCGAAACGGTGATCTATGAGGCGCATGTCAGGGGCATGACCGCAGGCCGCCCCGATATCGGCAATCGCGGCACTTATCAGGCGCTGGCTTCGGATCCGGTGCTGGATCACCTGAACCGGCTTGGCGTGACGGCGATCGAATTGCTGCCGGTCCATGCCTTCATTGACGACCGCTTTCTGGTGGACAAGGGGCTGAAAAACTATTGGGGCTATATGTCCTATGGCTTTTTCGCGCCCGAACCGCGTTACATGCGCGACGGCGACATTGCCGAATTTCAGCAGATGGTCGCCCGCTTTCATCAGGCCGGGATCGAGGTGATCCTGGACGTGGTCTATAACCACACGGCCGAGGGCAACCGCTGGGGCCCGACGATCAGTTTCCGGGGGCTGGACAATGCCTCTTATTACCGGCTGTCGGACGATCCGCGTTACTATGTCAACGATGCGGGCACCGGCAATGTGCTGAACATGGACAGCCCCTTTACCCTGCGGCTGGTCATGGATTCGCTGCGTTACTGGGTCGAGGTGATGCATGTGGACGGGTTTCGCTTTGACCTGTGTTCGGTGCTGGGGCGGACGAGGGGCGCGTTTGACCGCGACGGCCCGTTCTTCCGCGCGGTCCGGCAAGATCCGGTGCTGAACCGCGTCAAGCTGATCGCCGAGCCATGGGACATCGGGCCCGGCGGCTATCAGCTTGGCGGTTATCCCGCGCCCTTCGCCGAATGGAACGACCGCTTCCGCGACCAGATCCGCAGCTTCTGGCGCGGCGATGCCGGGATGCTGGGTCGGCTGGCGAAACGCGTGGCCGGATCGGCGGCGCGTTTCGACCATGACGGGCGGGCGGCGACATCCTCGGTGAATTTCGTTGCGGCGCATGACGGTTTCACGCTGATGGATACGGTCAGCTATAACGACAAACACAACGAAGCCAATGGCGAGGGCAATCGCGACGGGCATAATCACAACCTGTCGGACAATTGCGGCGTCGAGGGGCCAAGCGATGACCCCGCAATCCTTGCCCGCCGCGCCCGCCGCCGCCGCAACATGATGGCGACGGTGATGCTGTCGCAGGGCACGCCGATGATCCTTGCCGGGGACGAATTGGGCAACTCGCAATCCGGCAACAACAATGCCTATTGTCAGGACAATCCCGTCGGTTGGGTCGATTGGGACAATGCCGATGCCGGTTTCCTGAATTTCTGCCGCCGGGTGATCGCCTTTCGCAAGGCCAACCCTATCCTGCGCCAGAAACGTTTCCTGCACAGCCAGCCGCGCCAGATTGACGGCCTGCCCGACCTGTTCTGGCGCCGCGCCGATGGCCAGCCCATGAGCAACGAGGACTGGTCCCATCCCGATTTGCGCCTTCTGGCCGCCGAGATGCGCACGGCCTCGGGTTCGCCTGAATATGCGGCGCTGCCGGGCGCGGTATTCATCGTGTTCAATGCCGGCCCCGAGGCGAAGGTGCGCCTGCCCGACACGGTCAAGGGCGGCAAATGGCGCTGGCGGCTGGACAGCACGCGGGACGACAACCCCGACCGGCCCGCCGCGCCATCCGAAACCATCGCCGCCGAAAGCGTCGCCGCCTTCGTCCTGAGCGAGCCGGAAGGGCCATAAGATCACGCAGCCCCGCCTGTTTGACAGGCAGAGCTTTCCAACCCGCCGAAAAGCTGGCAACAGCGTGCCGATTCCGTGCCGCACCGCTTGCCAGATGTCATCCCGGCGCGAACCATCCATTGACCATTGCAAGAGACCGACCGTGACCCAGCAAGCCCCTTCCGACACGCTTTCCACCGCCGAGGCCCTGCGCGATCGGATCGCCTATCACCTGACAATGACACTGGGGCGCGAACCGGAATACGCCTCGACCTTCGATTGGCGGCTTGCCGTCAGCTATACGATCCGCGACCAGATGGTGACACCCTGGACCGGGGCGATCCGGGCGGCGCGCGGTCAGGGGGCCAAGCGGGTCTGCTATCTGTCGATGGAGTTTCTGATCGGGCGCATCCTTGGCGATGCCATCATCAATCTGCGCCTTGAGGAAGGGATTGATCAGGCCCTGACGATGCTGGGGCTGGACAAACAGCAGATCCTGGAAAACGAACCCGACGCCGCCCTTGGCAATGGCGGTCTGGGTCGTCTGGCGGCATGCTTCATGGAATCGCTGTCCTCGCTGCAATGCCCGGCCTTCGGCTATGGCATCCGCTATGAACACGGCCTGTTCCGCCAGCGGTTCGAGGCGGGCCATCAGGTCGAAACCCCCGAGGACTGGCTGAACCAGCCGCACCCCTGGGAATTTGTCCGCATGGAATACAGCTATACCATCGGTTTCAAGGGGCATGTGGAACAGGTGGACGGACGCTCGGTCTGGCATCCGGGTGAAAGCGTGATCGCGCGGGCCTATGACACGCCGGTGATCGGATGGGAGGGTAAATGGGCCAATACCCTGCGCCTGTGGGGCGCGCATCCGACCACGCTGTTCGACCTGCACCGCTTTAACGCGGGCGATTACGCCGCTGCGGCCGAGCCCGAGGCGCTGGCCCGCACCCTGTCGCGCGTGCTGTATCCCGATGACGCCACCGAATCCGGCAAGGAACTGCGGCTGAAACAGGAATATTTCCTCACCTCGGCCGCGCTTCAGGACATTCTGCGCCGCTTTCTAAGCGAATACAGCGATTTGCGGGTTCTGCCCGAAAAAATTGCGATCCAGCTGAACGATACCCACCCGGCCATTGCCGGGCCAGAGCTGATCCGCCTGCTGATGGACGATCACGGCTTTTCCTTCGCCGAAGCGCTGGATCTGGCGCGCGGCACGCTGAACTATACCAACCACACCCTGCTGCCCGAGGCGCTGGAACGTTGGTCTACCTGGCTGATGGGCCGCATCTTGCCGCGCCACCTGCAAATCGTCCAGATGATCGATGACGATCACCGCAAGACCAGCGGCCGCCCCGACCATGTCGGCATCATCCGCTATGATCAGGTGCATATGGGCGAACTGGCCTTCATCATGGCGGGCAAAGTCAACGGCGTCTCGGCGCTGCATACGGAACTGGTCAAGAACACCGTCTTTGCCGATCTGCACAAGCTGCATCCTGACCGCATCGTCAACCAGACGAACGGCGTTACGCCGCGCCGCTGGCTGCGCATGGCCAATCCGGCGCTGGCCGGGTTGCTGGACGACACCATCGGCACCGGCTGGACCGCCGATCTGGACCAGCTTGCCGCGCTGGAACCTCATGCCGCCGATCCCGCTTTTCTGGACCGCTTGCAAGCGGCGAAACGCGCCAACAAGGTCCGGCTGTCGAATGGCTTGCTGGACCGGCTGGAGGTTCGGGCCAGCCCGGATGCGATGTTTGACGTTCAGGTCAAGCGGATGCATGAATACAAACGCCAATTGCTGAACATTCTGGAAACCATCGCGCTGTGGCATCGTATCCATGACGATCCGAACGGCGACTGGACCCCGCGTGTCAAGATCTTTGGCGGCAAGGCAGCGCCCGGTTACTGGCTGGCCAAGACGGTGATTCACCTGATCAACGATGTCGCCGCGACGATCAACGACGATCCGGTGACGCGCGACTTGCTGCAAATCGCCTATCCGCCGAATTACAACGTCTCAATGGCCGAGGTGCTGATTCCCGCGGCGGACCTGTCCGAACAGATCTCGACCGCCGGGAAAGAGGCTTCGGGCACCGGCAACATGAAATTCACCATGAACGGCGCGCTGACCATCGGCACGCTGGACGGCGCGAATGTCGAGATCCGCGAACTGGCAGGGGCCGGGAATTTCTTTCTGTTCGGCCTGACCGCAGACGAGGCCGCCGCCGAATCCGCCCGCCCCGGTCATGCCCGCCGGGCAATCGAGAAAAGCGAGGAACTGAAAGCCGCGCTTCAGATGATCGCCGAGGGGCGTTTTTCGGGCGGCAGCGCGGATCCGTATTTCTCGCTTCTGGACCGGACGTGGAATGACGACCCGTTCCTTGTCGCTTCGGATTTCGATTCCTATTTCGCCGCGCAACGCCGGGTGGATGCCGCCTATCGCGATCCGACCGAATGGAACCGGATGGCAACGCTCAATATCGCGCGCTCGGGCTTTTTCTCATCCGACCGCACGATCCGGGGCTATATGCAGGATATCTGGAAGGCCCGGCCCATCAGCCTGTGAAGAACACGAATATATAGCCTGACGACTTTCTTTGATTATGTTGCCAAGCTATAACCATTTGATTTTACGATGGTGCTGCGCCAGTTTGAGGATCAAACCGGCTTCCGTCTGCTATATAAAAACCGGCGACATCGCGAATGTCGCCGGTTTTCATTTGCCCGCTGCACTCTTGTTGCGCATATATGGGAATATTCCCTTTCGAGATTCGGGATAGCTCATTTGAAAAAGGGGTTTCCGATGCCCAGGAAAACCACGCTGACCGATCTCAAAGAGAAAATCCGCAACCCCGCCACCCCGGACGAGGAAATCGCCGCCTATCTGATGGTCGCGCCCGCATCTTTGGATGCCTTTGTCCCGCAGGTGCGGATCAATCCCGAACTGGTCGATGACGAGGGCAGCGACGCCAACGTCGTCATGCGCTTTTTCAACGCCATGTCGCGGCGACGGCGGCAGCGGAATTATCTTGGCAAGATCGAAGCGGGCTGGACCGGCCTGCGCGTCGTGGCCGAGGGCGATAGCTGGTTCGAATTTCCCTTCCTTCTGCGCGACGTGATCGACCATCTGTCCGACGATTATGCGATTTGCAGCCTTGGGGCCTCGGGGGACATGGTTCAGGACATGCTGGATCAGGACGAAATCCTGCCTGCCCTGCGGCAGTACAAGCCGCATCTGCTGCTGATCAGCGGCGGCGGCAACGATCTGCTGGGCCGGGGCCGGCTGGCATCCGAGCTGCATCGCTACAAGGCTGGCCGCGCCGCCCGCGACTATCCCAATGCCACGTTCGACACGCGGCTGCACGGCATCATCGGCAATTATCGGTCGATGTTTCAAAAGGTGCTGGCCGAATTTCCCGACCTGAAAATCCTGTGCAACGGATATGATTACGCGCGCCCAAAGGATGGCCGCTGGCTGGGCCAGCCGATGACCGAACTGGGGATAGGCGACACCACGCTGCAGGCGCAGATCGTCGCCGAACTGATCGACCGCTTTAACGCAGCCCTGATCGGGCTGACTGCGGAATTTTCCGGCTCCGTCCTGCGCGTCAATTGCCTGAACAGCATCGGCGACAACTGGTTTGACGAATTGCACCCCGACAGTGTCGGCTTTGCCGCCGCCGCCAACAGATTTCGCGCCACCATCGAATCGATCTTTGGATCAGAGCCTCCGCACGAGGCCCAACCCCGCCTGTCGCCCGGCAAAGAGGCGATGATCGCCGCGCAGGATCTGGCACCGCAGGCCTTTCGCGAACTGGTCGATTGCCGGGGCCGCGAACTGCTGGACATGTCCCTGCCCCCGACCGACGACGAAACCCGCCGCAAGGAAATTGAACGCGACATTTCCCTGCATTTCGAGAAAATCTCGGGCGGGGCGGATTTCCTGCCCGCCAGTTTCCTTGGTCGCGGGGCCAGCGCAGCCGCAGCCGTCTGCCGCGTCAACCTGCCGGGCGGATCGGGAACGGGGTTCCTGATCGGCAACCGCAATTGCATCATGACCAACAACCACGTCATCGCCGACCCCGGCGAGGCCCGCAGCGCCGTCGCCGAATTTTACTTTGAAGAGGGCGCGACAAGCCTGATGGTCACGCCGGACCCGGACCGGTTCTTCGTCACATCGAAGGAACTGGATTTCACCATTGTCGGCTGCGACGACCTGGCTCTTGCCGAAATCGAACCGATCCCGCTGCTGCGCAACCCCTCGACCGTGACCCGCGGCGAGCAGGTCAATATTGTCCAGCACCCGCGCGGTCGCCAGAAAGAGGTCGCCCTGCACAACAACAAGGTGCTGCGCGTCAAGGACAAGGTCGTCTGGTATGAAACCGATACCGAGCCGGGTTCCTCGGGCAGTCCGGTCTTCAACAACACCTGGGATCTGGTGGCGCTGCACCATGCCGGCTGGGTGGAAAGCGGCGTGACCACGAATGAGGGTGTGCGCATCGCCGCCATCGTTTCGCATCTGCTGGCCCGCCAGATCGACGGAACCACCGGATCGCCCGGCCTGCAACAATTGCTGTCCTCGATTCCCGACAGCTCTCCCCATCTGGGTTTTTTCGATGTCGCCGGGATCACCGGATCGGGCACCAAAGAGGTCGAGCTTCCCGAATACAGGGGTTCGCATGAATTTGCCGATATCGGGTTCTGGAACATAGAACATTTCAATGATTCCATTTCCGATGCGCGGGTTCAGACTGTCGCGGGCGTTCTGGGGCATCTTTCGCTGGACGCAATGGGGCTGGTCGAGGTCGAACGCGGCGCGATGAAGCGCTTGACCGCCGCGCTTCAGGCGCTGGGGTTCAGCTATGACTTCAAATATCTCGACGCGCAGGGCCGTCAGGATCTGGCGATTCTGTATGACAGCCAGACCACCGAGGTGACGATTTCAGCCAGAATCCTGAACCGCCACAAATCGGCATGGGCGGCGCGCACCGGTTCGGGGCGGACCGCCTTTCCCCGGCGACCGCTGATCGCCCATGTCCGCGTGCGCCCCAATGCCAAAAACCATGATCCGGTCGAATTCATCATGATCGTGCTGCATCTCAAGGCCTTTGGCGATCCCGAAAGCAAGGCCCGCCGCCGCCTTGCCGCCGAAATCCTTTCCGATGTCATCGCCGATATCCGCAGGACCGAGAAACTGCCCGTGGTACTGGGAGGAGACCTGAACGAGACGCTGAACAACGACATTCTGGCCCCCCTGACCGACACGCCCGACCTGTTTACGCTGACCACCGATGACGCGGCCGATAACGCGCTGTCCTATGTCGGGGACAGCCACCGGTCGCTGATTGATCACATCGTGGTCAGCAAGGATGTGCAGATGTCACCCATCAGCGGAGATGACGCGGCAATCGTGCGGCTGGACAAGACGGTCGCGGATTTTACCCGCGACGTGTCGGACCATGTGCCGCTGGTCATCCGCATGGTCGCCCGCGACGCCCCCCTTCAGATCACCCCGTCTGGTCAGGGCTGAGGCGCGGCGGCTGTCAGAACCCGTCGCAGGACGCTGGAAATCCGGGATGCAACGATCCGGTCGCCCTTACCTTGCCTGTGCCGCAGCACTTTCGGGCAGTTCCTCGTCGAACAGGCGCTGATAGAATTCGGCCACGGTCTGACGTTCAAGCTCGTCGCATTTGTTCAGGAAGGTCAGGCGGAAAGCATAGCCGATATTGCCAAAGATGCGCGCGTTCTGCGCCCAGCTAATGACGGTGCGCGGCGACATCACGGTGCTGAGATCGCCCTGCATGAAGGCCGTCCGCGTCAGATCGGCCAGCGTCACCATCTGGTTGATGGTCTTGCGGCCCTTTTCGTTGTTGTAATTGGGATTCTTGGCCAGCACGATCGCCGCCTCGGCGTCATGGGACAGATAGTTCAGCGTCGAGACCAATGACCAGCGGTCCATCTGGCCCTGGTTGATCTGTTGCGTGCCGTGATAAAGCCCGGTCGTATCGCCCAGACCGACCGTGTTCGCCGTGGCGAACAGGCGGAAATAGGGATTCGGGGTGATCACCTCATTCTGGTCCAGCAGGGTCAGCTTGCCATCGGCCTCAAGCACGCGCTGGATGACGAACATGACATCGGCGCGACCCGCATCGTATTCGTCAAAGACGATAGCCGTCTGGTTGCGCAGCGCCCATGGCAGGATGCCCTCGTGGAACACCGTGACCTGCTTGCCATCGACCAGCTTGATCGCATCCTTGCCAATCAGGTCGATCCGGCTGACATGGCTGTCAAGATTGACGCGCACGCAGGGCCAGTTCAGCCGCGCGGCCACCTGTTCGATATGCGTGGATTTGCCGGTGCCGTGATAACCCTGGATCATCACCCGGCGGTTATAGGCAAAGCCCGCCAGAATCGCCAGCGTCGTGTCAGGGTCGAATTTATAGGTGCCGTCGATCTCGGGGACGCGGTCGGAACGTTCGGCGAAACCCTTCACCTTCATGTCGCTGTCCAGACCGAAAACCTCGCGCAGGTCGATCTCTTCCGTGGGTTTGGCGTTCGCATCCAGCATCGTCGGCCCCTTTCATCACATCCGCGCCTTGATCACGCATTCCCCGGCCAAGTGCAAGCCGCCCTTGCGTTGACGCGCTGCGAAGCGCCACCTAATCTTGGGGAATGACGCACGAGGCAAGCCGAGGCCGCGCATGCAGGACGCCCGCAGATTTCCGCTGGACAAGATGATCGCCCGGGTCGCCGAAGGCGACCGCGAGGCATTCGCCGCCCTATACGACATGACATCGCCGCAATTGCACGCGATCTGCCGTTCGGTCCTGAAGGACCGCCCCGAGGCCGAGGACGCGCTGGAAGAGGTCTATCTGAAGGTCTGGCGCGATGCCGGGCGGCAGGCGGGCAGCGGGTTGACGCCGCTTGCCTGGCTGATCACCATCGCCCGAGGCCATGCCATTGACCGCCTGCGCGCCCGCGCCCTGCCGCCCCCCGCAGCGCGGGCTGCGGACCCCGCACCCGGCGACGAGGCGGGAAATGCCGGAATCGACGCCATCCGCGCCGTCTGTCTTGAGGGGCTGAGCTATGCCGATCTGGCCGCGCGCGAGCGCCGCCGCCCCGACGCCACCCGCGCGGCCTTTCGCGAGGCGTTGATGCGGTTCCATGAGGGTGCCAGCCGATGACCCAAGCCCCCATCGCCCCCCCGGCGATCGACGAGGACGAAGCGCTTGCCGCCGAACTGGTCCTTGGCCTGTTGAACGAAGACGAAATGCAGGCTATTGCCGACCGTCTCGGCGAGGATGCCGGTTTCGCGCAAAAGGTCCGCGACTGGCAGGAAAGGCTGGCGACGCTGGCGGGCGGGCTGACCCCGGTGATGCCCCCTGCCCGCGCAAGGCAACGCATCCGCGAAAAACTGGGTCACAGTACGCCGCCGCTGACCGACCCCCCCGATACCGGCCGCGCTGGCGGCTGGGGCAGCCTCCTGTGGCTGAGCCTGGGCCTGATCGCCCTGGCCGCCCTGGGCATGCTGCTGTGGCCGCGCGCCTGACCCGCGATGCCGGAATAACATTCCCGCAGCGACTGAATGCACGTTGACACCCCGGCGAAAATATATACTGAACTGTATTTATTAGCATACGTGTATTGGTTCCCGCTTCGCCCTCCCATGCCCGATTACAGCAGAATTCAATACCCTCTGTTCGACTGGCTGCGTATTATCCTGGCCTCGTTGGTATTCGTTCAGCACGCACAAGTTACCGGTCTTGTTTCGCCGGGAAATTTCGCGGTGCAGATATTCTTTGCGCTCAGCGGATGGCTGATCGGCGGTATTTTGCTTAAGATGCCGCCTGCTGGGCTGCCCCGGTTCTTTTACGACCGTGCCACCCGCATCTGGATTCCTTATCTTCCCGCAGTCGCGGCGATTTATATCCTGACCCTGTTGAAGGATGGCGGTTCGCCCTATTTTCTTGA
>NZ_JBKEBL010000158.1:0-2734 GCF_047973135.1 Paracoccus sp. (in: a-proteobacteria)
GGTTCCTGCGGGATCGGTGGTCGTGGCCGGTTCGATGCCGTCGAGAAACGGCGTCAGCCTGTATTGCGCGGTGATCGTCAAGCGCGTGGATGCGCAGACCCGCTCGAAAACCTCGGTCAACGAATTGTTGCGCGATTGACGACGCTCTACATCGACGCAGATGCCTGCCCGGTCAAGGCCGAGGCGGAAAGGGTGGCGACCCGGCTGCGGGTGCCGATGGTGCTGGTCTGCAATGGCGGGCTGCGGCCACCCGCCAATCCGCTGGTCACGCTGAAGATCGTGGCCGAAGGCCCGGACGAGGCCGATAAATGGATCGCGGATCAATGCGGACCGGGCGATGTGGTGGTGACGGCGGATCTGCCGCTGGCGGATCGCTGCATCAAGGCCGGGGCGCAGGTGTTGCAACATGATGGCGAGACGCTGACACCGGCCAATATCGGCCCGCGTCTTGCCACCCGCGACCTGCTCAGCGATTTGCGCGCCGCCAACCCCTTCATGCAGGGCGGTGGTGCGGCCTTCTCCAGGGCCGACCGATCACACTTTCTGCAATCGCTGGATCGGGCCTTGCAGGCGGCGCGGCGTCAGACCTGACACATGGCAGCGGATGCCGGGCGCGCGCGGATCGCGCGCCGCCTCGGGCAGGCCTCGATGGCCTGCACGAGGCGATCCTCTTTTCCCGGATTTCGAAAGGTTCAGCCTTGCCCGATCAGCAGCATCACGATGGGAATCGTCACGATGCCGATCGCGGTCGAGATCAGGATCGCCGCCGAAACCCGTTGCTGCGCGACACCAAAATACTGCGCCAGAATATAGATATTGCCCGCCACGGGCAAAGCCGCCGCCGCAATCATGACCCCCGCCGCGAAGGGCTCGACCGCCATCAGCCAGCAGGCCAGCGCCACGGCCAGCGGATGCAGGGCCAGCTTGACAAGGCTCAGCCAGGCCGAAGCGGCCAGCCGCCCCAAGCGCAGGCCCGCGAGGCTGGCCCCGATGGCGAACAGCGCGCCGGGGGTCGCCGCAGCGCCCAGGATCGTCAGGAACTCCTCCAGCGGGCCGGGCATCGGCAGACGCATTTGCGACCAGATCAGCCCCGCCGCCATGGACAGGATCATCGGATTTGCAACAATCCCGCGCAGAACCGGCACTGCCGTCCCCAGCCTCAGCCCGCCGCTGCGCGCGGCATGGACGATCAGTGTGATCAGCGTCGAATAGACCAGCATGTCTATGGTCAGGACCATCAGCACCGGCCCCGCCGCCGCCGGCCCGAAAAGGACGACCAGCATCGGCACGCCCAGAAAGCCGGTATTGCCGCTGATACAGCACTGCGCCTCCATCGCGGCCTCGACAGCGGGCAGGCCGCGCGCCCGCGCCACCCAAAGTCCCACCGCCCAGATCAGGGTCGATCCGGCCAGATAGGCCACCACGAAGCGCGGATCGAACAATGCGGCCAGATCCAGCCCCGCTGCCAGCCGGAACAGCATCGCCGACAGCGCGAAGAAGAACACGAACCGGGTCAGCCAGGCCGCGCCCTCGGCCGGAAAGAACCGGCTGCGCGCCGCCAGCCAGCCAAGCCCGATCAGGCCAAAAAATGGCAGCGTCTTCAGAAAGATGGCCAGCATCAGAAAACCGACATGATCTTGGACAGGGGTTTCTTGACCTTCGCCGCCGCCGGAACCGTCGCATCCGGCGCGGGCAGGCCCACGGGCAGGATCATCACCGGCTTTTCATTCTCGGGCCGGGCGCATAACGCGTTCAGGAATTTCATCGGGTTGGGCGTGTGTTCCAGCGTGACCAGCCCGGCGTGATGGATCGCCGCGATCAGCATCCCGCAGGCGATACCCACGCTTTCGGGAACATAATAGTGTTTGTGCCTCTGCCCGTCCCGAATGCCATAACGCTGCGCAAACACTACGATCAGCCAGGGCGCTATGGTCAGATGCGGCTTGTCGGGGCCGGTGCCCACTGGCTCCAGCGCTGCCAGCCATTCATCGCCACCGCCGCCCGCGTAAAAGGCGCGCTCTTCCTCTTCGGCGGCCACGCGGATGCGGGATTTCATGGCCGGATCGGCGATAGCCGCGAAATGCCAGGGTTGCTGATTGGCCCCGGATGGCGCGGTGCCTGCCGCCTGAATGCAGGCCTCGATCACCTCGCGCGCAACAGGCGCATCGGAAAAATCGCGGACGGAATGCCGCCGCCGCATGTAATCACGAAAGGCAAGTGCGGCGGACAGCGAGGCATCAGGCGACAATTGCACCCGATCCGGCAAAGGCAATGGCTGATAGCTCATGAAATTCCCTTTTGCGGGGTCATCCTGAACCGATCAGCACCCCGGTGGCAAAGACCAAACCACCGCCCACGACCACTTGCAAGGCCGCACGCCAGAATGGTGTCTGCATCCAGCGGTTCTGGATCCAGGCGATTGCCCATAATTCGACGAAAACGACGATGAAGGCGATGATGGTTGCGGTCCAGAAATGCGGGATCAGATAGGGCAGGGCGTGCCCCAGTCCGCCAAGGGCGGTCATCACGCCCGAAGCCACCCCCCGCTTGAACGGAGAGCCGCGCCCCGACACCACCCCGTCATCAGATGCCGCCTCGGTAAAGCCCATGCTGATGCCCGCGCCAAGGCTGGCGGCCAGCCCGACCAGAAAGGTCGTCCAGGTGTTCTGCGTGGCAAAGGCCGTCGCAAAGATCGGAGCCAGGGTCGAGACGCTGCCATCCATCAGCCCGGCCA
>NZ_JBKEBL010000253.1:0-32534 GCF_047973135.1 Paracoccus sp. (in: a-proteobacteria)
GCAATCCGCGTCAATTGCGCCCGCCGCGAAGATCGCACCAGCCCCAGATGCATGGCGATCACCGTCAGCTGGGGCAGGCGCAGGGCCACGGCGCCGCGTGGCTCAAGGCCGGGCAGGGGCAGGCGGCGGATGCTGGCCTGCGCGGCCAGATCGGGGCGCATCAGGATGGTTTGCCCATGCCAGCCCAACGAGCGATCCCCGGTGGTGACAAGATCGGCCGGCACCAGCCCGGTTTCGCGTTCGATCAGCGCGCGGGGCAGGGCCTCGGGGCGGGCGCCGAAGCGGAAATCCACCTCTTGCAGGGCGATGATATCGGGCTTCAGCGCGGCGATGACGGCCAGATTGCGTTCAGGCGCATGCGGGCCGATCATGCCGCGGCATTTATGCAGATTATAGCTGGCAAGGCGCAGCATCCCGGTCCCCTGTTTTTGCACGAGGATAGCAGCGGCAGAGGGCAGGGCAAGGGGGAGGGCAGGCGCCTGCCCGGCGGGCTTCGCCCTTGTTCCGGGCGGGGGATCAGGTTCCGCAAAAGGTGTGGCGGACGATTTCCTCGGGGCGCGGGGCGGTGGCCAGATCGTCCCAGTCGGAGCGGTCCTCGAAGGGCTGGGTGGTGGCCTGCAACAGGTGCTGGAAGGGGCGCAGGTCATTGGCCACGGCAGCGGCGATGGCCTGTTCGATGCGGTGATTGCGCGGAATGCGGCGCGGGTTGGTGCGGGCCATCAGCGCGGGGTCGGGCTGCCGGGCCTGCCAGCTTTGCGCCCAGGCGTCAAAACCTGCGGGATCGGTGAATTCGTCCCGCGCATTGCCGTCGGACAGCCCGGCGAAGACGCGGGTAAAATCGGCCTTTTGTTGCGCCATGAGGGTCAGCAGGCCCTCAATCAGGGGCAGGTTGGCCTCATCGCCGGGCAGGCCCAGCTTGGCGCCAAAGCGGGCCAGCCATGCGGCCTTGTAAAGCGGGCCAAAGCGGTGGACGGCGGCGGTGGCGGCCTCGATGGTTTTGTCCTGCGTGCCGCCCTGATCATCCATCAGCGGCACAAGGCAGGTGGCCAGTTGCGCCAGGTTCCAGACCGCGATCCGGGGTTGCTGCGCCCAGGCATAGCGGCCGCCCCGGTCGATCGAGGAAAACACCGTATCGGGGTGATAGGCGTCCATGAAGGCGCAGGGGCCATAGTCGATGGTCTCGCCCGAGATGGCCATATTGTCGGTATTCATGACGCCATGGATAAAGCCAAGCGACATCCATGCGGCGATGGTTTCGGCCTGGGCTGCAACCACGTGATCCAGAAGCGACAGCGCGCCATCGGCCTGCGGATAATGGCGGTCGATGGTGTGATCGACCAGCATTTGCACGGCTTCGGGCCGGTCGCGCACCGCGAAGAACTGAAAGCTGCCCACGCGGATATGGTTGGAGGCCACGCGGGTCAGCACCGCGCCGGGCAGCCCGCCCGCCTCGCGCCAGACGGTTTCGCCTGTGGCCATGGCGGCCAGCGCGCGGGTGGTGGGCACGCCCATCGCGGCCATGAATTCGCTGACCAGATATTCGCGCAGCACCGGCCCAAGCCAGGCCCGCCCGTCGCCCCGGCGCGAAAAGGGTGTCGGCCCGCTGCCTTTCAGTTGCAGGTCGAAGCGGGTGCCCTCGGGGGCGATGACCTCGCCCAGCAGCACCGCGCGGCCATCGCCCAGCTGGGGCACAAAGCCGCCGAACTGATGCCCGGCATAGGCCTGTGCGATGGGGCAGGCGCCCGGCGGCGTGGCGTTTCCGGCCAGCATCGCCTGACCGTCGGGCCCGGCCAGCCAATCGCTGTCCAGCCCCATCCGGCCAGCCAGCGCCTTGTTCAGCGCCAGCAGCCGTGGTGCGCGCACCGGGCTTGGCGCGACATGGGCGAAAAATTCGCCCGGCAGGCGGGCATAGCTGTTGTCAAAGCGGATCATTGCGGGGCTCCTTTGTGCTTAAGATAGGGCGCGCGGCGGGTATTGCCAGCCCGCGCCGGCTATTGCGCGCCGCCCCGCATGCGCGTATCGCGGGCGGGAAAGGAGCCATGTGATGAAATTTCTTGATCTGGCCAAGGTCTATATCCGCTCGGGCGGGGGGGGCGCGGGATGCGTGTCGTTCCGGCGTGAGAAATTCATCGAATATGGCGGCCCCGATGGCGGCGATGGCGGCAAGGGTGGCGATGTCTGGGCCGAGGCCGTGGACGGGCTGAACACGCTGATTGATTTCCGCTATCAGCAGCATTTCTTCGCCAAATCCGGCCAGCATGGCATGGGCAGCCAGATGACCGGCAAATCGGGCACCGATATCGTGCTGAGGGTGCCGGTTGGCACCGAGATTCTGGATGAGGACGAAGAGACGGTGATCGCCGATCTGACCGAAACCGGCCAGCGTGTGCTGCTGGCGCGGGGCGGCAATGGCGGCTGGGGGAACCTGCATTTCAAAACCTCGACCAACCGCGCGCCGCGCAACGCCAATCCCGGCCAGCCGGGGGTCGAGCGCACCATCTGGCTGCGCCTGAAGCTGATCGCCGATGCCGGGCTGGTGGGCCTGCCCAATGCCGGCAAATCGACCTTTCTGGCCGCCGTGTCGAATGCCCGCCCCAAGATTGCCGATTACCCCTTCACGACGCTGCATCCCAATCTGGGCGTGGTCGGCGTTGACGGGCGCGAATTTGTGATCGCCGATATTCCCGGCCTGATCGAGGGCGCCAGCGAGGGCCGGGGCATTGGCGACCGTTTTCTGGGCCATATCGAACGCTGCGCGGTGTTGCTGCATCTGGTCGATGGCACCTCGGACGATGTGGCGGGCGATGCGCGTACCGTGCTGACCGAGCTTGCCGCCTATTCGCCGGTGCTGATGGACAAGCCCCGCATCACTGCACTGAACAAGGTTGACGCGCTGGACGATGACACCATCGCAGGACGCCGCGCCGCTTTGCAGGCGGAAATCGGCGGGCCGGTGCATCTGATGTCGGGCGTTGCGCGGCAGGGTGTGACCGATGTTCTGCGCGCGCTGTGGGCCAGGATCGAACCGACCCGCGCGCCCGCCGATGACAGGGCGGGCATGCCATGGCAGCCCTGAACCTGACCAATGCCCGCCGTCTTGTGGTCAAGGTCGGCTCGGCCCTGCTGGTCGGGCCGCAGGGGCTGCGTGCCGACTGGCTGCGGGGGCTGTGCGACGATGTGGCCAAGTGGCGGCAGCGGGGGGCGGATGTGGTACTGGTCTCGTCCGGCTCTATCGCTCTGGGGCGGCGGGTGCTGAGCCTGCCGGATGGGGCCTTGCCGCTGGAACAGGCGCAGGCGGCGGCGGCGGTCGGCCAGATCCGGCTGGCGCGCGCCTATGAGGAGGCGCTGGCCCCGCATGGCGTGACCACCGCGCAGATCCTGCTGACGCTGGAAGACAGCGCCGACCGGCGCCGCTATCTGAACAGCCGGGCGACGATGCAGACCCTGCTGGGTCTGGGCGTGGTGCCCATCGTGAACGAGAACGACACCGTGGCCACCGACGAGATCCGCTTTGGCGACAATGACCGTCTGGCCGCACAGATCGCCGTGACCTGCGGGGCGGATCAGTTGCTGCTGCTGTCCGATGTCGATGGCCTTTATACCGCGAACCCCAAAACCGACCCGGATGCCCGTCACCTGCCCGTGATCGCGCATCTGACGCCCGAGATCGAGGCGATGGGCGGCGATCCGGTCTCGGGCCTGTCAAAGGGCGGCATGAAGACCAAGCTGATGGCCGCACGCACCGCCATCGCCGGAGGCTGCGCCATGGCCATTGCCGAGGGCATGGTCATCCGCCCCTTGTCGGCGGTGGCGCATGGCGCGCGCTGTAGCTGGTTCTTGCCCGAGGGCGATCCGCAGGCAGCCCGCAAACGCTGGATCGCGGCGATGAAGCCCAAGGGCCGGCTGATCGTCGATCAGGGTGCCGCCGACGCATTGCGGCACGGCAAATCCCTGCTGCCCGCCGGGTTGCGCCGGATCGAGGGTGATTTCGGACGCGGCGATCCCGTAGCGATCCTTGGCCCGGCGGGCGAGACGCTGGCGACCGGCCTGACGCGCTATACCGCCGAGGAGGCCCGCCGGATCGCCGGCCACCACTCGGCCAGGATCGAGGCGCTGCTGGGCTATCCGGGCCGCGCCGCGATCATCCACCGCGACGACATGGCGGTGTGACCCTGCAGAACCGGTTCGTGCCACGACTGCCCCGCCCGTCGCTGCCGCCCGGCCCAGGACGCGCGTCGCGCGCGGCCCGACGCGTTCAAAGTGATCATGTGGTTTGGCTATAGCGATGAACGCGGCTTGCTGTTCGGCAGATGCAACGTTTGGAAGGCCTTTGGGCTTGCGATTCTCAAACCCCAGCCGGGCCAGAAGCCTGAGGCAGCCCCAGTGTCGTGCAGGGTGCCTTTAGCCTCGTCTCTCGCACTAACTACAGCGTAAAAGCCATGCCCGCCGCGCCGTGTTGACGGCTGCCAGCTTTGCCGGGCTGAACAACGTCACCGCAGCGGATACACCGCTAATTGGCCCAAATTGGCAACCCAGTCAGATGCAAGGGGACTGCGCCGGGATTGCGCTGGCTGGCGGGCTGGTTACTTGGCTGGGCAGCCGGGGGCGGCACTGTTCCGAGGGCCAGCTCTGCGTCGTGCGGCGGATGCACGGGCAGCGGGGCAGGCCCGGCACCAGCCGCTCAGAGATCGTAATCGTCGATCAGCGGATCGGGTTTGGCGAAGCGTTTCAGGTCGTCCCTGTCGGCGATCGAGATCTGGTTGCCCTCGACCGTGACCCCATAGGGCCGGAGGCTACGGAAGGCGCGGCTCAGGTTTTCGGGCGTCATCCCGAGGAGAGAAGCGAGGCGGCGTTTCTCGGAATCGAGCCTGAAGCGCGCCTTGCCTCCGGTGCGCGTCTGGAGGCGCAAAAGATGATTTGCCAGCCTTTCCAGCGAGGTCCGCAATTTCAGATCCTTCTGCGCCCGGATCACCGTGCGATAACAGCGCGCAAGCTCGCAGACCATGGCGCGGGCGAAATTGCCGTCGGTGTCAAAGACGGCGCGCACGTTCTGGCTTGGGATCAGGACGATGCGGCTTTTCTCCTGCGTTCGGGCGGACATCAGATAGCACGCGTCCCGGATCGATGCGGCGAGGATGAAAGTGCTGATCGGACGGACCGTGGCCAGACTGGTCTCGCGTCCGTTCCATCCGGCGAAAAGATCGACCGAGCCTGACAGCAGCACATGCAGGAAATCGCTTGGCTCGCCCTCGGTCGTCAGTTCGACCCGAGGCGGGAAGTTCTGCACATAGGCACCGCGCATGAGCACGTCGAACTGTTCCCTGGCCATGTCGGCGAACAGATGAAGCTTGCGAATGTCCGGGTATTCCGACTCGGGCATGGCTGAAACGCCTTTCAGATTGATTTGATAATAGCCATAACATTAATTAATAAATATCAAGACATGATCGGGTATGGAAAGCCTGATCCTTTGATTCTTATGTGGTATTGGCATGATGAATTTGTGCAAGCCACTTATTTCAAAATTATTTTCCCGTTTTGATGACCAAAATCAAGACATCCGCCCCGCGCGCGCACTAGCGCTGGTGCTGGTCCCCGCTGCGGGGATCGGATGAGCCATTATTGCCAGGGGCCCGCAATGCCGACAACAGTCACCGCCTCTCATGGGGATCAGAACCGCGCGCTTGGGTTAAGCACGGTCGCCTTCACCGCCTGTTTTGCGGTCTGGACGATCTTCTCGATCATCGGGGTCGCGATCAAGGCCGAGCTGGGGTTGAGCGAGTTCCAGTTCGGGCTGCTGGTGGCGACGCCGATCCTTACCGGCTCGGTCACGCGGCTTTTCCTTGGCGTCTGGACCGAGCGATATGGCGGGCGGGTGGTCTTTTCGGCACAGATGCTGCTGACCGCGCTGGCGACCTGGGCGCTGACGCTGGCAGACAGTTATCCGATGTATCTGCTTGCCGCATTGGGTATCGGGCTTGCGGGCGGGTCTTTCATTATCGGCGTCGCCTATGTGTCGCGCTGGTATGATGCGGGTCATCAGGGTACCGCGCTTGGCATTTTCGGTGCAGGCAATGTCGGCGCGGCGGTGACCAAGTTCATTGCGCCCTTTGTCATGGTCGCCGCAGGCTGGCAGGGCGTTGCCTATGTCTGGGCGATCGGGCTGGCGGTCATGGGTGTGGTTTTCTACATTTTCGCCAAGGATGACCCGGAACTGGTGGACCGGCGCAAGCGCGGCGTTCAGGCTCCGTCGATGGCAGAGCAGTTCGCGCCGTTGAAGAACCTGCAGGTCTGGCGGTTTTCGCTGTATTATTTCTTTGTTTTCGGCGCCTTCGTCGCATTGGCGCTTTGGTTGCCTCACTATCTGATCGACGTCTATCACGTCGATGTCGAGATGGCGGGCATGGCGGCGGCGACCTTCAGCCTTTCGGCCAGCGTCTTTCGCGCCTATGGGGGCCATCTGTCGGACCGGTTCGGCGCGCGAAAGGTGCTTTACTGGACTTTCGGTTTCAGCATCGTGCTGCTGTTCATGCTGTCCTATCCGCCGACGATCTACACGGTCCAGACCGTGAATGGCCCCGTCACCTTCGAGACAGAGACCGATTTCTGGCCCTTTGTGCTGATGCTTTTCGTGCTGGGCTTTTTCATGAGCCTCGGCAAGGCGGCAGTGTTCAAGCATATCCCGGTCTATTACCCGCAGCATGTCGGCGCGGTTGGTGGCCTTGTGGGTATGATTGGCGGCCTTGGCGGCTTTGCCTTGCCGATCTGCTTTGGCGCGCTGCTTGATCTGACCGGTATCTATACCTCGTGCTTTGTACTGCTGTTCCTGCTTGTGGGGGTCGCGTTTGTCTGGATGCATATGTCGATCCGGGCGATGGAGCGGGCCGCGCATGGCACTGCGCTGGACAAGCTGCCGGAACTGCCCGAGATGCAGGCAATCCACGATCCCGAAAAGACGGCGATGCCGCGCGTGCTGGAGGAATGGCGCCCCGAGGATCCCGTTTTCTGGAAAGAGAAGGGGCGACACATTGCGCAGCGCAATCTCTGGATATCGATCCCGGCGCTTTTGCTGGCCTTTTCGGTCTGGATGGTCTGGTCGATGGTGGTGGCGCGGCTGCCCGCGATCGGTTTCGACTTTACCACCGGGCAGCTTTTCTGGCTGGCGGCGCTTCCGGGGCTTTCGGGGGCGACGTTGCGGATTTTTTACAGCTTCATGGTACCGATCTTTGGCGGACGGCTTTGGA
The DNA here is from genome assembly GCF_047973135.1 of Paracoccus sp. (in: a-proteobacteria). GTDB lineage: Bacteria > Pseudomonadota > Alphaproteobacteria > Rhodobacterales > Rhodobacteraceae > Paracoccus. The sequence continues at coordinate 7,245 of NZ_JBKEBL010000253.1, forward strand.
CGGCGCTTTCGACGGCTTCGCTGCTGATCCCGGCGATGGGGATCGGCTATGCGGTGCGCAGCCCTGACACGCCCTATCTGATCTTTCTGGCGCTGGCGCTTCTTTGCGGCTTTGGCGGCGGCAATTTCGCCTCGTCGATGGCCAACATCGCCTTCTTCTTCCCGAAGGCGGAAAAGGGCAATGCGCTGGCGCTGAACGCCGGGCTGGGCAATCTTGGCGTATCGGTGATGCAGTTTCTGGTGCCGCTGGTGATCACTGCCGGTGTCTTTGGGGCCATGGCAGGGGGACCGCAGACGCTGAGCGATGGCGGCCAGCTTTGGATGCAGAACGCAGGCTTCGTCTGGGTGCCCTTCATCCTGATCGCGACCATCGCGGCCTGGCTTGGCATGAACGACATCGCCGACGCGCGCGCCAGCTTTCGCGAACAGGCGATCATCTTCAGTCGTCGGCAGAACTGGCTGATGTGCATCCTCTATACCGGCACCTTCGGCAGCTTTATCGGCTATTCGGCGGGGTTCCCGCTGCTGACCCGGATCGCCTTTCCCGATGTGAACGCGCTTCAGTTCGTGTTCCTTGGGCCACTGGTCGGGGCGTTGTCGCGCGCGGGGACGGGCTGGGTTTCGGACAAATATGGCGGCGGGCGGGTGACGCTTTGGGTTTTTGCGGGGATGATCCTTTCGGTATTCGGGGTGATTGTCGCGCTTGGCGCAGGCAGCTTTGCAGGGTTCTTCGCCTGTTTCATGGCGCTTTTTTTCCTGACCGGGGTGGGCAACGCCTCTACCTTCCAGATGATCCCGGCGATCATGGGCAAAGAGGTGGCACGGCTGATGCCCGAGCTTGACCCCGACGCGCGACGGCGGCAGGGGGAACGCGAAAGCGCGGCGATCATCGCCTTTACCTCGGCGATTGCGGCCTATGGCGCCTTTTTCATCCCCAAAGCCTATGGCACCTCGATCGCGATGACCGGCGGGCCGGTCGGGGCGCTGTGGGCTTTTCTTGCCTTCTATGTGCTTTGTCTGGTGATCACCTGGGTCGTTTATGCGCGCCCCGGCGGACTGCTTTTCGATCTTGAGCGTGGCCGTGATGCCGCACTTGCCCAACCCGCGCAGTGACGGCGGGCTGGTGATCCGACATTCGCCCACGGCGGCACCGGTCGCCGCCTTGGGCCCAAAACGCAAAGGACAGCCAGATGAGCCAGATCTTGGACAGACTGAACTTTTTACAGTCAAAGGACAAAGAGACTTTTGCCAATGGCCATGGTCAGGTCACGCGCGAAAACCGCGACTGGGAAGAGACCTATCGGAACCGCTGGCGGCACGACAAGATCGTGCGATCGACCCATGGGGTGAACTGTACCGGGTCATGCTCGTGGAAGATTTATGTAAAATCCGGGATCGTCACATGGGAGACGCAGCAGACCGACTATCCGCGCACGCGGCCGGACCTGCCGAACCACGAGCCGCGCGGTTGCGCGCGGGGGGCGTCCTATAGCTGGTACCTATACAGCGCGAACCGCGTGAAGAACCCGCTGGTGCGCGGGCGACTGATGAAGATCTGGCGCAAGCTTCGCGAAACGATGAGCCCGGTCGCGGCCTGGACCCATATCCAGAACGACCCGGTCCTGCGCGGATCCTATGTAAAGACGCGCGGCAAGGGTGGCTTTGTGCGCGCGACATGGGACGAAGCGACCGAGATCACCGCCGCCGCCAACGCCTATACCGCCAAGACCTGGGGGCCGGATCGGGTCTTTGGTTTTTCGCCGATCCCGGCCATGTCGATGATTTCCTACGCGGCGGGCTCGCGCTATCTAAGCCTGCTGGGCGGGGTCTGCATGTCCTTTTATGACTGGTATTGCGACCTGCCGCCAGCCTCGCCGATGACCTGGGGCGAACAGACTGACGTGCCCGAAAGCGCCGACTGGTACAATGCCGGCTACCTGCTGCTGTGGGGCTCTAACGTGCCGCAGACGCGTACGCCGGATGCGCATTTCTACACCGAGGCCCGCTATCGCGGTGCCAAGTCGGCGGTGATCTGCCCGGATTACTCTGAGGCGGCAAAGTTTGGCGATGTCTGGCTGAACGCCAAGCAGGGCACTGACGCGGCGCTGGCCATGGCCTTTGGCCATGTCATCCTGCGCGAATTTCATCTGGACCGGCAGGTCGATTATTTCAAGGATTACTGCCGCCGCTATTCCGACTTTCCGATGCTGGTGAAGCTGGAGGAAAAAAACGGAAGGCTGGTTCCGGGCCGGTTCCTGCGGGCCGACGACCTTGACGGCAAGTTGGGCGAAGAGAACAACCCTGCCTGGAAGACTGTCGCCATCGACGAGGCGACCGGTTCACTTGTCGCGCCGAACGGTTCCATCGGCTATCGCTGGGGCGAACAGGGCGAGTGGAACCTTGAGGAAATGGCCGCCGGAGCCAAGACGCGGTTGCAGATGTCGCTGATCCTCGATGACGACCATGACGAGGTTGCGGGGGTCGATTTCCCCTATTTCGGTGCCGACGCCTCGGAAGCCTTTGCCACCGGCGACCGGAGGCCGAACATCCTGACCCGGAACGTGCCGGTAAAGCGCGTCGCCACACGCGACGGCGCGGTGCGTGTCGCCACCGTCTTTGACCTGTACTGCGCCAATTACGGGCTTGACCGCGGCCTTGGCGGGGATTGGGTGGCGAAATCCTATGACGAGGACATGCCCGGCACCCCCGCCTGGGCCGCCAGTATCACCGGCGTCGCCGCCGACAAGATCATCCATGTCGCCCGCGAATTTGCCCAGAACGCCGAAAAGACCAGCGGTCGTTCGATGATCATCATCGGCGCGGCGATGAACCACTGGTATCACATGGACATGAACTATCGCGGCGTCATCAACATGCTGGTGATGTGCGGTTGTGTTGGCCAGTCGGGCGGCGGTTGGGCGCATTATGTGGGGCAGGAAAAACTGCGCCCGCAGACCGGCTGGCTGCCGCTGGCCTTCGCGCTGGATTGGGGCCGCCCGCCCCGGCACATGAATTCGACCAGCGCCTGGTACGCCCATGCCGACCAGTGGCGCTATGAGACGCTGACCGCAGGCGAGATCCTGTCGCCGACCGCACCCGAGGGCGACTGGGACGTCTCGATGATCGATTACAACATCCGCGCCGAGCGGATGGGCTGGCTGCCCTCTGCGCCTCAACTCAGGACCAATCCGCTGGACGTGGCGAAGGCGGCAAAGGCCGCCGGCATGCCCGTTGCGGAATATGTCGCCGGAGAACTGAAATCGGGCCGGCTTGAGATGTCCTGCGAGGATCCGGACGCGCCCGAGAACTGGCCGCGCAATCTTTTCGTCTGGCGCTCGAACCTGCTTGGCTCGTCGGGCAAGGGGCACGAATATTTCCTCAAGCACCTTCTTGGGACCGACCATGGCGTGATGGGCAAGGATATCGCCGAGGCGGGCCGCGCCCGTCCCAAAGAGGCGAAATGGCGCGACGAGGCACCGCGCGGCAAGCTTGACCTTCTGGTCTGCATCGACTTTCGGATGAGTACCACGGCGGTTTATTCCGATATCGTCCTGCCAACCGCAAGCTGGTACGAGAAGAACGATCTCAACACATCCGACATGCACCCGTTCATCCATCCGTTGCAGGCGGCGGTGGATCCGGCCTATGAAAGCCGCTCTGACTGGGAGATCTTCAAGGCGATCGCACAAAAGCTGCAAGATGTCGCGCCCGAGATCCTTGGCCGCGAGACCGACATCGTCGCGCTGCCGATCCTGCACGACACCCCCGCCGAAATCGCGCAGGATCAGGTCAGGGACTGGAAGAAGGGCGAATGCGAACTGATCCCCGGCAAGACCGCGCCGAATTTCATCGAGGTCGAACGGGACTATACCGCCATCGGCGACCGGTTCTGCGCCCTTGGTCCGCTGATGGACAAGCTTGGCAATGGCGGCAAGGGCATCGGCTGGAACACCGAGACCGAGGTTCAGCACCTGCGAGAGCTTAACGGTGTCTGGGAGGACGGCCCGGCCAAGGGCTGCCCGAAGATCGTCACCGATATCGACGCAACCGAAGTCGTGCTGATGCTGGCCCCCGAGACCAATGGCGAGGTCGCGGTAAAGGCCTGGGAGGCGCTGTCGAAAGCCACCGGTCGCGACCACGCCCACCTTGCCCTGCCCAAGGAGGACGAAAAAATCCGCTTTCGCGACATTGCCGCGCAACCGCGCAAGATCATTTCTTCTCCGACCTGGTCAGGGCTGGAGTCAGAGCATGTCTGCTATAACGCCGGCTACACCAATGTGCATCAACTGATCCCCTGGCGGACGCTGACAGGACGCCAGCAGCTTTATCAGGACCATCTGTGGATGCTGGCCTTCGGCGAGGGCTTCATGTCCTATCGTCCGCCTGTGGACATGAAGACCATCACCGCCGAGATCAATGACGACGCCCGCGACGGGCATCCGCATGTGGTGCTGAACTTCATCACCCCGCATCAGAAATGGGGCATTCATTCGACATATACCGACAACCTGCTGATGCTGACCCTCAATCGCGGCGGCCCGGTGATCTGGATCTCTGAGAATGACGCCAGAACGGCGGGGATCGTCGATAACGACTGGGTCGAGCTTTACAACGCCAATGGCGCGCTGACGGCGCGGGCGGTCGTTTCGCAGCGGATAAAGGACGGCACGACCTTCATGTATCACGCACAGGAAAAGATCGTGAACACGCCGGGTTCGGAAAAAACCGGCAATCGCGGCGGCATCCACAACTCTGTCACCCGTGTGGTGCTGAAACCCACCCACATGATCGGCGGCTATGCCCAGCAATCCTACGGTTTCAACTATTACGGCACCGTGGGATCGAACCGGGACGAGTTTGTCGTGGTCAGGAAGATGAGGAAGGTCGATTGGCTTGACCGCCCCGCCGCAACCCCGAAGGAGGCAGCAGAATGAGAGTACGTGCGCAAATTGGCATGGTGCTGAATCTGGACAAGTGCATCGGCTGTCATACCTGTTCGGTCACATGCAAGAATGTCTGGACCAGCCGCGATGGTGTCGAATACGCCTGGTTCAACAATGTTGAGACAAAGCCCGGCACGGGCTATCCTACCGACTGGGAAAATCAGGCCCGCTGGAATGGCGGCTGGGAACGGACCCGTTCGGGCAAGCTGCAACCGAAACAGGGCTCGAAATGGCGGATCCTCGCGAATATCTTTGCCAATCCCGACCTGCCCGAGATCGACGATTACTACGAACCCTTCGATTTCGACTATGATCACCTGAAATCAGCCCCCGAGATGGAGGCTTTTCCGACCGCGCGGCCACGGTCGAAGATCACGGGCGAGCGGATCGAAAAGATCGAAAAGGGCCCGAACTGGGACGAGATACTCGGCGGTGAATTTTCCCGCCGCTCGGCTGATTACAATTTTGAAGGTGTCGAAAAGCAAATCTATGGGGAATACGAGAACACCTTCATGATGTATCTGCCCCGGCTTTGCGAACATTGCCTGAACCCGGCCTGCGCCGCCTCTTGCCCCTCGGGCGCGATCTACAAGCGCGAAGAGGATGGCATCGTCCTGATTGATCAGGAAAAATGCCGCGGCTGGCGGATGTGCGTCTCGGGCTGCCCGTATAAAAAGGTCTATTACAACTGGTCAACCGGCAAATCCGAGAAATGCACGCTATGCTATCCCCGGATCGAAAGCGGAAATCCCACGGTCTGCTCGGAAACCTGTGTCGGGCGCATCCGCTATATCGGCGTGATGCTTTACGATGCCGACATGATCGAGACGGCGGCGAACGCGGCCGACAAGACAGATCTTTACGAAGCCCAGCTTGGCGTCTTTCTTGACCCGAATGACCCGGTTGTCCAGGAAACCGCCCGTGCCGATGGCGTACCCGAGGACTGGATCAGGGCAGCACAGGAAAGCCCGGTCTGGAAGATGGCGATGGACTGGAAGGTCGCCTTTCCGCTTCACCCCGAATACCGGACGCTGCCCATGGTCTGGTACATTCCGCCGCTCAGCCCGATCCAGAACGCGGCCGAGGCGGGCGCGATCGGCATGGACGGGGCCATGCCCGACGTGCGCAACCTGCGCATTCCGCTGCGCTATCTCGCCAATATGCTGACAGCAGGCGACGAGGCCCCGGTGGCGCATGCGCTGGAACGGATGCTGGCGATGCGCGCCTATATGCGTGCCAGGACCGTGGATGGCGTCATCGACGAGGGTATCGCCGCGCGGGTCGGCATGTCCGGCAGGGTGATCGAAGAAATGTACAGAATCATGGCCCTTGCCGATTACGAGGACCGTTTCGTGATCCCGACCACGCATCGCGAACAGGTCGAGGCCGCCTATGACATTCGCGGCGGCTGCGGCTTTACCGACACCAATGGCTGCTCGACGGGTGCGTCGGGCGGATCGCTTTTTGGCGGCGCGAAAAAGCCGCTGAAAATGCCGACGGAGGCGATATGATGGACCGGACGCTGAAAGCCCTGTCGCTGATCCTCAGCTATCCGACGCAAGAGCTGCAAGACGCCATGGCCGAGATCGCCGGCGTCATCGGTGCCGACCGGCGACTGACCGCGCAGGCGCGGCGCGATCTGCGCCCGCTGCTGGAAGAAATGCGCGCAAATGACATCTACGATCTGGAAGAGCGTTATGTGGTACTTTTCGACCGCTCGCGCACGCTTTCGCTTAATCTTTTCGAACATGTCCATGGTGAAAGCCGGGACAGGGGCGGTGCGATGGTCTCGCTGGTCGAGACCTATCGCGCCGGTGGGTTCGAACCCGCCACCGCCGAGCTGCCGGACCATCTGCCGGTGCTGCTGGAGTTCCTGTCGCTGCGCCCCGCACCCGAGGCACAACAGATTCTGGCCGACGCGGCGCATATTCTTGAGGCGCTGCGCACAAGGCTGACACGGCGCGACAGTTCCTATGCCCCGGTATTCGCCGCGCTGTTGCAGCTTTCCGGCGCAAAGGCCGACCGCGAAGCCGTGGCCGGGCTGCTGGAAACGCCCGAGTCCGATCCCGAGGATCTGGAGGCGCTGGACGAGGTCTGGGCAGAAAGCGAAGTCCGCTTCGGCCCCGACCCGAATGCCGGTTGCCCGCAGGCGCGCGAGATGCTGGCACAGATGGATCTACCCCCCGGCCGCGCGCCCGGCGTGGCAACCGTTTGACGGAGGCGGACATGAACAATTTCTTCTTTGGCATCTATCCCTATATCGCGCTTGCGGTGCTTGTGATCGGCTCTGTCGCACGATACGAGCGGGACTCTTTCACCTGGAAATCCTCGTCAAGCCAGCTTTTGCGTCGCAGACAGCTTCGGATCGGCTCTACCCTGTTCCATGTCGGCGTGCTTTTCATCTTTTTCGGCCATCTCTTCGGCCTTCTGGTGCCACATCAGATCTATGAGGCCTTCGGGATCAACGCCCAGGCCAAGCAACTTCTGGCCGCGATTGCCGGTGGAATTGCCGGGGTCGCCGCGATCATCGGAGGGGTGATGCTGGCGCATCGGCGGCTGACCGATCAGCGCGTGCGCGCGACCTCCAGCCGCTGGGACATCGCGATTCTTCTGATGCTGATCGCCCAGCTTTCGCTTGGCCTGATCAGCGTGCCCTATTCCATCGTCACAGCCGAGCATGGCGAGGTAATCAAGTTCATGGAATGGGCGCAGGGGATCTTTATCTTCGAATCCGGCACTGCCGCGCATATCGCCGACGTACCACTGATCTACAAGCTGCACATCGTGCTGGGGCTGACGATCTTCCTCGTCTTTCCCTTTACCAGACTGGTACATATTCTCTCGGGTTTTGCGGCTCCGTTCCGTTATATTCTGGGGCGAAGCGGCTATCAGATCGTGCGCACGCGCCGCCCGGCCCCCCGCCATCCGGCCGAGTGACGGGATGCAGACCGCGCTTTTCCCCGAACTGGTGGTGAACGGAGAAACCGTTCCGCGCGCCGCCATCGCCGCCGAGGCGCAGAACCATGCTGCGCCCAAAGGCAAGCCCGGTATCGCCTGGCGCAAGGCTGCCAACGCGCTGGCGCTGCGGACGCTGCTGCTGCAAGAGGCGCGTCGGCGCGGGTTTCGCCCGGAACCGGCAGAGCTTGGCCCCGGCCGGTTCGAGACCGGGGACGAAGCCCTGATCCGTACCCTTCTTGAAGCGGCGATAGAGGTCGAGGCCCCGTCCGAGGATGCGGTCCGCGCCGAATGGGCGCGCGATCCCGCGCGGTTTCGCGCGCCGCCTTTATGGGAGGTTTCGCATATCCTGATCGCCTGCGATCCACGCGACAAGGCCGAAACGGCGGCCGCCCGCATGCGGGCGCTGGACCTTGCCGGACGCGCCCTGGCGGATCCGCGGGGCTTTTCCCGGCTTGCCGCCGCACACAGCGATTGCGGCTCGAAAGCGACGGGGGGGACTCTGGGCCAGATCGGGCCGGGCGACACGGTTCCCGAATTCGAGACGGCGCTGGCAAGCCTTTCGGAAGGCGAGGTGACGGCCGACCCGGTGCTGACGCGCCACGGCTGGCATGTGATCCGGCTGGACGGGCGCGCCGATGGCGCGCCGCTGCCGTTCGAGACGGTCCGCCCAAAGATCGCGGCCGCGATGGAAAAGGCCGCCTGGGCCCGCGCCGCACGCGATTTCGTCAACGGGCTGATCGCCGCTGCCAAGGTTTCAGGCGCCGATTTCCGCACAGCCTGAGCATGGCCCCGCTTGGCTTTGCCTGCTGGATGGATCGTCGGCAAAAAATTCCGGCAATGGCGGTTGGCCGGTCAATGTGGTGCCCCCGGAAGAAACCCTTCAGCGCAAGCGGGATAATTGAACCTGCCCTTGCGCCTTTCGGCAACGGGACATTGCCGGCAATACTGATGGGCGTGGCAAAGCGGTTTCGCGTTGCGGGGCATGTGATTTCGGGATATTCGTTATGTGATAACATCACATTCCAGAGGAGACCGCCATGAAAACCCGCGCCGCAATCGCCTGGGAACCGAACCGTCCGCTGGAGATCGAAGAGGTTGATCTGGATGGCCCCAAGGATGGCGAGGTTCTGATCCGCATCGTTACGACCAGCCTGTGTCATACGGATGTTTTCACGCTGTCGGGCAAGGATCCCGAAGGGCTGTTTCCGGTGATCCTGGGCCATGAGGGCTGTGGCGTGGTCGAAGAGATCGGGCGCGGCGTGACCTCGGTACGCCCCGGCGATCATGTCATTCCGCTTTACATCCCCGAGGATCCGAATTGCCCCTATATCAAGTCGGGCAAGACCAATCTGTGCCAGACGATCCGGGAAACCCAAGGGGCGGGCGTGATGCCCGACGGCACGTCGCGGTTTTCCTACAAGGGCAAGATGTTGCATCACTATATGGGGATCAGCAGCTTTTCGGAATATACGGTCCTGCCGGAAATCTCGATTGCCAAAATCTCGAAGGAAGCACCCTTGTCCAAGGCTTGCGTCATGGGCTGCGCGGTTCCCACCGGCATCGGCGCCGTGCGCAATACCGCCAAGGTGCAGCCGGGATCGACCGTCGCTGTCTTTGGCCTTGGCGCGGTGGGCATGGCGGTGATTCAGGGCGCGAAGATGATCGGAGCCTCGAAAATCATCGGCATCGACACCAACCCCGAGAAATTCACGCTGGCCCGCAGCCTTGGCGCCGATGAATGCATCAACCCCAAGGATTTCAGCCAGCCGATCGAACAGATCATCATCGACATGACCGGCGGCGGGGTGGACTATTCCTTTGAATGCATCGGCAATGTGAATGTCATGCGCGCGGCGCTGGAAAGTTGTCACAAGGGCTGGGGCGAATGCACGGTGATCGGCGTGGCCGGCGCGGGCGAGGAAATCGCGACGCGGCCCTTCCAGCTTGTCACCGGGCGGGTCTGGCGCGGCTCGGCCTTCGGGGGCGTGCGCGGACGTTCGCAATTGCCGGGGATGGTGGATGAATGGCTGAATGGTGAATTCAGCATCGATCCCTATATCACCCACAATATGACCCATGGGCAGATCAATACCGCCTTTGACCTGCTGAACGCGGGCAAGGCGATCCGCTCGGTCATCCATTATCAGCCGCAGGACACGATGCTGACCAACTCTTTGCCCGGAAAGATCGTCAGCGCGTGAATGTCATGGCTTTCCCCGCCCGGATGAAGATGCAGGCGATCCTGCAATCGCGCGAGCCTTCGGTCCTGCGCAGCATCTCCGGGGCGGGGATTGCCGCAACGATCTGGCAGCGCAATCCGCTGCCCGCATTCACGGACTGGATCAATGCGCTGTCACCTGATCAACTGCCCCGCCTGCGCACGCTGGTCAGGGTCGGGGCGGTCGAGCCCAGCGTTCACGCCGCCTGCGACCTGGCTGGCACACCCAACGGGCCTGATCGCGACATGCTGGCCAGCGACATCGCCGCGCTGGCTGTCATCCTGGCCGGGATCATTGAGGCACCACTGCTGCAATTGCGCCTTGATGTGGTCAGCCCGGATGCCTGCCGCAGTTTTCGTATCGACAATAATACAAGCGCGCGATTGCTGTGCAGCTATCGCGGCACCGGCACGCAGCTTGTCACGCCGGGGCAAGGGCATGCGCCAACAGACGTGACGACGGGCAGCGTCGCCCTTCTGCGCGGCAGGCTTTGGCCGGGCGATGAGGAAACCGCGCTTCTGCACCGCTTGTCCCTCGCCGGGGTCAGGGACGAGACCCGCCTTCTGGCCATGATCGATCCCGCCACGCCGGGCTGAACGTCCAAGAACCGAAAGGCGGGAACTGCGGCAGGGCAGATGCACAGGATTGCGCTGCCCATCTGCCTTGCTGATGCCCGCTTAGCCCATGACCTGCGTTCCCAACCCGTGCCCGCCGTTGATCTCGGGACCGCTGCGGTTGCCGCGCTATTCCTCGACGCTGCGGACCGTCCGGCGCGCAGCGCCCTGCCAGCCGCCTTTGCGGATGCCGTTCCTTGCCAGACGTTCCCGCGCCGCCGGAATCGCGTCAGCATATTGCGGAAGCCATTGTGACTGAGCGACGAGCATTTCGTCGGTCATTTGCCAAATTTCGTCCGGGGTGCAGATCGCGCCGGTCAGCGGATCGTGAAGCATGGCCTGTTTCAGCAACTCGACATCGCCCGTCACCGCCGCCTGCACCCCCATCCGCTGCACGCCGATCAAGACATTGCACGTTGCCGCGCAGGCCAGCGGCAATTCGATACCCTCGACCATGTTGATGCCGAACGGTCCACAAAGCCCGGCCTTTCGGCGCGATTCCCGCGCCGTCAAATCCCGGCGCGCAACCTCTACCGCACGACCCATTCCTGCCTCCTCTGCTCACGCCGCCATTGAGGCAGAGTTTCGACAGGCAGCGAATCCCAAAACCGAGTCAGGTCATCGGGCCGTTGGTATGAGAGTAAAGCTCACTGGGATTTTGTTTACAGATGGAGTTTAGGTCGGTTCTAGAACGGGATTTCGTCGTCGTAATCGCTGCGCCCGCCGCCCGAGGGTGCGCTGCTGCCCGAGGGGCCGCTGCTGCGGTTGTCGCTGTATCCACCGCCGCCATAGCCGCCGGAATCGCGGCTGCCGCCGCCTTCGCCCCGGCCATCCAGCATCGTCAGTTCGCCGCGATAGGGGCGCAGGACGACTTCGGTGGAATAGCGGTCCTGACCGGACTGGTCCTGCCATTTGCGGGTTTCAAGCTGGCCCTCGATATAGACCTTGCTGCCCTTGCGCAGATATTGTTCGGCGACACGGGCCAGCGGTTCGGAAAAGATCGCGACCGAATGCCACTGCGTGCGTTCCTGACGCTCGCCCGAGTTGCGGTCCTTCCACTGTTCCGATGTCGCAATGCGCAGGTTCACGACCTTGCCACCGTTCTGAAAGGTCCGGACCTCAGGATCCTGCCCCAGATTTCCGATCAAAATGACCTTGTTTACGCTGCCTGCCATGATGGTACCCCGGTTCGTCCTGATTGCATCTGCGGCGCAGGTCTAGCGCAGCGCCACGCGGAAAGCCATCGGCGATTTCCCGCCGAGGCACTGTTGTGAACAGGGCGTTCCACCCCCGCCGCTGGCGAGAACCGGAAATTTCTGTATAGTCCGACAAAAAGTCGGTTTCGAGGGGCAGCTTGATGAAAATCGTCTCAACGGCTAGAGCCGTCTTGTGCCTGGCGCTGGTCACGGGATTGGCCCTGCCCGCGTCGGCTCAGGGGTTGCGCCTGTCGGGAAGTTCGGCGAAATCGCGGGCGGAGCAATTCGCGCGTCAGACCCGGCTGATGGATTCGCGTCTGGCCGGGCAGTATCAGCAATCCGTGCGCCTGCGTCCCGGCGGTGACAACCGCAGCGAGATCGACATCCAGCTTGCCGAACGGATTCCCGCCTATCGCGGCAAAAGAAGCCAGTTCCTGCCACATGCACGCGCCGCCGCCCGCAAGCATGGCATCCCAGAGGATCTGTTCCTGCGGCTGGTCCAGCAGGAATCGGGATGGAACCCCAGCGCACGCTCGCACAAGGGCGCGACGGGGCTGGCGCAACTGATGCCGGGAACGGCGGCAAGGCTGGGGGTGAATCCGAACGACCCGATCCAGAACCTGAATGGCGGCGCGCGCTATCTGCGGATGATGTATAATCAATTCGGCAACTGGAAGTTGGCGCTGGCCGCCTATAATGCCGGGCCGGGTGCGGTGTCCAAATATAACGGCATCCCACCCTATCGCGAGACGCGCAACTATGTGCGGATTATCGCCGGGGGCTGATGACTGCTTTCATGCGCGCAGCACATCGTCGGGAATGGCGTAAAGCCGGGCCACCTTTGGCCAGTCGCGCAACCCGGCCATCTCGCGCGTCACCATGAACTCCCACGCGGCACGGCTGGCATCGTTCAGCCGCTTTTCGCGTGACGCAGCATCGGCCCCGGCAAGCCCGGCCAGCGCCGCAAGGGCAAGGATCGGGGGCATGTGCGACTGCCCCCGCATTCCCGGTCTATGCGGTGTGGCCGCCAAGTGTATCCGCGAACCAGTCGGCGATATAACTGCGTCCGTAGGACATGTTATCGGCACCGACATGCTCGACCCCGCCTTCGCGTTCCGTGAATATTTTCAGTTCGCGGCGGGGCGAGCTGGTCAGTTGATCATAGCTTTGATGTGCGTAATCGACGCTGATCTGGCGGTCCTGTGCGCCATGGGTGATCAGAAACGGAACGCGGATCTTTTCCATTTGCCCGTCCAGCGTCATTCCGGCGGATTTCGTCAGGAAATCATCCTGATCTGTCGCTCCGAACACCCACCAGACATGCTGCCAGTAATGCGGCACCGGGTTTTCGCCCTCGCGCTGCATGCGTTTATGCTGTACCTGGGCCCAGTTGTGATTGGCCCCCCAAACCGCGCCCGAGGCATAGCGCGGCTCGTTCGCGGCCACGCGCGGCACGTAATATCCACCCAAAGAAATCCCCGAGATGCCGACGCGGGCCGCATCCACATCCGGGCGCGCAGCGGCGTATTCATAGACCGGCGTGCCCCATCTTTCGCTGTCATATGTCGCGTGCAGCCCTTGCAGCCGGATCGATTCGCCCGTGCCCGGCTGATCGACGCACAGCGTGGAAATGCCGCGCCGGGCCAGCGCATGGGGAAGCCATGTCCAGTAAAGCAGTTCCTTGTTGCTATCCAGCCCGTTCAGGAACACCACGCAGGGGCCCTTGCCCTTGATCCCGTCGCCTTTGGTAAAATAGGCCGGGATGACCTTGTCACCATAGGGAATTTCCACCCGCGCGCAGTTTTCCCTGCCATAGCGGATATATCGGTCAAAGCAATCCAGCGCACGGGCAAAGGTTTCCTTGCGGCCCGGATGGCCGTGACCCTGCATCCGTTCCGCCGTCAGCAGATACAGCGACGCCCTCCGCAGTTTGTCCGAGGCCGAAAACAGCCGCCCCCTGGCCTCGTCGTCAGCGGCCATGTCGATCAGATCGTCGGCCTTTTTCATCCATTCCCGCAGAAATTCCGCCGTGCCCGCGTCTTCGCCCGCCTGCGCCTTGTCCAGCAGCGGTTTCGACATGTCGATGATCTCGCCCAGTTCGGCGCCGCTTTGCATCGCGATGGACAGCGACAGGTTCCAGACATAGTTCGGGAAATACTCGAAAAGGGCCATTGCGCGTTCTCCTCCGATACAGACGCGGCAGAGGCTACAGTGCAGCTTGCGGGTTGAGAAATTGGAAGATCGGGCAGCATATATCTGTTTTCCAGATATATTGGATGCGAAATAACAATTTCCTCAATATTTCTGCCCTCCCTATAGTCCTGATGACCGACAGGGAGGGAATGCGATGCGTATCATCGGACCGGACGAGCTGGTCTTTGGCGTGGACGATCTGGACGCCTGCCGCCAGTTTCTGCTGGATTTCGGCCTTGCCGAGGAAAGCTGGTCGGATGCGGGCGGCACATTCGTCGCGCTGGACAATACCGCGATTACCATCCGCGCCCGCGACGATGCCAGCCTGCCACCGCAGCTTGCGTCGGGCAATACGCTGCGGCTGACCGTCTATGGCGTGGTTGACGCCGCCTCGATCGACGAAATCGAGGCAGAACTTGGCAAGGATCGCGTCGTCACGCGCGACGGCAATGGCGCGATTGCCTGTCAGGACGATGTCGGCTTCGCGCTGAAATTCCACGTGACGCGGCGCGTTCCGCTTGATCTTGAGCCGGAACTGGTCAATTCGCCCGGCGCGGCACCCGCGCGCGGATTTAACAAGGTTGGCGCGAATGAGGATGCTCAGGCGCAGCCGCGCACGCTCAGCCATATCGTCTATTTCACGCCCGACATGCCGAAAATGGAAAAATTTTATGTCGAGCGGCTGAAATTCGTCGTGACCGACCGTTTTACCGATGTCGGCCCCTTCCTGCGCCCACGGGCCTGCATCGACCATCACACGCTGTTCATGCTGGCCACGCCCCCCTATATGCAGGGGCTGGAGCATTTGGCCTTCCACATGCAGGGTCCGACCGAGCTGATGCTGGCCGGATCGCGCATGATCAAAAAGGGCTATGAGAGCTTTTGGGGGCCGGGACGGCACAAGTTCGGTTCGAACTGGTTCTGGTATTTCAACTGCCCGCTGATGACCCATTTCGAATATGATGCCGATATGGACATTCATGACGACGCATGGGTCGCGCGTGAAACCAAGGTCGGTGCCGAAAGCGGTCAGATGTTTCTTTTCGAAAATGTCGAGAAGTGGTTTCCCGGTGGCGGACCCGACCATTAAGCTGATCGGCCCGCTGGCCCGGCTGGACCAGATCGCGGACGGTCATTCGCGCGGGTTCGACCCCCTGGGCGAAGGGCGGGACACGATGTTTGTCGTACGTCATGGGGATCGCGTACATGCATGGCGCAATGCCTGCCCGCATTACGATCACGCCCGGATGGCGTGGAAAAAGGACCAGTTCCTGAACGGCGACCGGACGCGCATCGTCTGCGGCGCCCATGGCGCGCTGTTCGAAATCGACAGCGGCATCTGCGTCCTGGGGCCATGTCCGGGCCAGCGGCTGACACCGGTGCCGATTGCCCTGCGCGACGGTCAGATATTCGTCCTTGGCCCCTATGCGCCGGGGTTGCGCAGGAACCAACGCCAAAACAGGAAGATGCGATGACGCGGCGTATCGTGGATTTGTCGGTGGCCATGTCGTCACCGCCGCCGATGTTCAGGCCGAACTGCGCCGGATCGGGCATGACCTGCAACCCGGCGACATCGTGCTGGTCAATACCGCGGCGGGCGCGCGCCACGGGCTATACCGTTTCCGCCCTGCCGGTAAAACTCGCGGGCGGCTCGGCCGGGTGGTGCCGGGCGGTGGCGATCTTCGATGAATAGGCTTGCGGGCAGGCGCGCGGTTGTGACCGGCGCAGGGCGCGGCATCGGTCGGCAGATTGCGCTGATGTTCGCTGACCAGGGCGCGCAGGTGCTGGCCTGCGACATCGACGCCGATGCTCTGCGTGACCTGCCCGGCAGCATCCGCAGCCACGCCGCCGATCTGACGACCGAGGCCGGGGCGGGCGGTCTGGCGGATGCGGCGCGGGCGGGCCTTGGCGCGGTGGATGTGCTGGTCAACGCCGCCGCTATCGTCCGCTTTGCCCCAATCCCGCAGATGAGCCTTGCCGACTGGCGCGTCACCATGGCTGGCGAGATCGACAGCGTCTTTCTGGTGACGCGCGCCCATTGGCCACTGCTTCAGGCTGGCGGCGCGGCATCCGTCATCAACTTTTCGTCCGCCAACGCCCATGTGGCGCTGAATGGCCTTTCCGCCATCGCCCATACGGCGGGCAAGGGCGCGGTTCTGGCGATGACCCGGCAGATGGCGATGGAGGGCGGCCCGCTTGGCATCCGCGCCAATACCATCGCGCCCGGCTTTGTCGTGACCGGAGAAACCGAGCAGCATCTGGACACGCCGCTGATGCAAAGCGTGCGGGCCAGGCTGATGCTGGGGCGTCTGGGGACCGCGCGTGATGTCGGCTGGCTGGCGGTCTATCTGGCCTCGGATGAAAGCGGCTATGTCACAGGTGCCGATTTCCGCATCGATGGCGGCGCGACCGCATGGTGACGGCCACCTCCACCCGTCTGGCGGAACCTGCCGGGACAGGTTCCCGGCCCCGGTGCGGCGCCGCCAGAACATGCCATGGGCTGGCTTCAACAGGGCAGCGCCTGAGGCGCCTTTGCATCGGCGGCCCGGATTATTCCTGAAAAGGCGCACTACACTACTCGCCGGCCTTTCCCTCTCTCCAGACACAATTTCGCCCAGGGCCGGATGCGCCCCCCGGATCGTATCGCCGTCGGTTCCGCAAGGCGTCAAGGCCGATGCGGGATCCTGATTTTGCCGGTATATCCGCAAGCCTTGCGCGGCTGCCTTGCCCGTCCGGAGACAGCGGTGCCAGCTTCCAGGGGCTGGTCAGGCGGGCGTTCTCAGGGTTCAGCCCGCAGGTTTTGGTATCGCTGAACAGACAAGATACAACCAGACGCGATTAAGGCGATCATGTTGTTCAGCCACTCCGCCGCGATTTCAGTTCGCAACGGCAGGCATGCAGGATCGGCTCGGTATAGCCGGCGGGTTGGGTGCGGCCCTGAAAGACCAGATCGCAGGCCGCGCGAAAGGCGATGCCGTCAAAACCGGGTGCCATCGGGCGATATGCAGGATCTCCCGCATTCTGTCGGTCCACCACCTCGGCCATGCGTCGCATGATCGCCATGACCTCATCCCGTGACAGGATGCCGTGATGCAGCCAGTTGGCGACATGCTGGGCCGAGATGCGGCAGGTCGCGCGATCCTCCATCAGGGCCACATCGTTGATGTCGGGCACTTTGGAACAGCCGATGCCCTGATCGATCCAGCGCACGACATAGCCCAGAATGCCCTGCGCATTGTTTTCCGCCTCGCGCCGGATCTGGGCGGGGGTCCATTTGCGATAGCTGGCCAGCGGAATCTCCAGCAGCGCCTCAAGATGAGCGCGCCGTCCGCCTTTAGCCAGCGCGGCCTGCACGGCCAGAACATCGACCCTGTGGTAATGGGTGGCGTGCAGGGTAGCGGCGGTCGGGCTGGGCACCCAGGCGCAATTGGCCCCGGCGCGGGGATGTTCGATCTTTTGCTCCAGCATCGCGGCCATCATGTCGGGCATCGCCCACATGCCCTTGCCAATCTGCGCCCTGCCGGACAGGCCGCATTCCAGCCCGATATCGACATTGCGGTTCTCATAGGCCCCGATCCAGCCCTTGCGCTTGATGAAATCCTTGCGGCTGAAGGGACCGGCCTCCATCGAGCTGTGGATTTCGTCGCCGGTCCGGTCCAGAAAGCCGGTATTGATGAAACAGACCCGGTCTTTCGCCGCGCGAATACATTCTTTCAGATTGACGCTGGTGCGGCGTTCCTCATCCATGATGCCCAGCTTGACCGTGTTTCGTGGCAGATCCAGCACCTTTTCGACATGGGTAAAGACGGCATCGGCAAAGGCGACCTCTTCGGGGCCGTGCATCTTGGGCTTGACCACATAGACCGAACCCGTGACCGAGTTGCGCGGCCCGTCGGTTTTCTTCAGGTCATGAAGGGCGATCAGAACGGTGATCATCGCGTCCATCAACCCCTCGAACACCTCTTGCCCGTCACGGTCGTGAATGGCCGGGTTCGTCATCAGATGCCCGACATTGCGCACCAGCAGCAGCGAACGCCCCTTGAGCGTCTGGCCGCCGCCGTCCGGTGCTGTAAAGCTGCGGTCGGGGTTCAGGCGGCGGGTCATGGGCCTGCCACCCTTGTCAAAGGTTTCAGCCAGATCGCCCTTCATCAGACCCAGCCAGTTGCGATAGGCCAGAACCTTGTCGGCGGCATCGACGCAGGCGACCGAATCCTCGCAGTCGATGATCGCCGACATGGCCGATTCCAGTCGCAGATCGGCCAGCCCGGACGGGCTTTTCGCGCCGATGGGATGGCTGCGGTCAAAGACCAGTTCGACATGCAGGCCGTGATTGCGCAACAGGATCGTATCCGGGCTGGCCACGTCGCCCGTATGGCCCATGAAAGCCGCGGGGCGCAGCAGGGCAAAGCCGTCAACCTCCAGCGCGCCATTGATGATGCGATAGGATTGCGCCCTGTCGTGGCTGGTGCCGGTCAGAGGAAAAACCTCGTCCAGAAACACTGCCGCCCGCGCCACGACCCGCGCGCCACGCCCGTCATCGAACCCGCCGGAAGGCACGGGCCCGCCCATCGCATCAGTGCCATACAGGCAATCATACAGGCTGCCCCAACGCGCATTCGCGGCGTTCAGCACAAAGCGCGCATTGGTCACGGGCACGACAAGCTGCGGCCCCGGAACCTGCGCGATTTCGGGATCGACATTGGCGGTCCCGATGGTGAAATCCCCACCCTCGGGGACGATATAGCCGATCTGTTCCAGAAACGCCTTATAGGCCACGGGGTCATGCGGCCCGTCGCGATGCTGGCGGTGCCAGTCATCGATCTGGTCCTGCAAGGCTTGCCGCCTGTCCAGCAGTTGCCGGTTCTTCGGCCCGAACTCGTGGACCAGTGCGGCAAGTCCGGCCCAGAAACTGTCCGCGCTGATACCGGTGCCGGGCAGCGCCTCGTCCTCGATAAACCGGGTCAGACTGTCGGCGACCGAAAGGTCGTTGCGTTTGCTCGGGATTCTGTCCGTGGCCTGTTCTGGCATGTCGCTTCCTCTGCTTGTCACAACTGCGGATCGGGCTTTGGCCGTCTTACAACAGACTGCAGCGATCCGGCAGTCCGAAAAACGCGCGTCAGCCGCCCAGATAGCGGGCACAGCAATCGCGGGCGGCATCGACAAAGCGGCGGTTGCGCGCTGCGGCCCCGTCTTCCGCCATACGCGGCACGATCCAGCCTACATAGGTCACGGCCCGCAGCGCAACGAACAGATCCAGCAAACTGGTGTCGATCGGCCGGAGACTGCGATACCCGGCGATCAGCGCCGCTTGCAGCCTGTCATGGCCAGCCTCGTCGCGGTTGTTAAAGATCACCGTGGCCAGATCGAACAGCCGAAAGCCCCAACCGCCATCGTCCAGATCAATCAGCGCCATATCCCCGCCGTCGATCAGCACGTTTTCGCGCACCAGGTCGGCATGGATCAGCCCGTGATCCAGCCCCGCCAGTTCCTGCGCCAGTTCCTGCGCCGCCGTTTTGCGAAACCGTTCCAGCAGGTCGCGGGTCGCGGCATCCAGCGTCGGATTTTCCCAGAACCGCCCCCACAAGGGTGCCTCGCCCAAAAGCCCGTCCGGATTCCAGTCGCAACGCCGAAAGCCCACAGGCCGCGTCCATTCATCCGAGGCCGCATGCAGCCGCGCCATCTGTTGCCCAAGCCGGTGAAACAGGGAGGGCGCTTCGTCCAGTTGCAGGGGCTGGCGGGCATGACCCATGGGCTGGCCGCGCATCCAGCCCAGCAGATCGACGCGCTGATCGCCGATGACCTCAAGCAGCGCGCCGCGCCGCGAGGGCAGCGGCCCCGGCACATTCAGCCCCGCCTGCTTCAGCGCCGCCATCCATTGCAGTTCCGACAGCAGTTCTGCATCGCTGCGGTATCCGGGCCGCTTGAAGCGCAGCGCGAAATCGCCCTGCGGGCCGCGCACCCGATACACCCGGTTCTCGCGCCCCGCGACAAAGGCGCAATCGGCGCCCTGCAACCCCCACAGGGCCAGCGCCTGACCGGTTGGATCGCTCATGCCGGTTCCCCCGCTTCGGCCAGAACGGCGTCCAGCGTATTGATCAGCAGGTCCAGATGTTCCGGCGCAAAGGGCATCGGAGGCCTGATCTTCAGCGTGTTCCCGTGACGGCCAAGCCGGGACAGCAGCACCCCCCTTTCGCGCATCGCGTTCACCACCCGTCCGGCATATTCGGTGGCGGGCTGCCGTGTCGCCCGGTCCGTCACGAACTCGGCGCCGAACACCATGCCGCTTTGACGGACATCGCCGATCACGTCATATTTCCGGGCAAGCGCAGACAGCCGCTCGTGTGCAAGTGCCCCGATCCGCGCGGCATTCGCCTGCAAATTCCTGTCCTGCAACTCATCCAGAACGGCCATGGCGGCGGCGCAGGACACCGGATTGCCGCCGAATGTGTTGAAATAGGAAAACGAATTGCGGAAACGCGCCATGATCTCGGGTGTCGTGACCAGCCCGGCGACCGGATGGCCATTGCCCATCGGCTTGCCCATGGTCACGATGTCCGGAACCACGCCCTGTTTCTGATGCCCCCAGAAATGGCTGCCGCAGCGGCCAAAGCCTGATTGCACCTCGTCGCAGATCAACAGCCCGCCCGCCCTGCGCACCTGTTCGGCGGCAGGGCGCAGCCAGCCCGGCATCTGTGCGGGAAAGCCCTCGTTCAGGAACAGCGGACACAGGATCAGCGCAGCAAAACCTGTGCCCGTCGCCTCAAGATCGGCAATGGCCCTCGCGACATGGGCGGCGAATACCTCGCCCTGCGGATCGTCGATGCGATAGCTGTCGGGGGCCTGAACATGGCGCAGATACTGTCCCAGCCCAAAGCCCACCTCGGGAATGTTGTTGCGCGACAGATGGCTGACCAGGGTTGTGTTGCCGTGATAGGTGGCATCGGTGGCGATGATGCCGCGCTTGCCGGTCATCGCCTCGGCCATGCGCAGGGCGATGTCATTCGCCTCGGATCCGGCGCAGGTCAGGATCGCGGTGGACAGAGGATCGTCGCAAGTCGCGGTCAGCCGTTCGACATAATCCAGAATCCCCTCGTGCAGATAGCGGGTATGGGTGTTCAGCGCCCGCGCCTGATCGCAGATCGCCTGCACCACGCGCGGGTTACAATGCCCGACATGCGGCACGTTATTATAGCAGTCCAGAAAGCGCCGCCCGCTCGCATCCCACAACCAGACCCCGTCCCCCCGGACGATATGAACCGGATCGTCATAAAAGGTCGCGACATTCGGCCCCAGCAGGGCGCGCCGACGTTCGATCAGGTCAGACATGCGGCAATCCTCTTCGGGGACGGTCACAGCGATGTGCCACGCCCCCGCGCCGGGATCAACAGGGCGATAATTGACCTCTGACCGGTGCAAAGACCGTTGACATCGCCCTTATTCCCCATAAAGAATTGCATTTACTGTGTAGAATTTCCCTGTCGGGCGTGGCGCGATGGCGCGGCCCGTGGATCCCGGCACGGGGACCGGCCGGTACCGTGCCAAAAAGGGGGGGGAAGGGAACAATGCTTGCGACGGGAGAGGATGGCGGGGCGATCGACCAGCTTGCCGGCACGGCTTGTGGACGGACCCGCAGCATCGCCCAAATGCCTCCCAAGTCGAAATTCGCGGACCTGCTGGGAATCGACATTGCCACCTGCACGCCGGAACAGGTGATCTGCCGGATGGTCGTCACCGCAGACATGTCAAACCGGAACGGGGTCTTGCATGGCGGCGCGCTGATGACGCTGGCGGATACGGCGGCGGATACGGCGGCGGGCACCGCCTCGTTCATCAACAGTCCGGCCGGGGTTTCCAACGTCACGGTCGATGCGGCGACAAGTTTCATCCGCGCGGTGCGGGTTGGCGACACGGTGACGGCGCGTTGCGCTCCGCTTCATGCCGGGCCAGGCACGATGGTGTTACGGGTCACGATGACGCGCAGCGACGGAAAGACCGTCGGCATTGCCACCCAGACACATCTGTTTCTGGACTGGAAAGGGGATAGCGGCGATGCCGGACAAGGCGATTGACAGCAGTTTGCCGACCCTGTGCGGCAAGACCGCCATCGCGGCCATGGCGGCGGCGGGCATGGCCGAGGCGCGCGGCTTTCCCGTGATCAGGTTCCCAGGTCATGCAAAGATGGCGGCTGAGGCCGGGCTGTGCGATCCGGGGCCGGGCTGCCATGGCCCGGATCAGGGGGCAGCGGCAGGTCGGTGGCAGACTGCCGATTGTCACCTTGCGCTGTATCACGACAATCGGAGTACGCAGTCCAATCAATTCATCGCAATTCCGGGATCAGAGACCACGCTATGAGCCGTCTTTCACATATCAACGGGCTGATCGCCCCACGCTCGGTCGCGGTGATCGGCGCGTCCGGGGATGCGACCCGGATTGGCGGTCGCCCCATTGCGGCGATGCTGCGGGCGGGCTTTGGCGGGCGGATCCTGCCGGTCAATCCGGCGCGCAATACGGTGCAGGGTCTGCCCTGTTATGCCAGCGTGGACGATCTGCCCGAAACACCCGATGCCGCGCTTGTCGCGCTTCCTGCGAAGCTGGTTCCCGAAACCATCGCGGCACTTGGCCGCAAGGGGTGCAAGGCGGCGACGCTGTTCTCGGCCGGTTTTGCGGAAACCGGGGACGAGGGCAAGGCGGCGCAGGACGATCTGGTGGCGCTGGCGCGCGGTCACGGGATGCGCATTCTGGGGCCGAACACGCTTGGGGTTTATAATACCGGGATCGGCTATTTCGGCACCTTTTCCTCATCTCTGGATACCGGGCATCCGAAGCCGGGCAATATTGGTATCGCCAGCCAGTCGGGTGCGTTCGGGGCGCATCTGGGGGCGCTGGCGCGCGATCAGGGGCTGGGGTGTTCGGTCCTGATCACCACCGGGAACGAGGCCGACATCACCGTCGCCGAGGCAATCCGCTGGATGGCCGAAAGCGACGGTACCGACGTGATCTGCACCTATATGGAGGCGATCAACGACGCGCCAGCGCTGCTTGCCGCGCTGGATGTGGCGCGCTCGGCGGGAAAGCCGGTGCTGGCGCTGAAATCGGGACGCTCGGCTGTCGGAGCACGCGCCGCCGCCTCGCATACGGCATCGCTGACGGGGGATGCGGTGGTGGCCGACGCGGTGCTGTCGGATCACGGGGCGATCATCCTTCGCGATCCGGAAACCATGATGGACATCGCCTATGCGGCGTCGAAAAAGGTCTTTCCGGCGCGGCATTCGCTTGGCATCGTGACAGTCAGCGGCGGCGCGGGCATCGTGGCCAGCGACGAGGCCGAGCGGGTGGGCCTGCCGATGCCCCCCATGCCCGAACCCGCGCAACAGGCGCTGAGGGCGGCGCTGCCCTATGCCTCGCCGGTCAATCCGCTGGACTGCACCGCGCAGGCGCTGAACGATCCGTCGCTGCTGGAACTGTTCACGCGCAGCGGGCTGGAACATGGCGGCTATGGTGCCGTCCTGTGTTTCCTGACCTATGTGGCCGGAAGCAACGCAATGGCAGACACCATCCTTGAGGCGATGGCACCGCTGCGCAAGGCCTTTCCCGACCGCATCATTGCCTTTTGCGCCCTCGGCGACCCCGAGGTGCTGCAACGTTATGACGATGCAGGCATCCTTGTGTTCCGCGATCCCTGCCGCGCGGTGCGGGCGCTGGATGCCGTCCTGCGTCATGGCGCAAGGCCAGCCCATGGGGCGGGGGCGGCCTTGCCCGCCCCGCCGCCCGTCGCGCTGCCGGACCAGACCCCGGACGAGGCGCGGGCCAAGGCTTTGCTGGCCAATGCGGGCATTGCCGTGGCCCCCGAACGGGCCGTGCAGGACGCGGATGCCGCCATCGCCGCCGCCGGCGTGGTGGGTTATCCGGTGGTCATGAAAATCCTGTCGCCGGATATTCTGCACAAATCCGATATCGGGGCCGTCAGGCTGAACATCCGGAATGCGGATGAGGTGCGCGCGGCCTTTTCGGATATTCTGGCCGCCGCCAAAACCCGTGCGCCTGACGCCACCGTGACCGGAGTGCTTGTCGCGAAGCAACTGTCGGGCGGTGTGGAATGCCTGATGGGCATCAACCGCGATCCGACCTTCGGGCCGGTCGCCGTGTTCGGCCTTGGCGGGATCTTTGTCGAGTTGCTGAACGATGTAGCGCTGCACGCCTGCCCCTTCGGACCCGAGACCGCGCGCGACATGATCCTGTCGATCCGGGGCGCGGCGATCCTGCG
This sequence comes from Paracoccus sp. (in: a-proteobacteria), assembly GCF_047973135.1. Lineage (GTDB taxonomy): Bacteria > Pseudomonadota > Alphaproteobacteria > Rhodobacterales > Rhodobacteraceae > Paracoccus. The sequence goes on from NZ_JBKEBL010000253.1 coordinate 31,631, forward strand.
GGGCGCGCGCGGGCAGGCCGCTGCGGATATCGATGCGCTGGCACGGATGCTGTCGCGACTGTCGGTGTTTGCGGCGGGCTGTGGTGAAAGGCTGGTGTCGATCGACCTGAACCCGGTGCTGGCGATGCCCGAAGGCCAGGGCGCTTTCGCGCTGGATGCCGTCATCGAACTGGATGCGACGCAGAATCATTAATTTTTGGCATGGCTTCGGGTCTTTCCATGCCAAAACCATATGACATCGGCCGGCCCGGCCCGGAATCAGGTGCAAAGCACGCCCGGCACAGATGGCAAGGCGGCTGTGTTGGCACCGGCGGCAGATACGGGTCAATCCCAAGGTCCGTTGGTGTGATTTCCCTGCGTGGTGGCTTTGCTAACCTATTAGCTTTTCATTATGGTCTTGCATGAAGAGGAGCGCGGAGAGATAGGCCATGCGTGGGCATTTTGTCGTGCATCTGGTGCGTCGAGCGAAGCGAGCAAGGCGGTGGCGGACATTGGCGTTGAGGCTCTCCAGCTTTTGCGTGAGTGACTTGCCGGTGAAATGCGTGCCCTGCGGCAAGACGGCGGCATAGGAGGCGTAGTCATCCGTGAAGGTGATCTTGCCCTTCGCCTCAGGGAAGGCCTTGAGGAAATCCTTCAGGTCTTCGGCTCCGCGGCCGCCCAGATGAACGCCGAGGATGCGTCCGCTGAAATAGCACAGCGATATCCAGAGCCAGCAGGTGTTTTTTTAGCATGAATGAAATGCTGCATCTCATCGATCATGGCGATTTTCGGCGGCGGCCCGGGCTTGCGGGCGCGCTCGACCTCTTCGCCGAAGCTCCGGATCCACTTGAGCACGGTCACATTCGAGACCTTGAGCACGCGTCCGATCGCCCGGAACCCCATCCCCTCCAGGTAGAGCTGCAAC
>NZ_JBKEBL010000175.1:0-7032 GCF_047973135.1 Paracoccus sp. (in: a-proteobacteria)
CAGAGCTATTTCATGCTGGCAACGATGGTCATCGCGGTGCCCACCGGGGTCAAGGTGTTCAGCTGGATCGCCACCATGTGGGGCGGCTCGATCGAGTTCAAGGCCCCGATGCTGTGGGCCTTCGGCTTCCTGTTCCTGTTCACCGTCGGCGGCGTGACCGGCGTTGTGCTGTCGCAGGCGCCGCTGGATCGCGTCTATCACGACACCTATTATGTCGTGGCGCATTTCCACTATGTGATGTCGCTGGGTGCGGTCTTTGCGATTTTCGCCGGGGTCTATTTCTGGATCGGCAAGATGAGCGGCCGCCAGTACCCGGAATGGGCCGGCAAGGTCCACTTCTGGCTGATGTTCATCGGCTCGAACATGATCTTCTTCCCGCAGCACTTCCTGGGCCGTCAGGGCATGCCGCGCCGCTATATCGACTATCCGGTCGAGTTCGCGTTCTGGAACAATATCAGCTCGATCGGTGCCTATATCTCGTTCGCGTCCTTCCTGTTCTTCATCGGCATCGTGGCCTATACGCTGTTCGCCGGTCGGCGCGTGAATGTGCCGAACTACTGGAACGAGCATGCCGACACGCTGGAATGGACCCTGCCCTCGCCCCCGCCCGAACATACGTTCGAGCAGCTACCCAAGCGCGAGGACTGGGATCACGCCTACGCCCATTAAGGCCATGGCCGATCCAAAACGACTGCAGCGGCCCCGGAGCGATCCGGGGCCGTTTTTGCAGGATCACACCTATGCCCTATGAATGGACCGACCGCCCTGACGGGGCCGAACTGCGCGCATGGCCATTTCGGTCGCTGCCGCGCAAGGGATTCGTGTGGTTCATCGGACTGACTTCGGTGGGGTTGGCCCTGCCCCTTCTGGCGGTATTGGGTACAGCGACCCTATGGGGGCTGCTTCCTTTCATGGCGCTGGCCATCGGGGGGGTGTGGTACGCGCTGCATCGCAGCTATCGCAGCGGCGAGACCAGCGAATGCCTGCATCTGACCCGCGACCGCCTGCACCTGTCACGCCGCGATCCCGGACGGGCAGCGCGTGAATGGACCGCCAACCCCTACTGGGTGCGCGCCAAGCTGCGCGAAGGCCCGGTCGAGGATTACCTGACCCTGACTGACGGCAACCGCGAGATCGAACTGGGTGCCTTTCTGACCCCTGAAGAACGCCGCGACCTGCATCATCAGATCCTGCGGCGGCTGGCCGATCTGCGATAGACAAGGTGCCTTCCCGCCATCGGGGTGCGACGGAATATCGCAATCACAGTTGACAAATCAATTGGTCATCGGCATTGTTTTCCGAGTTGATTCCTCAACAGAGATGGCTCGCTGCAATCGCGATCCGGCTTCGGCGAGGGACCAGGGAGGGACTGGCCGTTTCCGGGCGCACCGGCAGCGTGCCGCTATGCTGCGATTGACAGATGCACCTTACCGGCGGGCTGGCGAACAGGCCTGACCGGGCGTGTCCCTCATTGTGCAAAAACCGGCAGCGCATAGAAATGCCGCCGCTTTCAGGGAGGGAACGATGAATACAGCATTTCGCATAACCGCCGCGCTGGTCATGACCACGCTTGCCGGGGCCGCATCGGCGGACACGATCAAGGTGGGCGTGATTACCCCCTTTTCGGGACCATTCGCGCAATATGGCACGCAGTATCAGCAGGCCATCGAGGTGTATCAGGCACAGCACGGCACCACGGCCGGAGATCACGAGATCGAATTTATCTTCAAGGATGTGGGCGGGCCGAACCCCGATGCCGCGCGCAGCCTTGCCCAGGAATTGCTGATCCGTGATCGGGTCGATTATCTGGCCGGTTTCACCTTCACGCCGAACGCGCTGGCCGTGGCTCAGATGATCCAGCAGTCGCAGACGCCGACGGTGATCTTCAACGCGGCCACATCGTCGATCAACAAGGAAAGCGACTATTACCTGCGCACCAGCTATACGCTGTGGCAGGTCTCGGCGCCGCTGGCAGATTGGGCATATGATCAGGGCATCCGCACGGTGGCCACAACCGTTACCGATTATGGCCCCGGCATCGACGCCGAGAACGCCTTCAAGACCGCGTTCGAGATCAAGGGTGGTCAGGTCGTCGATACGATCCGCATGCCGCTGTCCACGACCGATTTTACCCCCTTCATCCAGCGGGTACGCGACGAGGCACCCGATGCGGTCTTTGCCTTCCTGCCCGGCGGCCCTCCGACCTTTACCTTTACCCGGACCTATAATGAAAACGGCCTCAAGGATGCCGGGATCGTGTTTCTGGGTACGGCGGAAACCGAAGAGGTGAATTTGCAGGGGCTTGGCGATGCCGGGATCGGGCTGACGACGGCGTACCATTATTCCGCCGCCCATCAGTCGCCCGAGAACGAGGCGTTTCTGGCAAAGCTGCACGAACTGCACCCGGACGCCATCGCCAACTGGGCCATGATCGGGGCCTATGACGGCGTGCATCTTATCTATGAGATGGTCAAGGCCGCCGGGTCCGATGGCCCCGCCGCCATCGAGGCCGCCAGCAGCATGGCCTGGGAAAGCCCGCGCGGGCCGGTGAGGATGGACCCCGAAACGCGGACGCTGGTTCAAAACGTCTATATCCGCGAGGTCGAGCGGAACCCCGAGACCGGCTTGCTTGAGAATGTCGAAAAGGGCGTGATCGCGAATGTCGGCGATCTGGGCTGGGACAAGTGATCCGTACCCTGCGGGGCTGACGCCTCGCGGGGGTCGGTGATCGGGGAAAACGCATGTCACTTTTGCTGAATATTGCCGTGGACGGCATCGCTTACGGGATGATCCTGTTCATGATCGCGGTGGGACTGTCGATCACCATGGGGCTGATGCGGGTCATCAATCTGGCGCATGGCGGATTTGCCATGATCGGCGGCACGCTGGCCCATTGGCTGATGCGGGATCAGGGCCTTGGCTTCTGGGCGGCGCTACCGCTTGCGGTGGCCGGGACGATCCTGCTGGCCCTGCCGCTGGAGCGGTTGATTTATCGCCGGATTTACGGCTTTGGCGAATTGCAGCAGGTGCTGGCCACTATCGGCCTGACCTTCCTGATGATCGCCAGCATCAATCTGTGGCAGGGATCGGCGCTGTTGACCATTCCCATGCCCGAGACGTTGAGAACGCCGGTCAATCTGGGCTTTCGCACCCTGCCGATGCACCGGCTTGCGGTGATCGGGCTGGGGCTGGTGGTGATATTCGGGCTGTGGGTGCTGCTGGACCGAACCCGGTTCGGCATCCGGCTGCGGGCGGCGGTGGACAACCGCGCCACCGCCTCGGCCATGGGCATCGACACCGGCACGATCTATCTGCTGACTTTCGGGCTTGGGGCCGGGCTGGCGGCACTTGGAGGTATCTTTGGCGCAGAGATCCTGCCCATCGACGCCTATTATCCGCTGCGCTACATGGTGCTGTTCCTGATCGTGGTCGCGGTCGGAGGCATGGGGTCGATCACCGGTTCTTTCGCGGCCGCGCTTGGTCTTGGTATCGCCGAGACCGCCGCCCGCTATCTGGTGCCCGACCTGGCCACCATCGCCTTTTTCGCGCTGGTGATCGCGCTGCTGGCCATTCGCCCGCAGGGCCTGATGGGGAGGGCCTAGGATGACGCGGCTCATTCCCCTTGTCCTGCTGGCGGCAGCCGTCGCATGCTATTTCCTGTTCCCCTTCAATCTGGCCTTTCTGACCCGGATTCTGGTGATGATCGTCCTTGTCCTGTCGGTCGATCTGGTGCTGGGTTACGCTGGCATCCCGACGCTGGGACAGGCGGCGATGTATGGCGCGGGGGCCTATGCGGCGGGGCTGTTCGCCATTCATGTCTGGGCCGATCCCGTTGCCGGATTGCTGGTCGGTGCGGCGGCGGGGGCGGCGCTGGCGCTGTTGTCCGGGCTGGTGGTCATGCGGGCGCAGGGGCTGACGGTCATCATGCTGACCATCGCCTTCGCCCAGATCTGCGCCGAGACCGCCAACCGCGCCCGCGACCTGACCGGAGGCGCGGACGGGCTGCGCGGCATTCGCATGGACCCCGTCCTTGGCCTGTTCGAGTTCGATTTCATCGGCCAGACCGGATACTGGTACGCGCTGGCGGTGGCGGTGCTTGTCTTTGCCTTTCTGGCTGTGCTGGTCCGGTCGCCCTTTGGCCTGTCGCTTAGGGGCGTGCATGACAGCCCGGCGCGAATGGCGGCCATCGGTGTGTCGGTCTATCGCCGCCGGGTGACGGCCTATGTCATCGGCGGGGCGATTGCCGGGCTGGCCGGGGCGCTGACCGCGCAGATCACCCAGCTTGTCAGTCTTGAGACATTTGCCTTCGCGCTGTCGGCCGAGGCACTGATCATGCTGATCCTTGGCGGCACCGGTCGGCTTTACGGCGCCGTGATCGGCACGGCGGTGTTCATGTGGGTGCATCATACGGCGGCGGCGAACGATCCGTTCAACTGGCTGTTCGTCATCGGCGCGCTGGTCCTTGCAGTGGTGTTCTTTCTGCCAAAGGGGCTGATCTCGGCCCCGGCCGCATTGACCCGCATCATGGGAGGCCGTCATGAAAGGTCTTGAGGTTCGCGGCCTGTCCAAGCATTTTGGTGGGCTGACCGTGTCGGAACATATCGACTTCGACCTGCCTCCGGGCGCGCGCAAGGCTTTGATCGGGCCGAATGGCGCGGGCAAATCGACCTTCGCCAATCTGGTGACAGGCATTCTGGCGCCAAGCGGGGGCTCGATCCGCTTTGACGGCAGGGACATCGCCGCGCTGGACGAGGCGGGCCGGGTAAAACTGGGCATCGCCAAGACCTTTCAGATCACCACGTTGTTCCCCTCTCTGACCGTGCGCGAGAACCTGCGCCTGCCGGTGCTGGAACGCGAAGGGCGCGGTTATCGCATGTTCCGCCGCGCGCCGGGCGAGGCGCGGGTCGAGGCCGAGGTTCAGGCCCTGCTGGATCAGTTCGAACTGTCCGCGCTTGCTGACCGGCCGGTCGCCGGGCTGGCCTATGGTCAGCAGAGGCTGGTCGAGATGGCGCTGACCCTGGCACTGAAACCGCGCGTACTGATCCTGGACGAGCCTGCGGCGGGCGTCCCCTCAAGCGAGACGCATCTGATCGTCGATGCCATCGAACGGCTGCCGCAGGATCTGGCGGTGCTGGTGATTGAACATGACATGGATCTGGTGTTCCGCGTTGCCAGATCGATCGTGGTGCTGGTGGCCGGGCGTATCCTGACCGAGGGCACACCGCAGAACATCGCCGCAAATCCTCAGGTGCGTGAACTTTATCTGGGGGGCGGTCATGGCTGATCCGGTTCTGGAACTCAAGGATGTCACGGCAGGCTATGGCCCGACCCATGTGCTGCGCGGCATCGACCTGACGCTTGCCCCCGGCGAAAGGCTGGCGGTGATCGGGCGGAACGGCGCGGGCAAGACCACGCTTCTGGGCACGATCATGGGGCTGACACGGCTGCATGGGGGAAGGTTGCGGCTGAAGGGCCAATCCATTGAGGCAATGCCACCCTTCCGCCGCAATGCGGCGGGTCTTGGGCTGGTGCCGCAGACCCGCGACATCTTTCCCTCGCTGACGGTCGAGGAAAACCTGATCGCGGCAATGCGCGGCGATGCCAGTCTGGACGAAGCCTATGCCCTGTTCCCGCGCCTGAAGGAACGCCGACGCAATGGCGGCACCCAGCTTTCGGGCGGCGAACAGCAGATGCTTGCCATCGCCCGCACGCTGATGACCCGGCCCGATGTGATCCTGCTGGATGAACCGCTTGAGGGGCTGGCCCCGGTCATCTGCGAACAGTTGATGCGCGTTTTCGAGGATCTGGCCGCCGACGGAACGCGCAGCGTGATCCTTGTCGAACAGCATGCAGATGCCGCGCTGCGTTTCGCGACGCGGGCGGTGCTGATCGCGAATGGCCGGATCGTTTTTGACGGACCCTCCGGGGAACTGCAAGGCAACCCGGATTTGCTGCACCGCCATGTCGGTGTGGGCATCGAAACCTGAGGAGGAAGGACATGGAGCTTATCGAAGGCCACAAGGTCATAACCCCGCCCGATGGCATGCCCGTCTGGGACATCGATCCCTATGACGAGGACTTGCTGCGTGACCCGGTGCCATATTACCGCGAACTGGTCGCGAAAGGCCCGGTCGTCCATATCCCGCGCTTTTCCATTCTGGCTCTGGGGCAATACGAGACGACGCATAAGGTTTTCAGCGATCACGAGAATTTCGTGTCCTCGCGCGGGGTCGGTCTGAACGACTTCAAGATCGGCGAGCCCTGGCGCCCGCCCTCAATCATCCTTGAGGTCGATCCGCCCGCCCATACCCGCACCCGCAAGGTCATGGCGCGGGCGCTGTCGCCCAAGATGGTCAGGACGCTGACCGACCTGTTTCGCGAAACGGCGGCGCGAATGGTGGATCAGCTTCTGGCGACGGGAACATTCGACGCCGTTACCGATCTGGCCGAGGCGTTCCCCGTGGCGGTCTTTCCGCCCGCATTGGGCATGAAAGACGTGGATCAGCGCAATCTGGTCGATTACGGTGCCTGCGTTTTCAATGCCATGGGACCGGACAATGCGATGCGCCGCTGGGCGCTGGCGCGGAATGAACAGATTTCGCCCTGGATCATGGCCGCTTGCGCCCGCGACCGGCTGAAGGATGACGGCCTTGGCGCGATGGTCTATGCCGCCGCCGATGCGGGCGAGATCGGGCAGGACGAGGCCGCAATGCTGGTGCGGTCCTTCCTGTCGGCGGGGGTGGACACCACAGTAACGGGCATCGGCAACGCCCTGTGGGCCTTTTCGCAGAATCCCGGCGAATGGGACAGGCTGCGCGCCGATCCGTCGCTGGCCCGCCCCGCCATCGAAGAGGTGCTGCGCTATACCTCGCCCGTGCATACATTCGGGCGCACGGCGGGCCGCGACACCGAAATCGCGGGCTTTCCGGTGGAAGAAGGCACCAAGGTCATCTGCGTTCTTGGCGCGGCCAATATGGATCCGGCGAAATGGGGCGACCCCGAAAGTTTCCGCATCGACCGCCGCCCCGCCGG
>NZ_JBKEBL010000023.1:0-6106 GCF_047973135.1 Paracoccus sp. (in: a-proteobacteria)
AAATCCACGCTGGCCGACCGGCTGATCCAGTTGACGGGCACTGTCGCTGAACGCGACATGAAGGCCCAGCTTCTGGACAGCATGGATATCGAGCGGGAACGCGGCATCACCATCAAGGCCAACACTGTCCGCATCGCCTATCCGGCGCAGGACGGGCGGACCTATGTGCTGAACCTGATCGACACGCCGGGCCATGTGGATTTTGCCTATGAGGTCAGCCGGTCGATGCGCGCGGTCGAGGGCAGCCTGCTGGTTGTCGATGCCACGCAGGGGGTCGAGGCGCAGACGCTGGCCAATGTCTATCAGGCCATTGATGCTGATCACGAGATCGTGCCGGTCCTGAACAAGATCGACCTGCCCGCCGCCGAACCCGACCGTGTCAAGTCGCAGATCGAGGATGTGATCGGCATCGACGCCTCGGCCGCGATTCCGATCAGCGCCAAGACCGGCCTCGGCATCCCCGACGTGCTTGAGGCCATCGTCGCCCGCCTGCCCGCGCCGAAAGGCGACCGGGATGCAGCGCTGAAGGCGATGCTGGTCGATTCGTGGTACGATTCCTATCTGGGCGTCGTGGTGATGATCCGGGTCATGGACGGGGTGATCCGCAGGGGCGATCAGGTCAAGATGATGCAGACCGGCGCGACCTATCGGCTGGACAAGCTGGCCGTGCTGACCCCTGCGATGAAGGATATCGAAGAACTGGGGCCGGGCGAGATCGGCGTCTTTACCGCCTCGATCAAGCAGGTCCGCGATACCCGCGTCGGCGACACCATCACCCATGAACGCAAACCCGCCGACAAGCCGCTGCCCGGCTTCAAGCCCGCGCAGCCGGTGGTGTTCTGCGGCCTTTTCCCGGTCGATGCCAATGATTTCGAGGCTCTGCGCGACGCCATCGAGAAACTGGCGCTGAACGACGCCAGCTTCAGCTATGAGATGGAGACCTCGGCCGCGCTCGGTTTCGGCTTCCGCTGCGGCTTTCTGGGGCTTCTGCACCTTGAGGTGATCCGCGACCGGCTGGAACGCGAATACGATCTGGATCTGATCACGACCGCGCCAAGCGTCGTTTTCAAGCTGCATATGCGCGACGGCGAAATCCGTGAATTGCACAACCCCGCCGACATGCCCGACCTGACGCTGGTTGATCACATCGAGGAACCGCGTATCAAGGCCACGATCATGGTCCCCGACGAGTATCTGGGCGATGTGCTGAAACTGTGTCAGGACCGGCGCGGCATCCAGCTTGACCTGACCTATGCCGGCAGCCGCGCCATGGTCGTCTATGACCTGCCACTGGCCGAGGTGGTGTTCGATTTCTATGACCGGCTGAAATCCGTGACCAAGGGCTATGCGTCGTTCGATTACCAGATCAGCGAATATCGCGAGGATCATCTGGTCAAGATGTCGATCCTCGTGAATGACGAACCCGTGGACGCGCTGGCCCTGATGGTTCATCGCGACCGCGCCGAGGCGCGCGGCCGGGTGATGGTCGAAAAGCTGAAGGAACTGATCCCGCGCCACATGTTCAAGATCCCCATCCAGGCAGCCATTGGATCACGGGTGATCGCGCGGGAAACCCTGTCGGCAATGCGCAAGGACGTCACCGCAAAATGCTATGGCGGAGACGCGACGCGGAAGAAAAAGTTGCTGGAAAAGCAGAAGGCCGGCAAAAAGAAGATGCGCCAGTTCGGCAAGGTCGAGATTCCGCAAACGGCGTTCATTCAGGCGCTGAAGATGGATGGATGAGGGGCGCGAACTTCCCGGCTCAACCATTTGCCTGCATTAAGAATTATTGATGCTCTGCCAACCCTGCTGTCGGCGGTTCTTTATGGGACTGATGTGTTTTGCCCGAGGAATCGCCTCTGGCGGCGGGTAGTGCTTTGACAATGTCGGCAGCCCCGACGAATGACCGTTTCCCAGAGCCAAAGACGCGGACACAACGTGGTTGGGGCGATGGTTGAACGGCAGACCCGGTTCCGTCGTTGCCACTTGATCCCTTGTCAGTCGCCAGCAGGGTCTGGCAGCCGAGGTGAAACCTTGCCACCGCCCTTGCTTCAGGCGCACAGTGAGCATGGTGCCCTCGTGAAAGCACTTGTCGGCCGTTGAAATGCGCTTGCCCCGCGACCGGACGCTTGACCCCGAGCCGCTTTTATGTTGCCATGACAACACCACAGGGGAAGGGGAGGATTCCGCCATGTCTGATGCGCCCGTTTACAATATCGATCCCAAGGCATTCTGGGACGATCCCTATCCCGATTTGCGGCGGATGCGGGCGGAATGTCCGGTGGCTTTCGTGCCCCAGCTTGGTGCGATCCTGCTGACGCGCCGCGACGATATTTACGAGAATGAAAAGAAGATCGAGATCTTTTCGTCCGATCAGCCGGACGGGCTGATGACCCGGTTGATGGGGCAGAACATGATGCGCAAGGATGGCGATCCGCACGTGACCGAGCGGCGGGCGATTCTGCCGACCGTGTCGCCCAAATCTGTCAAGCTGGTCTGGCGGCAGCAGTTCCATCAGCAGACCACCGCAATTCTGGACGAAATCGCGCCGAAGGGCAGGGCGGACATGGTCGGCGACCTGGCCATGCGGATCTCGGCCGAGGCGCTGAAGGCGATTACCGGGCTGACGCAGATCACCTGGCAAGAGATGAACCGCGTCAGTCAGGGCATGATGGATGGCTGCGCCAATTACGCGGGCGATCCGCAGGTCGAGGCGCGTTGCAATGACTGCACCTCGGCCATTGACCGCTATATCGACGAGATGACCCCGGTGCTGACGGCGGAACCCGATCATTCGTTGCTGTCGGTGCAGTTGCAGGCGGGACTGAGCCCGGACCAGTACCGGGCCAATGTCAAGCTGGCCATCTCGGGCGGACAGAACGAGCCGCGCGATGTGATTGCGGGGCTGACCTGGGCAATGTTGACCCATCCCGACCAGTTGCGGTTGATCCGCGAGGGCACGGCAAGCTGGCAGGACGCCTTTGCCGAATATACCCGCTGGATCGCTCCGGTCGGCATGTCGCCCCGGCGCGTGGCGCGGCGGCATGTGCTTCACGGGGTCACACTGGAACCCGATGACCGGGTGTTCCTGATGTTCGGGTCGGGCAATCGCGACGAGGGCGCATTCGCCCGGCCCGACGATTTCGACATGACACAGGACGCGTCGGCCTCGATCTCGTTCGGGGCGGGGCCGCATTTCTGCGCCGGGGCCTTTGCCGCGCGCTGCCTGATCGCTGATGTCGCCATGCCGATGATCTTTGCCCGGCTGGAAAACCTGCGTTTCGACGGCGAGGTCCGGTTCGGTGGCTGGGCTTTTCGCGGGCCGCTGGTCATGCCGGTCGCATGGGACGCGACCGGACGGTAAGGCGCGTCACCGGTCCTGCAGATCGTCCAGATTGACCATGAACCGGGTCAACAGGTCGCAAAGCTGGGTGATTTCCTCGGGGTGAAAGCCTTTGAACAGCGCGCGCTGCCGTGTCAGCGCCTCTTCCAGAATGCGGGCGTGCAGGGCCTGGCCCTTGCCTGTCAGCCGCCAGCTTCGGCTGCGGCCGTTGGCATGCAGATCGCCCTGCCGGACCAGACCCTGATCCAGCAGGCGATGCAGGCTGCGGCTGACCGCGCCCTTGTCGATGCCGATCATATCCGAGGCGCGCGTGACCGTCGCCCCCGGTTCCCGCGTCAGCATCACCAGGATCCGCCAGTCCATCGAACCAAGCCCGTACTTGTCCTGATACACGCGCGAGGCGGCACGGGTAAAGCGGTTGGCCGCAAAGGACAAAAGCACCGTTGGCGAGCGCGAGAAGCTGAGGGTTTTCTGCATCGTCCCGTCATCCTCGCCGGTCACATGGACCAGGAACATGTCGTCGGGCAGATCGTCTGAATGGTCCATGTCGCGTATTCCGTGCGGCGCGCACCCGGTTAGCAAGCCCATGTTGCCACGTCAACCGGGCGATGACAAAGGTCGGGGCGGGCATTACCTTGCGTGGCTGTACCGATTCCATGAGGATGAACAGGATGGTCGGACCGATCGCCATACTTCTGTGCTGCCAGCTTGCCGGAGAGGTGGCGGCCCGTCTGCTTGGCTTGCCCGTTCCCGGCCCGGTGATCGGGCTGGTCCTTCTGGTGGCCGTCTTTCTGGTCAGTCCGGCGGTGGTCGGCTATGTCGGCCCGCTGTCGCGCGCGATCCTTGCAAACCTGTCGCTGCTGTTCGTGCCTGCCGGGGTCGGCGTGGTCGGGAACCTGAACATCCTGTCGGCGAACTGGCTGGCCTTTGCGGTGATTCTGATTGTCAGCACTGTCTTTGCCATGCTGATCAGCGTGGGCACATTTCTTGCCGTTGCCCGCCTGACCCGAGGCCGCGATGTCTGACGTCGCCCGCATCTGGAGCTATCTCGCCGCCGAGCCTCTGTTATGGTTAACCCTGACCGTCTCGGTCTATGTCGCTTCGGACTGGATTGCCCGGTGGCTGGGGCGGCACCCGCTGGCCAATCCGGTGCTGATCTCGGTCGCGATCCTGGCGCCGCTGCTGTTTTTTACCCGGACGCCTTATGCGACCTATTTCGAGGGCGCGCAGTTTATCCATTTCCTGCTTGGCCCCGCGACGGTGGCGCTGGCGGTGCCGCTGTATTCGAACCTGCGGACCATCCGCAAGACCGCCCTGCCACTGCTGGCGGCGCTGCTTGCCGGATCGCTGGCGGCGGCGCTGTCAGCGGTGCTGCTGGCGATGGCCTTTGGCCTGTCGCGGCCGGTAATCGTGTCGATCAGCCCGAAATCGACCACCGCGCCCGTCGCCCTTGGCATATCCGAGGCACTTGGCGGCCAGCCGACCCTGACCGCCGTGCTGGTCATCCTGACCGGCATCATCGGTGCGATCACGGTGACGCCCATGATGAACGCGCTGCGTATTCGCGACTGGCGGGCGCGCGGTTTTGCGGTTGGCGTGGCCGCACACGGGATCGGAACCGCAAGGGCCTTTCAGGTCAATGAAATCGCCGGGGCCTTTGCCGGGATCGGGATGGCACTGAACGCTGTCCTGACCAGCCTGATCGTTCCTCTGGTCATTGCGTTGTGCCTGCCGGTGTAATCTCTGCGGCGGCGCAAAGACGCGGTCGCGCCGCCTGACGACGGGCAACGCGGGCGCGGATGGCGTTGACATCCGTGACCGGCGTGGCGGCGAAAAGCTGGCGGGTATAGGCGTGCTGCGGATCGGCAAAAATGGCCTGCCGGGTGCCCTGTTCCACCGCTTCCCCCTTGGAAATCACCATCACATCATCGGCGATATAGCGCACCACGGACAGATCATGGCTGACAAAGACATAGGTCAGTTCCAGCTCGTCCTGAAGATCGGCCAGCAGGTTCAGCACCTGCGCCTGCACCGATAGATCCAGCGCCGAGACGGGTTCGTCCAGCACCAGCAGCGAGGGGTTCAGCATCAGCGCCCGCGCGATCGCGATGCGCTGGCGCTGACCGCCGGAAAACATGTGCGGATAGCGGTTGTAATGTTCGGGCAGCAAGCCGACCTTGCGCAACATTGCCTCGGCCCGGTCGCGGCGTTCGGCGGCGGGGATGGCGGTGTTGATCACCAGCGGCTCGGTCAGCACGTCGCCGATCTTCTGTCGGGGGTTCAGGCTGCCATAGGGGTTCTGGAACACCATCTGCACCTTAGAGCGCAGCGCGGCGTCGGGGTGGCGGCGGGTGATATCGACGCTCGCGCCCTCGATCAGCAACTGTCCGCCCGAAGGCGCGTCGATCAAGGCGATGATCCGCGCCAGGGTGGATTTGCCCGAGCCGGATTCGCCGACGATGGCCAGCGTCTTGCCCTTGTCCACGCGGAAATCGATGCCCTTCAGCGCGCGAACGGTGCGGGCTGGGGCGAACATGCCGCCGGGGATGTGATAATCCTGGATCAGGGCGCGGCCCTCGACCACCGGCGCTGTCATCGCGCGGCCTCCTGTTCAAAGAACTCTGACACGGTGGGCAGGCGGTCGCCGGTCGCGTGTTCGGGCAGGGCCGACAGCAGCGCGCGGGTATAGGGGTGCTGCGGGGCCTCGAACAGGCTGAGAACATCGGCCTCTTCCATCTTGCGGCCCTTGTATTGCACGATCAC
>NZ_JBKEBL010000045.1:0-40040 GCF_047973135.1 Paracoccus sp. (in: a-proteobacteria)
AGCGCCCGGTCGATGAACGCATGCCCGTGACGCGAGACATAGGCCGCGAAGACCCCGATCTGGCAATTGGTGATCTTGCCTGCCGAACCGGTGTATTGGCGTGCCACCCCGCAAGACGCATGGCCCTGCTTCAGAAACCTGTTCGCCGGGCAAATGCTTCACTGGATCATTTGCTTGTCCGGCTCACCGTCGATGACCAGAACGGCCCCCGGATCGGCCAGCGTTTCCAGCGCATAGTCGCGGACAATGTCACGCAAGGCGTCCGCATCCCACGGAACCCGACCGAGGATTGCCTGTTGCCGCCAGGGACCCTTGTCGCCGGCTGCTTCTGCCCGCATCCATCCGGTCTTGCGCCGTTCGTCGCCCAGCAAGCCATCGAGGAACTGACCAGCCGAGGCCGCAACCCGTTCCTGCGTGAACAGCACCCGCATCCGCGACTTCACCTCCCGAAGCGACGAGGCCCACAGTTCAAGCGTTTCCTCGACAGACAATCCCGACATCCATGACCTCACCCACATCATGGTAGCCCAGTGATTCAGAGGCTTGAAGAAAACGCAACTGTAATGCTATCCGGTTCGCGCCACAAACCCCGCTTCGGCCATCAGCCGGTCCGAGCCATCCTCGATCACGGTGGCAAGGCGGGTCATGAAACCAGCCGAGGGTTCATCCGGGGCGATGGCGGGCAGAAACTCGATCACTGCGCGGCCGGGACGCACGCCCCAGCCCTTGCGCGGCCAGAACAGGCCGGTGTTGATCGCCACGGGAACGACCGGCAGGCCGGTCGCGCCGCGGATCGTGGCGACGCCATGCTTGTAGGGACGCTTTTCGCCGGGGCGGGTGCGGGTGCCCTCGGGATAGATGATCAACTGTCCCAGACCCTCGCCCGCCAGCCGCCGCGAGATGGATTGCAAAATGGCGCGCATCGCATCGCCGCCACGGGCGCGGTCGATGGGAACACAACCGATCTGTCTGGCGTACCAGCCAAGGACGGGAACGCGCAGCACCTCGCGCTTCATAATGAAATTGCGTTCTGGCAACGCATGGGCAATCGCCAGAATGTCAAGGAAACACTGATGCTTGGAGGCGATAATGCAATCTGTTTCGGGGGGCGTGCCCCGCACTTCGCATGTCACGCCCAGATGCAGCCGCGCGGCCCACAGCATATAGCCGATCCAGCGCGTCGCAATCCGGTTTGCACCATCGCGGCCATGACGCAGCACGACCACCATCCCGCACAGTCCGATCAGGATGGTCAACACGCCGACATGCATGTAATATAGAGCGTTCTGAACATATTGCCACCGCCCCAGCTTGCCAGGACGGGGCGAGAACCGCGCCGGGGTCATCGGACCGCCCCCAGCATCTTCAGCGCCGCCCATCGTGTCGCAAAGAACCCAACACCTGCCGCGACGACCGGAATCATCAGCGGCAGAAACCAGCCCCAGCCCTGAAACCCCAGCCCGGTCAGAAAGCCCCCCGCCGGTGCCATGTCGGGCAGCAATGCGACCGCCGCCATGCCCAGCAACGTCCCCCCCGCAGCACCAAGTGCAGCGCGCTGCGTGAAGCGGCGGACAAAGGCCGTGGCGATGGTAATGTCGCGCGCGCCGATCAGCCGCAGGACGCGGATCACCTGCCCGTTCGCGGCCATCGCCGCCTTGGCCGCCAGCGTGATCATCGCCGCCGAGGCCGCCATGATCAGCAGCAGCGAAGCCACCCCAAGCAGCCTGAGCCTGCCCGCCGCCGATACCAGCGGGCGCCGCCATTGCGTATGATCGTCAAGGATCGCACCGGGGGCCTCGGCCTCAAGGCGCAGGCCCAGACCCGCCGGGTCGAAATCCGCCCCTGCTACGGGCAGTTCGATCAGCGCGGGCACCGGCAGCGCATCCACCGGCATGTCGGGGCCGAACCATGGTGCCAGAAGGCCGGCCACTTCGTCATCGGACAGCAGCCGGGGCTGGCCCGCGCCCGGCGTGGTTTGCAGGATTTGCATGACCGTCTGGGTCCGCGCCTGCTGTTCATCCGCCGGGGCACTGACCCGTATCGTCACCGATTGCGCCAGTTCCGAGGACCAGCGCTCTGCCAGCCGACCCGTCGCCAACGCCAGTGCCAGCGCGAATACCGCCAGAATCGCCATTGCTCCGGCGGAAAACAACGTCAGTTGCGCGGTAAAGCCCGTGGGCGGCACGATCCGGTCGCCAGCGCCGCCGTCACGCCGGATCATGCCCTGCCAAAAGGCCATGAGGTCCAGGGATCGAAAATCGCCACGTCTCACAGATCCGCCCCCGCCAGATGCAGACGCCCGCCCGCGATCCGCAGCACCCGCGCCGGAACCTGTGCCTTGGCGGCCCGAATCAGATTCATGTCATGAGTGGCGACCAGCACCGTCTTGCCCGATTTGTTCAGCTCGATCAGCAGCGTCATCAGTCGCATCGACATCTCCCAGTCCAGATTTCCGGTCGGCTCGTCGGCCAGCACGATGTCCGGCGACAGGATCACCGCGCGGGCCAGTGCCGCCCTTTGCCTTTCGCCCCCAGACAGGGCGGGCGGCAGGGCACGCGCCTGTGGGGCAAGCTGTACCCAGCCCAGCAGGTCGCGCATTGCCGCCACCTCGACCGGTTGTCCTGATACGCTTAGCGGCAGGGCCACGTTCTCGGCCACCGGCAGATGATCCAGAAACTGCGTGTCCTGATGCACAACCCCGATCCGGCGGCGCAGCATGGCGATATCGTCGCGGCCAAGGTCGCGCATATCCTCGCCAAAGACGCGAATCTGCCCTGCGCTGGGCAACAGATCGGCATAACACAGCCGCAGAAAGGTGGTTTTGCCCGCGCCCGACGGCCCGGTCAGAAAATGGAACATTCCCGGTTGCAGGCTTAGTGTCATGCCTGACAAAAGTTCAGATCCGACGTGATAGCCGAAGCTGACATCCTGCATCTCGATCAAGCGCGCTCTCCCACATCATCAATTGGCGCGGCTGCCGCTTGGAAGCCGGACCCGCGCTTGATAGAACAGTGCCACGACGAATGCGAGGGGGCGGTATGGCCGAATTACGACTGATCTGTCCGGAGTGCGGAACCCAGTACCGTCTGCCGGATAATGCAATCCCGTCCTCTGGACGCGAGGTCGAATGTACAGCCTGTGGCAAGGTCTGGTGGGCAACGCGCCCCCTGCCCTATCTGCCGCCCTCGCCCCAGCCGCCCGCGAAACCCCAGGTTTCGCCCACCGAAGCCGGGGATGAACAGGAATATCCGGACGAGCCCGCGGACGACGCCGCGCAGATCAGCCGCCGCCTGCCGGATAACGTGCTGCGCATCCTGCGCGACGAGGTCGAACATGAACGCCGCGCACGTGCCGCAGAAAATGACGTCACGGCCCCCCTGCCCCCCGACGAGGATCCGGACTGGCCCGCAACCACGCTGACCGGGCAAGAGCCGGGCCGGCCCCCCCTTGCCGATGACCCGGCCCGGCCGGATACGGTCGAACCCGTCGCACCGCAGCAGAATGAACCGGATCAGCCGCCGCCCGTGCTGACCGCCCGCCCGCCCGACGCGCCCATATCCGTACCTGTCCCGACGCCGGTCCCCCCTCATGAGGCCGAAGAACGCCCGCAGTCGCAGCCGCCGGGCTATGGCATGGGATTCGGCGTGGCGGCGATGGTCGCGGCGCTGGCGCTGGTGCTGTATCTGCTTGCGCCCGGACTGGCAGGGACCGGCCCGGTGGGCGATGGGCTGATGCAATATCGTCAGCAGGTCGATGCGGGCAGGTCGTGGCTGGCGCGCGTCACGGGTCATAGCGGCACCCCTGGCGAATGACGGTTCCCAAAGACCGGATGCGCGGACAAGGCGGATCATGCCTGCGATGACCCGGCCCGGAGGCCGGTCCCGGACAGGCCGCCGCCGCCGCAAGACCGGGCCTTCGGGAACGGCCATTGTCAGGGCCGTTGGTATCAGAACCGTTCCAGCAGCCGCCCCAGATAGTCGCGTTCATCCGTTGAACGTTCGGCCTGACTGCTGCGGCGGCGGATTTCATCCAGAAGATCGCGCGCCCGTGCCATCGGGTCCATGCCCTGAAAGCGGGGATCCATATCGCCGCCGGGACCGCCCCTGCCATCAGCAAGGCTGCGTCCCAAAGGATCCAGCGCCTGCCTTTGACCGAAGGGCGCGCCGTTGCCTTCGCCCTGCATGCCGTCGCCCGGCTGGCCGGGCTGGCCCTGCTGGCCATTGCCATCCTGCGCCTGACGCTGCTGCTGATCGCCCAGCATCTCGCCCAGAGCGCGCATCCCCTCGCGCATGGACTGGATGGCATCGGCCTGTCGTTGCAGCGCCTCACCCATGTCGCCATCGCGCAGGGCCTGTTCGGCATCCTCCATCGCACGACCGGCATCGTCCAGACTTTGCCCCGCACGGTCGCCCTGTTCCGAGCCCTGCCCCGGCAGCAATCCACGCTGTTGGCCCAGTTGTTCACGCAGATCGCGCTGCCGCTGCGCCAGATCGCCGGGGCTTTGGCCAGAGCCTTGCCCCTGCTGGCCGGATTGGCCCTCGCCCTGCTGACCCTGACCGAACTGTTCCTGCATCCCGCGAAAGCCGTCATCGGACAGGCGTTGCTGTTCGCGCAGCGTCTCGGCCAGGCGGTTCATGGCCGAATCCCCCTCGCCGCCCTCGCCACCTTCGCCGCCCTGACTTTGCGTGACCTGCAAATTCTGCATCATGCGATTGAATTGTTCCAGCAATTGCTGGGCTTCGGCCATCCGCCCCTCGTTCATCAGCCGCTGGATTTCATCCATCATCTGCTGAATCTGGTCGCCGGTTATCCGTTGCCCCTGCTGGTTCTTGGCAAAGCGGTCGGCGGGATCGCGCTGGCCCTGTTCGGCCAGCATCTGAAGATAGGCATCCTTGGCTGCCTTCAGTTCATCCATCAGGCGCTGGATTTCATCCTTGCTGGCTCCGTTACGGATCGCCTCGGACAGCTTTTCCTGCGCCTGCTTCATCCGTTCCAGCGCATCGGCCAGCCCGCCATCCTCAAGCTTGATGGCCGCCTGCCACAGCGCCTCTGCCAGCTTGTCGCGCGCCTCCTCTGTCAGCGGACCGGTTTCCAGAATTTGTACCGCACCGCGCAGGTCATCATAGAGGGGCTGTTCGACAAACCCTTGCGGCTGCCATGTCACCGCGCGCAGAATCTCTGCGCTGCGCCCGGCATTTTCGCGCGACCACAGCAGGTCGCGCCTGATCTCGATCAGGGCCGAGGCCAGCGGGTTGAAAAAGCGCCGCCCCGGCAGCACCGCCTGCATGGGCTGCGCCTCGCCCACCTGCCCGATGCCATCGGTGGCCCGCAATGTCAGCGAGACGGGCAGGTTGGCCCAGGGGTGGCGGGCCAGATCCTCGACCAGTTGCCCGCTGACCTCGCGGCGGCTGCCGCTGCGTGGCAGGGGCAGTTGCAGCGCCAGCGCCTCGCGCGGTTCCGGGTCGATGGCCAGCCCGAAGATGCGCTGCACAGATGGCAGATCCAGTTCGATCCGGGCCTGCGCGGCGTCAACGCCGTTATCATCCTCGGCCTCGAAAGGCTGGACCATGCGCCCGTCGGCCCGCCGGGTCGCAGCCGCGCCAGCGCGGATCGAGGGCGGGTTGTCGGGCAGGACCGTGACGTCGAACCGGCGCCCCGAAACCTCGATCACGCCGGATTTCTCGGCGCGGAAACCCGGCGCGCGGGTGTCGTCGCCATCGGCCGGGCCAATATCCTGCGTCAGCGTCGTCCCCTCGTCATAGAGGCGAAAACTGACATGACTGCCCTCGGGCAGTTCCAGCGGCGCGCCATCGGCCAGGGCGTTCAGATAGATGGTCGGGCGGCGGGTATAGGCGGGCGGCTCGGCCCAGCCCTCCCATGTCGGACCGGTCGGCACATCGGGCTGAAGCGGTCGCGAGACCGTTGCGGCAATCGCCTCGATCCCCTGACCCAGTTGCGCGGCCCCGCCAAAAATCAGCGCCATGGCCAGCGCGACCAGCGACACCAGCCGCAGGGCAAAGGGATCGCGCCGCGCCAGTCCGGCATCGGGGGAAACGGCACGCGCGCCCTCGGCCCGCATCCGCATCTGCGCCTGATGGGCCTGCCAGAGGGCCCCTTCCCCACCCATCGCCACGCGGTCTCCGAGGGCAGAGAGAGGACGGCCTGGCAGCGTGCGGTCCAGACGTTCGATCACCTCATCCTCGCGGACGCGGCGATAACGCAGCCCGCCCCGGATCGCGACCGCCAGCAACAGGATCAACGCCACGCCGGCCAGCCACGGCAAGGCCGGGGCCGGAACCGCCGCCACTCCTCCAAGTGCGAAACCCGCGAAAAGACAGGCCAGCAGCGCGGCCAGCGGCCAGAAAGCCCCCACGCCGCGTTCCCAGATCATGCCCCAGCGGGTCAGGCGCAGGGCGCGGGCAACCCGGCCTTCCGCAGCGAATCTCCCGTCGTTTCGTCTCAAAGCCATTCCGGGATGCTATCCCGTGACAGCATTTCTTCAAATGTCGGCCTTGCCCTTATGACGGCGAATTGATCGCCACGGACCAGAACCTCGGGCACCAGAGGCCGGGAATTGTATTCCGAGGCCATCACGGCACCATAAGCCCCGGCAGAACGGAAGGCGATCAGGTCGTCCGGGGCCAGCCGGGGCAGATCGGTGCCCTTCTGGAAAGTGTCCCCCGATTCGCAGACCGGCCCCACCACGTCGAAGGGCCGGACATCCGCGCCGACGCCCGGTTCGCTGACCGGCACGATGTCGTGATGCGCGCCGTACATGGCCGGGCGCAGCAGATCGTTCATCGCCGCGTCCACGATCAGAAAATCGCGGCCCTCGCCCTCTTTCAGATAGATGACCGAGGCCAGCAGCACGCCCGCATTGCCGACGATGTTGCGGCCCGGTTCGATCTCGATCTCGCAGCCCAGATCGCCGACCGTCTCGCGGATCACGGCTCCGTATTCGATGGGCAGGGGCGGCGCGTTATTGTCGCGGCGATAGGGAATGCCCAGGCCGCCGCCCAGATCCAGCCGGGTGATCGCATGGCCATCGGCCCGCAACGCGCGGGTCAGATCGGCCACTTTGCCATAGGCCGCGCGAAACGGGTCAAGCTCGGTCAACTGGCTGCCAATATGCACATCGACCCCCACGACCAGAAGCCCCGGCAATGCCGCCGCCTCGGCATAGACCGCCCGCGCTTTCGCGATGGGGATGCCGAACTTGTTCTCGGACTTGCCGGTCGCGATCTTTTCATGGGTTTTGGCATCCACATCCGGGTTCACCCGGATCGCCACCGGCACCCTGACCCCCATGCTTGCGGCCAGCGCCGACAGCGCCCGCATCTCGGGTTCGCTCTCGATATTGAACTGCCGGATCCCGCCCTCGATCGCCTGCCGCATCTCGGTCAGGGTCTTGCCGACGCCGGAAAACACGATCCTCTCACCCGGCACGCCCGCCGCCCGCGCCCGTGCATATTCACCGCCCGAAACGACATCCATCCCCGCGCCCAGATCCCCCATCAGCTTCAGCACGGCCAGATTGGAATTGGCCTTGACGGCGAAACAGACCAGATGATCGGTCCAGTCCAGCGCCTGCCGGAACAGCCCGAAATGCCGGGTCAACGTGGCTGTGGAATAGACATAGACCGGCGTTCCCACCGCCGCCGCGATCCGCGACAGCGGCACATCCTCGGCGCAGAGGCTGCCGTCGCGATAGTTGAAGTGATCCACCCGCTACTCCTTCAGGACGCCAGTGCGGGCATATCCGGACACGGTTACGCCGGTCTGCGACTGCTCTGCCGCGGGCCGGATCGGCGGACCATCGACACCGCATGCGGTCAGCGCAGTAACTAACAGGATAGCGATCCATTCGGGCTTCATCTGTGACCTCGGCTTGCCAATGCGAAACTTCATGACGCAACTTGGCAAGATTTGCAAAGGCTGTTCAACCCGTTCCGGCATCGCGGCAAAACAGCCGCTCGTCTCGGTCTGCCCGGCAGAACCGGCCCGGAAGCAAGGCGCGTCGCGCCGCCGGGCGGTCGCAGACCCCCTGTCGCGCCTGTCATCTGGGTCGCAAAGGGCCAAGGATGTCTGACGATGATCATTGGACCGCTGTGAATGCCGTTCAGAAGGCTGAAGGCCAAGCCTGCGGGAAACGGCATCAACCCGAGGGTCAGTACAAGACGGTCGCCCGGAAGGACAATTCCCGGATCAACGCCGTCACCCAGTTCCATCCGCGATCCCGAAGCGTTTCCCGGTGGCGACAGAGCGGCGAGATTGATCGCGGGCTTGTATTACAGTATACCAATTTATCTATAGAATGACGAATCGTTTCAAGGCAACGCGACTGTTGCCGCCCGAATTCCATAAAGTTCCTTTTTGCATGGCGAAGATCATCCGACTCTGAGCGGCTGACCGGACAAATGAACCGCAGTCGCTGTCAGGATTTGAAGGAACCGGGCCATGAGATTTAGAACCCTGATGCTGTGCGAACGCGAGCTGACCGTATCCGGGCGCGAGGCGGGGCAAGGCGATCCGGTCGTGCTGCTGCATGGCGTCGGGACGCAATCCGCCATGTGGCGCCCCCAGATCGAGGCGTTGTCGCGGTCGCATCACGCGCTTGCGCTGGACCTGCCGGGACATGGCGGCAGCAGCCCTCTGCCTCCGGATAGCGGCCTTGCGGAGTTCGTGCACTGGCTGCATCGCGCGCTGGCCGGGCTTGGGCTGAACAGGGTCAGTCTGGTCGGGCATTCGTTGGGCGCGCTGATTGCGGCAGGGTTCGGGGCCAGCCATCCGGGCATGGTGTCGCGCATTGCTTTGCTGAACGGCGTCCATTGCCGCGATGCGCCGATGCGCGCCTCGGTTCTGGCCCGCGCCGCCGCTATCCGGAGCAACGCGCAGAACACCGTTTCGTCGCTGAAACGCTGGTTCGGTGACAGCGATGCCGACCACGCCGCGCGGGTCCATGTGGCATCCTGGCTTGGCGCGATGGATCCGGCCGGATATGCCACGGCCTATGCCGCCTTCGCCAATGGCGATGCGATCTATGCCGACCGGCTCGCCACGATCTCCTGTCCGCTGCTGGCGCTGACCGGCGGGGATGACCAAAACTCGACCCCGGCCATGTCAGAGGCAATGGCCGAGGCGGCTCCGCTGGGGCGCGCGGTGATCCTGCCGGGGCACCGGCACATGGTCAACATGACCGCCGCCGATCAGGTGAACAAAGAGTTGCGCCTCTGGCTGGCCACCACCGACCGCCTGCAGAAGGCGTCGTAAGCCACCACTCCTTCTGCACCTTTCGTTCCCCCGGAACCGACCGGACGGCAGAGGCGGAAACCTGATCATGGGGCAGCCATTCGCTGCCCCTTTTTTCGTTCCGGCCATGCCGTGATCCGCAGATGAACCAAAAATCCTGCCTTGCGAAAGAATCTTGTTGATCGAATCGGATATTGCCCCTCATATTTCATTTTTAGTAACCCATTATCCATAAAATGGAACATTTATGTCCGTTCTTCACAAAGCCGGGGAAGTACTGCGTCTGTTCGGTGCCGGCTGCACGGATCTGACGGTGACAGAGGTCGCGACGCGGCTGTCCATGCCCAAGGCCAATGCTTCGCGCCTGCTGAAGGCGATGCGCGAGGCAGGAATGCTTGAGGCTATCGGCGGCAGTCGCCGTCACCGGCCGGGGCGGATGATGCTGGACCTGCCTGCAGCGTTCCGGCGCTCGTCCGATTTGATCGGGCGCTGCTCGGTCGCGATTGCGCAGGTGAACCACAGGTTCGGGCATACCTGCTATATCTCGGTACTGGAGGGGCGCGAGGTCACGGCGGTCGCCGATTTCGAGGGCAGCAATCCCCTGCGCGTGGTCAGCATGATCGGCCGCCGCCTTCCCGCCGCGACCACCTCGACCGGGCGCACGCTGCTGGCGCGCAGGCCCGATGCCGAGATCCGGGCCCTTTACCCGAACGATCCGGGGCTGGAACGGTTGTTGGCGCGGGTGGCGCAGACGCGGGCCGAGGGTTTCGCCTATTCAAGCGATGAATCGATACCGGGCGTTGATACGCTGGCCATTGCGGTCGGCGATCCTGCCACGGATGAAATGGTCAGCCTGTGTATCGTCTATCCGCACGCCATCGACACACCTGCGGAACGTCATGAAATGTTGGCCGCGCTGGCCGGGGCAGCGGCACGGATTGCAAACGAATTGGAGGACGCAGGTTTCGTCGCTCCGAATATCGACCAGGAAGGACGATCAGAATGAGTACAGCTTTGACCCGCTGGCGGGTTGGTTTCGACATTGGCGGCACATTCACCGACTTTGTTCTTTATGACGGGCAGAATGCCTCGGTCACATTGCACAAGCGGCTGACCACGCCACACGACCCGTCCGAGGCGGCGCTGAAGGGACTGGACGAGCTGTTGGCGATGCGCGGCGTCGCCCATGCGGATCTGGCCGAGATCGTGCATGGCACGACGCTGGTGACGAATGCCGTGATCGAGCGCAAGGGCGCCCCGGTCGGGCTGATCACCACACGCGGCTTTCGCGATATTCTGGAAATGGGGACGGAACAGCGCTACGACATCTATGACCTGTATGTCACCTATCCGGATCCGATTGTCAGCCGCGACCTGCGGCTGGAGGTCGGGGAACGTGTCACTGCGGCAGGCGAGGTCGTCACCCCGCTGGACGAGGATGCCGTACGCCGCGCGGGCGAGGAACTGGTTGCGGCGGGCTGCGAGGCGGTGGCCGTCATGTTCCTGAATTCCTATGCCAATCCCGCCCATGAACGCCGCGCCGCGGAAATCCTGCGCGGGGCTTTCCCGGAGCTTGCCGTCTCGGTTTCCTCGGATGTGGTGGGCGAGATGGGCGAATATCAGCGCGCGGTGACGACCTGCGCCAATGCTTTCGTACAGCCGCTGATGCAGCGTTACCTGCAAAAGCTGCAAGGCGCGCTGACCGGCAAGGGGTTCACCGGCCCCTTGCGGCTGATGCATTCGGCGGGGGGCCTTGTATCGCTGCAAACCGCACAGGATTTCCCGATCCGGCTGCTGGAAAGCGGGCCTGCGGGGGGCGGGCTGGCCACCGCGCTGTTTGCCGAAAAGGTCGGGCTGAAGGATGTGATTTCCTTCGACATGGGCGGCACCACCGCCAAGGCCTGCATGATCGAGAATGGCCGCGCCGAGGTTGCCCCGATGATGGAGGCGGCGCGGGTACACCGGTTCACCAGAGGCTCGGGCCTGCCGGTCAAGGCCCCGGTGATCGAAATGATCGAGATCGGCGCGGGCGGCGGTTCCATCGCGGCCATCGACGAGGTGGGGCTGCTGAAGGTCGGGCCGCATTCGGCCAGTTCCGATCCCGGCCCGGCCTGCTATGGCCTTGGCGGGCTGGAACCGACGGTGACGGATGCCAATCTGGTGCTGGGTTACTATGACCCCGGCTTTTTCCTTGGCGGGCGGATGACGCTGGATCTGGATGCCGCGCGCAAGGCCATGGCCCGCGTGGCCGACCCCCTGGGGCTGAGTGTGGAACAGGCCGCGCTTGGGATCCACAAGGTCGTGGTCGAAAGCATGGCCTCGGCCGCGCGGGTCCATCTGGTCGAACGCGGCAAGGATCCGCGCGATTACGCGATGGTGGGCTTTGGCGGGGCTGGTCCCGCCCATGCGGCCGATGTGGCCCGCGTGATGGGCGTGGGCACGGTACTGATTCCGCCCGCATCCGGCGCGGCTTCGGCACTGGGTTTTCTTGCCGCGCCGCTGTCATTCGAGGATGTCCGCTCGAAACGGGTCGAGATCGCTTCGGGCTTTGACGCGGCGGGGGTGAACGTGATCCTGCGCGAGCTGGAAGAGGACGGTCTGCGCCACCTGAACAGCGCCGGGATCACCCGCGATCAGGCGATTGTCGAACGTACGGCGGATATGCGGCTGGTCGGGCAGATGCATGACATCTCGGTGGTGCTGCCCGATGCCGATCTGTCCGAGGCCGATCTGCCGGCGATCCGCGACGCCTTTGTCCGCGCCTATTCGGCCCGCTATGCCGAACCCTTTGCCGGCGCGCGGTTCGAGGCGGTGAATTTCCGTGTCCGTGTTGCCGGGCAGACCCCGAAACCGGCACTGAAAGGCGCTGCTGGCGGTGGCGACGCGGCCTCGCGCGTCAAGGGCACGCGGCGCTGCTGGTTCGACGAGGGCGATTTCGAAACCCCGGTCTATGACCGTTACGCGCTGCAAGCGGACGACGAGATCACCGGCCCCGCCATTATCGAGGAACGCGAAGCGACCACGGTGATCGGGCCTTCGGACCGGGTGCGCATCGACGAGGGGCTGAACCTCTGCGTCAGCCTTGGCGCGATCAACCCCGCCGAGGCGCTGGTCACGCCCGGAATGTCGCGGGCCGAGGCCGTCGCGCGCATCGAGGCCGATCCCATCGGACTGGAGATCATGTGGTCGCGGCTGGTCAATGTGGTCGAGGAAATGTGGCTGACCGTGTGCCGCACGGCCTTTTCGCTGGTCATCGCGGAATCGCAGGATTTCGCCTGCGAGCTGCTGGACAAGGATGGCGAGACGCTGGCCCACAGCCCGCGCGCCATGCCGGTCTTTAACCTGACGCTGCCGCGCGCGGTCAAGGCGCTGCTGGCGGCCTATCCAGCCGAGACGCTGAAGCCCGGCGATGTGCTGATCACCAACGATCCGTGGCTGTGCGCGGGCCATCTGTTCGACATTGCCATCGTGACCCCCGCCTTCCGCGAGGGTCGGCTGGTCGGGTTGATGGGCACGGTCGGGCATGTCTCGGATATTGGCGGCACCAAGGATTCGCTGCGCGCCCGCGAGATTTACGAAGAGGGCATCCAGATCCCGCCGATGAAGCTGTTCGATGCGGGCCAGCCGAACCAGACGCTGATCGATCTGATCGGCAAGAATGTCCGCAATGGCGAGCAGGTGCTGGGGGATATCTTCTCGTTCGTGGCGGCGAACGAGCATGGCGCCGAGCGGCTGGAAGCCTTCATGCGCGACTATGGCATGCATGATATCAGCGCATTGGCCGAGGTGGTGCAGTGCCTGTCTGAAAGGGCCATGCGCGAGGCGATCCGGGCGATCCCGGATGGCGATTACCGCTCGACCATGACCAATAACCCGCTTGGCGAGAAGATCGAATATCCGGTGCTGGTGCAGGTCAAAGGCGACGCGATCACCGTCGATTTTGACGGCGCGCCGCCGCAGCTTGCCCAAGGCGGGCTGAATGCCACGATGAACTACACGGCGGCCCATGCGACCTATCCGCTCAAATGCATGCTGACGCCTTCGGTGCGCGGCAATGCGGGCTGCTACCGGCCCTTTACGGTCACGGCGCCGGAAGGTTCGATCCTGAATCCGACCTATCCGGCAGCGGTGAACCTGCGCACGCGGACAGGCTGGTATCTGGCCCCCAATATCTTCATGGCGCTGTCGAAAGCCGCGCCTGATATGGTGCAAAGCTTCAGCGGCCTGGCGGTTGCGGCCTATATGTATGGCAAGGGCACGGATGGCGAGTTCTATTCAGACATGCTGTTCTGCGGCGGCGGGCAAGGCGGATCAGAGCGCAAGGACGGGCATTCCTCGCTGCTGTGGCCGACCTCTGCGGCCAATACCTCGATTGAGCTGCTGGAAAGCCGGGTGCCGGTTCTGGTGCTGGAGAAAGCCTTCCTTGCCGATACGGGCGGGGTTGGCGCGCATCGCGGCGGTTTGGGCCAGATCGTGCGTTTCCGCAAACGCGATGAGGATGGGCTTGGCATGCTGGTGGCGCTGTATCCCGAGGGCGTTGACAACCCGATCCCCGGCCTCTTTGGTGGCCAGCCCGGTGGCGAGGCGCGCGGGATGCTGCGCGATCCGGCTGGCAAGCTGACCCATGATTGCGGCACGGGCGGGCTGATCACGGTTGAACGCACCGATCAGATTGTCGAGCTGGTGCTGGCGGGCGGATCGGGCTTTGGCGATCCGGGTCAGCGCGATCAGGCTGCCATTGCCCGCGACCTTGCGCTTGGGTTCGTCACGCCCGAACATGCGCAAAGCCATTATGGCAAGGGACATGGCGCGGATGCCAAAGAGGACGCCCTGACATGACTTTCCACCCCGCGGCAGGACGACCTGCCGCGGGGTTTTTACAAGACCAGACAAGACAAACCAACAAGGAGACGACCATGACCATTTCGAAATCCCTGAACATCTCGCGGCGCGGCTTGATGGCGATGGCGGGGGCGGGGTTGGCCTCGGCTGTGCTGCCTTCGCAGATTTTCGCCCAGCAGGGGCGCAATATCCTGATCATCACCTCGGGTCAGGACATCCCCAATTTCGACCCCCATACCGCGACCGGCTATTCGGCCAGTTTCTTTTTGCGCAATATTTATGACCCCTTGGTGCGCAGCGCCGGAAATCCGCCCGAGCCGGTTCCCGCCATTGCCGAAAGCTGGCAGGTCAGCGAGGATGGCAAGACCTATACCTTCAAGCTGAACCCGGCGGCGAAGTTCCATTCGGGCAATCCGGTGACGGCCGATGACGTGGTCTATTCCTTTGAACGCGCGCTGCGGCTGGCCAAGGGCAATAGCTGGATGATCCGCGACATCGTCGTCTCGGGCGGTGTCGTGGCCGAGGATCCGGGCACGGTGCGTATGGATCTGGCCGTGCCCTTCGCAGCCTTCCTTCAGGTGCTGCCATGGATCTTCGTCGTCGAAAAGGCCGTGGTCGAGGCCAATCTGGGCAGTGATGACGGCGAGGGCTGGCTGATGACCAACACCGCCGCATCGGGGCCTTTCACCGTGGGGCGTTTTCAGGTCGGCACGCTGTACCAGCTGGCCCGCGCGCCCGAGGCATGGCAGTCGGGCGGCGGCAATCTGGACGGCGTGATCTGGCAGATCACCCGCGAGACCGCCACCCAGAGGCTGATGCTGCAACGGGGCGAGTGCCATATCGCGGTGGATCTGACCTCTGAGGACATGGACGGGCTGGCCGATGCGCCGGGCGTGTTGCGGGTGATCGAACCCGAATACCGCACCTTCACCATGAAGATGAATACCGCCAATGGACGCCTGACTGACATCAACCTGCGCAAGGCATTGTCTTATGCGACCAATTACCAGGCCATTCTGGAGGCGGCGGGCTATTCCGACCTGATGCAGGGGCCGCTGCCGACCGGTATTCTGGGCTTTGATCCCGATTTGCAGGTGTACCGGACGGATCTGGACAAGGCGCGGGAATATCTGGCCAAGACCGCCGATCCCGAGGGCGGGTTCACGCTGAAGATGGTGCATGTCTCGGCGCTGGAACAGCAGCGGCGTTGGGCGCTGATCATGCTGGACAGCCTGAAGGCGCTGAATATCGGGCTGGACATCCAGGCGATGACATGGCCCGACATGGTCGCGGCCTGCCGCTCGCCCGAGACCTTCCCCGACCTGTTCCCGGTCTACCAGACCGCCAATTACGGCGATCCCGACAACATCGCCTTTGCCGCCTATCATTCCTCGCGCAATGGCGGCTGGCAGAACGCGGTCTACAGCAACCCCGAGGTCGATGCCCTGATCGAGGCGGGCCGCGCCGAGATTGATCCGGCGAAACGCGTCGAGATTTACAGGAATTTCCAGAAGGTCGTGGTCGAGGATGCCCCCGACATCTTTGGCGTGCTGGAAAAGCGCCGTCTGGGGCTGCGCGATCAGGTGAAGGATTTCCACTTCACCCCTGTCGCGTCGAACGCCATCGAAG
This sequence comes from Paracoccus sp. (in: a-proteobacteria), assembly GCF_047973135.1. Classification (GTDB taxonomy): domain Bacteria; phylum Pseudomonadota; class Alphaproteobacteria; order Rhodobacterales; family Rhodobacteraceae; genus Paracoccus. The sequence goes on from NZ_JBKEBL010000045.1 coordinate 15,721, forward strand.
GCTGGCCGCTGTCGCTTGGCTAGGCCCGGCCGGGCGGGGGGGGGCGCGATCGGTGCCCCCCCGGCCTAACCTTCAGGAAAGGCGCTTTCGATGCTGTATTTCATCATGCGGCGGATCCTTCTGCTGATCCCCGTCGTCATCGGTCTGACGATCATCATGTTCGCCATCGCGCGGCTGCTGCCCGGCGATCCGGTCGGCCTTGCCGCAGGGCCGAACGCCACCCAGGCCGAAATCGCGGCGCTTGCCGCCGAATTCGGACTGGATCAACCCGTCTGGACGCAATATTTCAGCTATGTCGGGGGGCTGCTGCATGGCGACATGGGCACCTCGCTGCTGACCCGGCGGCCCGTCGCGCTGGACATCGCGGCCTATCTGCCCGCCACGCTGGAACTGGTCTTTGCCGCCATGTTCCTTGCCATCGTGATCGGGATCCCCCTTGGCCTGATCACCGCGATCTGGCGCAACCGCTGGCCCGATTATCTGTCACAGATCTTTGCCATCGGCTCGATTTCGATGCCGCGCTTTTTTCTGGGGCTGCTGTTGCAGCTTTGTTTCGCGATGTGGCTGATGTGGCTGCCCTTGGGCGGGCGTCTGCCGATCATCGCCTTTCCCCCGCCGACCGTGACCGGCTTTTACACAATCGATTCCCTGATTGTCGGCGATTTCGAGACCTTCTGGCTGGCCCTGAAACATCTGGCCATGCCCGCCATCGCCATGTCGCTGTCGCCGCTGGCCACGATCATGCGGATGATGCGCGCATCGTCCATCGAGGTGATGAGCATGGATTACGTCACCACGGCCCGCGCCCTTGGCCTGCCGCAAGGCAAGATCGTCCGCAAATACATCGCCCGCAACGCCATCTCGGCCACGCTGACGGTGATCGGGCTGTATTTCGGCTGGCTTCTGGGCGGCACCGTGCTGGTGGAAACCGTCTTCGACTGGCCGGGACTGGGCCTTTACGCCACCAAGGCCATCATCTCGCAGGACATGATGCCGGTCATCGCCGTCGCGCTGGTAATCGGGCTGCTGTTCGTGCTGGCCAATCTTGTCATCGACCTGCTCTACGGGGTCATCAACCCGAAGGTGCGTTACTCATGACCGCAAGCGATCAGACAATTCCGCAGGAAACCGGCACCGAAACCGAACACAGGGACGACCGCTGGCGCCGCGCCTTTTTCCGCTTCCGGCAAAGCAGGTTGTCCATGGCGGGGGCGGCCATCGTGGCCGTGGTGCTGTTCTTTACCCTGTTCGGGGGGCTGCTGGCCCCCTATCCCGATCAGGTGGCGGGCGCGGTGGATACTGCCAACCGCTTTCTGCCGCCGTCATGGGCGCATCCTTTCGGGACGAACGAACTGGGCCAGGACGTCATGTCGCTGGTCATGGCCGGGACAAGCGTTTCGGTCATCGCGGGTTTCAGCGTCGTGCTGATCGGCTCGGTCATCGGTACGCTGGTGGGCGCGGTCGCGGGGTTTGTCGGCGGCTGGATCGACGAGATCCTGATGCGCCTGACCGACCTGACCATGACCATCCCCAGCCTGATCCTGGCCATGGCCATCGCCGCAGCGCTTGGGCCGGGTTTCGCGAATATGGTCATCGCCATTTCGCTGTCCTGGTGGCCGGGCTATGCGCGCATCGTCCGGGGCGAAGTCCTGGCGGCGCGCGAAGAGGTCTATGTCAACGCCGCCCGCGCCATCGGCGCAAGCCCGGCACGCATCCTGTTCCGCCATATCCTGCCGAACACCGTCTCGCCGATCATCGTCAAGATGTCGCTGGACATGGGTTTCGCGATCCTGACCGTGGCGGGACTGGGATTCATCGGCATCGGGGTTCGTCCACCCACGCCGGAATGGGGCACGCTGCTGTCGCTGTCGCGATCCTACATGCCCGATTACTGGTGGACAGCGATGGCACCCGGACTGGCGATGTTCATGGCCGTGTTCGGCTTTAACCTGCTGGGCGACGGCCTGCGCGACATTCTTGATCCGAAAGCGAGGCGTTAAGATGACCGAACAGCTTCTGTCCATTCGCGACCTGCATCTGGCCATGACCAGCTTTGACGGCGCGGCCCATGTGCTGAACGGCATCAACCTTGATGTCGGCCGCCGCGAGATCTGGGGGCTGGTCGGCGAATCCGGCTGCGGCAAATCGCTGACCGGGCTGTCCATCTCGCAGCTTCTGAAGCAGCCGCCCGCGCATTACCTGAAGGGTGAGATCGTGTTCGAGGGGCGCGACGTCCTGAAGCTGCGGCCATCCGAGATGGAGCCCTTGCGCGGCAAGAAGATCGGCATGATCTTTCAGGATCCGACCACCAACCTGAACCCCTCGTACAAGATCGGGGTGCAACTGACCGATGTGGCGCTGGCCGCCGCCAGCCGCGATGCCTCGATTCTCGACTGCCCGGCGGGGTCGGGACGGCGCGCGCGTCAAAAGGCGGCGCGGGCGCTGGCCGCCCGGATGCTGGACGCTGTCGGCATCCCCGATGCCGAAGCCCGGCTTGAGGCCTATCCGCACGAGTTTTCCGGCGGGATGCGCCAGCGCGTGCTGATCGCCATGGCACTGATCGGACGGCCCGACCTGCTGATCGCGGACGAACCCACGACCGCGCTGGATGTCAGCGTTCAGGCGCAAATCCTGCGGCTGATGAAGGACATCGTGGACAGGTTCGATATCGGCGTGATCCTGATCACGCATAATCTGGGCGTGGTCGCAGAAACCTGTACCCATGTCGCGGTGATGTATGCGGGCAATATCGTCGAATGCGGGCTGGTCGATGACGTGATCGGCCGACCCGCCCATCCCTATACCCGCGCGCTGATGTCGGCGATTCCGAACAAGACTTCGGTGCGGGGCTCGCTGAACGGGCTGGGGGGCGCGGTCCCGAACCTGATCGCCCCGCCACCGGGCTGCCGTTTTGCCCCGCGCTGCGTGCTGGCGACACCCGACTGCAGGGCAGAGCTGCCCGCCATGATCCCGGTTGGCGCGGCACATTCCGCCGCCTGCATCCATCTGGACAAGGGGCTTGAAAATGGCTGAACCCATGCTGCAAATCGAGAATGTCTCGAAAATCTATGGCGCAAAGCGCACGCTGTTCGGCAAGACGGCCGAGGTGCATGCCCTGAAGGACATCTCGCTGACCGTGCACAAGGGCGAAAGCTTCGGGCTGGTCGGTGAAAGCGGCTCGGGCAAGACGACGCTGACCCGATCGATCCTGCATCTGGAAACACCGACTTCGGGGCGGATCCTGATCGACGGTCAGGATCTGGGCAGGATGCCCCCGTCCGAGCTGCGCCGGTTGCGTGCCCGCGTGCAGATCGTGTTTCAGGATCCCTATGCCTCGCTGAATCCGCGCATGACCGTGCGCGACATCATCACCGAGCCGATGCTGATCCATCACGACATCATGGGCCTGTCGGGGCGACAGCGTACCGACAGGGCGGCGGAACTGCTGACGCTGGTCGGCCTTGGCGCGCAGCATCTGACCCGCTATCCGCACGAGTTTTCGGGCGGACAGAGGCAACGGATCTGCATTGCCAGGGCGCTGGCATCGAAGCCCGATTTCCTGTTGCTGGACGAACCGACCTCGGCGCTGGATGTCAGCGTGCAGGCGCAGGTGCTGAACCTTTTGTGCGAATTGCAGGACCGGCTGGGGCTGACCTATTTCTTCATCAGCCACGATCTTGCGGTGGTCCGCTATCTGTGCAGCCGCGTGGCGCTGATCTATCGCGGCGAAATGGTCGAAGAGGGCGATACCAACACCATCTTTGACGCACCGCAAAGCGAATATGCCCGGACTCTGATTAATGCCATGCCCGAAATCCGGGTCCGTCAGCCGGCGGCCTGACCCGGCCCGCCGGTCCCGAAACCGTTTTTCATATCCCGGAGGATTCCGTGAGCCTGATCAATTATGTGACGCGTGTGCAGTTCGGTTATGACAAGATCAAGACATTGGGAAAAGAGGCGGCGATGGCGGGGATCGACCGCCCGCTGATCGTGACCGACAAGGGGGTTCGCCAGCTTGGCATGCTGGAACAGGTGATCGACGCACTTGGCACCCGGCCGGTCGGCATCTTTGACGGCACGCCCGGCAATCCGGACGAGGCCGCCGTACGCACGGCCAGCGACCTGTTCGGCGATGCGCGCGCGGACGGGATCATCGCCATCGGCGGCGGTTCTTCTCTGGATCTGGCCAAGGGCGTCGCGGTGCTGGCAGCGCATGGCGGAGCCCTGCGCGACTATGCCGCAATCGAGGGCGGCATGGACCGCATCACCCCCGCCACCTTTCCGACCATCGCCATCCCGACCACCGCCGGAACCGGCAGCGAGGTCGGGCGGGGGGCGATCCTGATCCTTGAGGACGGGCGCAAGGTGGGGCTGCTATCGCCGCATCTGGTGCCGCGCGCGGCGATCGTCGATCCCGGCCTGACGCTTAGCCTGCCGGCAGCGCTGACCGCTGCGACGGGCATGGACGCGGTGTCGCATTGCATCGAGACCTTCCTGTCGCCGCTGTTCAACCCGCCCGCCGACGGCATCGCGCTTGAGGGATTGCGGCAGGCATGGGCCAGCATCGGTACAGCGACGGAAAACGGCGCGGATCGCCAGGCGCGTGCACGGATGGCCATGGCGGCGACCATGGGGGCGATGGCCTTCCAGAAGGGGCTTGGCTGTGTCCACAGCCTCAGCCACGCCCTTGGTGGCCTCGACCCGCGCCTGCATCATGGCACCCTGAACGCGGTGTTCATGCCTGCGGTTCTTGCCTTCAACCGGGATGCCGAATCCGTCGCCTCGGAGGACAAGTTCGCGCGGCTTGCGCAAGCGATGGAGATTGGCGGCGCGGATGAGGTTATCCCCGCGATCCGGCACAAGACCCGTGACATCGGCCTTCCCGAACGGCTGTCCGATCTGGGGGTGACGCGCGACCTGTTCGACCGGATTGCCACCGGCGCGCTGGCCGACCACAGTCACAGGACCAACCCGAAAGAGGCCTCGCGGCAGGATTATCTGGACATGCTGGAGGCGTCCTTCTGATCCGCATTCCGCTGCTTCCGGTCACGGATCAGAGGGAAGGCCCGGCTGCCCCGGCAATGGCCCGCCATCGGCCTGAACCAGACCCGATTGCCGCAGGTCGCGCCCGGCAAAATCGATCAGCGCACGCACCTTGCGCGGCAGGGCGCGCCCCTCAAGCCAGACCGCGCCAAGGGGGACGCTGTCGCCGCGATAATCCGGCAGCAGCGCCATCAGATCGCCCTGCCGCATCGCATCGCCAAGGGCAAAGCGGGGAACATAGGCAATGCCGATCCCCTGCCGGGCCAACCCGACCGCCCCTTTGGCCGAATTGACCTGAAACCGCGCCGCGACTGTCACGGTCTCGCGCCGCCCGTCGCGCGTGAAGGACCAGGCCCGTCCGTTGCGGCGGTTCGTGTCCACGATGCAGCGATGATCGGCAAGATCAGCCGGGACGCGCGGTGCCTTGTGCTGCGCGACATAGTCCGGGCTGGCCACGACCAGCGTGCCAAAAGCCCCGAACCTGCGCACCTTCAGCGATGTCAGATCAAAGCTGCCCAACCGAAAGGCAAGGTCGATCCCCCCGGTTGCCAGATCGGCATAGGCGTCGCCAAGCCGCAGATCCATGACGATACCGGGATGCAACGCCGCGAAACGGCCCAGCATCCCGACCAGATATATCTCGCCGAACGTGACCGGAGCCGAGACCCGCAGCACGCCCGAAAACCCGCGCCCGCCCGCCGAAACCCCTGACAGAAGATCGTCCAGATCGTCCAGCAGCGCGGGCGCGCGGGCCAGCAGATCCCCGCCCGCAGGGGTCAGTCCGACCTTGCGCGTGGTGCGCTGAAACAGCCGCACCCCCAGTCGCGCCTCAAGCTCGGCCACATATTTCGAGGTCAGCCGGTTCGAAATACCAAGCTGATCGGCCGCCGCGGTAAAAGAGCCGGTCTGCGCGGTCGCGACAAAAGCCCTGAGCTGATCGACAATGTCCATGACACAATTAGGAACATTAAGTTGAAAGATATTCCATATCTTCGCCATTTTCTTGCCAATCCTCAAGCCTTAACCTGTCCTCTGCAGCCGCGAGCCACCCAAAACACGGGCCCGCAGCACCGGAACCACAGGAGTAAATGACATGACGACCACGAACGACCACGCTGCCGCCGCGCTGCGTGTCCTGACCGGCGTTCTTTTCCTTATCCACGGATGGAGGAAAATCGCCGTATTCACCATTCCCGGCACTGTCGCCTTTTTCGAAAGCCTGGGCCTGCCGGGCTTTGTCGCCTACCTGATCATCTTCGCCGAAATCGCGGGCGGCCTGGCGCTGATCCTTGGGATCGCCACCCGCATCGTGTCGCTGGCGCTGATCCCGGTACTGCTGGGCGCGGCCTGGGTGCATTCGGGCAATGGCTTCAGCTTTTCCGGGCCGGGCGGCGGATGGGAATATCCGTTTTTCTGGGCGGTCGTTCAGGGTGCCGTGGCGGTATTTGGCAGCGGCAGCCTTGCGTTGCGGATTCCGTTACTGCAACGGAGGCTTGGCCAGTTCGCCTGATGGCGGGGATCCAGCCGCCGGACAACGCCGCCGGGACAACCCCGCCCCGGCGCAGCATACCCCAACGAAAGGAGACTGAGATGTCGGTTGCGCATGAAATCGAAACCTTGAAGGACGGGCTGAAACGCTCGGACCGGATGCCGCTGGTATTTCTTGGCCACGGCAGTCCGATGAACGCGATCGAGGATACCACCTACAGCCGCGCCTGGTCCGAACTGGGCCGCAACCTGCCGCGCCCGCAGGCCATTCTTGTGGTGTCGGCCCATTGGATGACGCGGGGAACGACGCTGGTGGATATTTCCGCCGCGCCGCGGACCATCCACGATTTCCATGGCTTCCCCCAGCCGTTGTATCAGGAACAATACCCCGCCCCCGGCCAGCCCGATCTGGCACATGAGGTCGTGTCGCTGCTGGCCAGCCATCATGCCGAAGGGGACGATAGCTGGGGGCTGGATCATGGTGCCTGGACGGTACTGAAATTCCTGTATCCGGGTGCGGATGTCCCGGTCTTTCAGGTCTCGGTCGATATGAGCCGCGATCTGGATCACCAGCTTGAGGTCGGGCGCGCGCTGTCCGTGCTGCGGGATCGCGGCGTGCTGATCCTTGGCTCGGGCAATGTGGTCCATAACCTGCGCGCCATGCAGCGCGGCGGCAAACCTCTGGATTTCGCGCTGGAGTTCGATGCGCTGTTCGAGGAACGGCTGAGCGCGCGGGATATGGCAAGGCTTGCCGACCGCGCAGGGCTGGGGCCGCTGCTTTCCCTTGCCCATCCAAGCGTCGATCACTATCTGCCCGCCCTGACCATCGCCGGGGCCTCGGATGCGGGCGACCGCCTGACCTATATGACCAGTTCGATCGATCTGGGATCAGTATCGATGCGGTCCTTCGTATTTCACGCCTGACGAAAGCCCGGTGACGCGGGACAGCCGCACTTGCGGCTGTTCCGGGCTTCCCCTACATCTGGAATAACAGGAAAAGGACAGCGTCATGGCGATGGAAGCCCACGAGATCGAAGCCCTCATCCGCACCGCCTTTCCCGGAGCGCGGGTCGAGATCACCGATCTGGCCGGGGATGGAAACCACTTCGCGGCCGAGGTGATCGACGAAAGCTTTCGTGGCATGAACCGGGTCCAGCAGCAGCGCGCAGTTTATGCCGCCCTTCAGGGCAAGATGGATGGCCCGGCGGGCGAATTGCATGCGCTGGCGCTGACAACCAAAGCCCCCGATTAGGCTGCGGCCCGCACCTGACCGACCAGATTGATCGGCCCGCCGGATGCGGGTCTGCCACCAGAAGGACGACGCCATGAGCGATGTGAAAGCCCAAATCCAGCAGACCGTCGAGGCCGACGATGTCGTGCTGTTCATGAAAGGCACCAAAGAGATGCCGCAATGCGGCTTTTCCAGCCGTGTCGCGGGCGTGCTGAACTATATGGGGGTCGAATACCGCGATGTGAACGTGCTGGCGGACGAGGCCGTGCGTCAGGGGATCAAGGAATTTTCGGACTGGCCAACCATCCCGCAGCTTTACGTCAAGGGCGAGTTCGTCGGCGGCTGCGATATTGTAACCGAGATGACCCTTTCGGGCGAACTGGACCAGTTGTTCGACCAGAAGGGCATCAGCTATGACAAGGGCGCTGCGGACAAGATCCGCGAAGCCAACGCCTGACCACTTTCAGCGCCAGTTTTGTCCCCCCGTCCGTTGCCGGACGCGGGGGAATATTATTTTCTGGAATTTCTGACAGATTCGTGATCCTCTTGTGAGGATACGTGAACCTTTGCTAAAGATACCCACGGCAAGGTTGTTTCTTGCTATCATGTGCACATTCCCGGTTGATCAGTCGCCTGTTGGTGCGAACATTTTTTTTAAATTTTCGATGGTGATTCGTCATGACAGTTCATTCGTTCAATTTTCTGATTCTGGAACGTGATAACCTTGTCGCACGCGACATGAGCGAGGGTTTTGCCGCAATAAGCCGCGACTCGCGCTTCAAGCATTTCAAGAATACGTCGCAAATTCTTGAGTATATCGAGAAAAAGGGGAACGATCTGGAAAACCCGGTCGTCGTGACCAAACTGCCAATCGCGGAAATCGACGCGACCGGCCTGACCAATGCGACCGAGGGAATCGGCAGCAGGGTCGTCGTCCGCATGGAAAGCAACGCCCCCGAGGAAGTGTCGGCGCGTGGCTGGTATGGGCTTGCGGCACCGTTCTCCAGCGACGATCTGGCGGATCTGGTCCGGGAATTGCTGACGCGCGTTGCCTGAAAAGGGCAATATCACCCGCATTTCCCAAGCAGGCATTCGCGGCTTCGCCCATGAATGCCCGCTTGGGCGTCTTGGATTGTGCGGGATTTTCATCCGAAAACCGGTGCCCATTTTCTGGAAAGCCTGCTCAGCTTTCCTTGTCGTCCCGGTCCTGCCTGCGTGACAATCTTGTGGCCAGAGCCACCCCCACAGCAAAGGCGGCCAGCAGCGCGGCCATCCGGCCCGCATCCGCCGCGCCGCCCGTTTCGGTACCGGCGGCGCGGTCGGGTTCAGACCCTGCTCCACCCACCATAGACCACGCCTTCCGCTGCGCGCGGCCAACCATCCGTAACGCCTCGGCCTTAGCCCGCGCCGAGGCGGCACCGGCGGCCATGCTGACCTGCGTCTCGATCTCGCGCCGCAGGTCTTCTGATCCGGGCATGGGGTGACGCGGGCGCGCAGCAATCCGCAACAGGATCACGCCGCATAAGGCAAACCCGGTCCCGACCGCCAGCGAGGCATGGATCGGCCCCCAGCCCAGACCCCAAGCCAACCAGGACCAAAGCGCCGCGATCAGAAAGCCCGCACCGATGATGAAGGCGATCCCGGCGGCGGCCTTCAGCCCGGTGCGCCGCGCGCTGTCGCCCAAGGCCAGTTGTACCCGGCGCCCGAAATCGAACATGCGCCCGGTCCTAACGGCGCGAGATGATCAGACCCAGCAGAAAGCCAAGCCCCGCCGCAATCCCAACTGCCTGCGCAGGATGCCTGCGAACCACGGCGGATATTTCATCATAGCCGTCCCCGGCGCGACGCTGCCCCGCGTGATAGATGCGTCCGGCCCCGGCACGGGCCTGCCCGCCATATTCCCGGCCCGTATCCCGCAGGTTCCCAAGGAAATCATCAACATGGGCGCGCAGGCGCTCGGCCCCCTCGCTATCGGTCAGCCGGTCGATGGTTTCGCGCGCGTCTGCGGCAATCTTGCGCATGCCCGCCTCAAGTTCGGCTGCGGCCTCGCTTGCGGGGGCATCCGGATCGCGCTTTGCCTTTTCGGCGGCATCCGTCGCTTTGGGCATGGTCAAAATCCTTTCGGCCTGCGCCTGGAAACATTCGACCCTATAACCCCAAGCGGCAGTCATTGTTCCGGCAAGCCGGAAAGATCGGGGCGGTTTTTACAGATAACGCTGCGGAAGGGATGGTACCGCCTCCCCGGCTTGAACGGGGGACCTCTGGATCCACAATCCAGCGCTCTGACCAACTGAGCTAAGGCGGCACGGATGCGGTGAATAACCCCGCGCGGCGCTGGTTGCAAGCCCGACTTGCCCGCAAAATCGCCTCGGGCTAGAGAAAGATCATTCTGACACCGGGATCACCACCATGAGTATCAACACCCCAAGCGACATTGCCGCCAACCTTCAGGTCGGGCCGACCGATCAGGGCATGGTGCGCATCTATCTGGAAGCCGAGGGGATCGACCTGCCGCTGGATTTCGACCCGGACGAGGCCACCGAGATCGCCGAGGAATTACTGGCCGCCGCCGAAGCAGCGCGAGAGATGGCCGGCGGAAAGGGCGGCAAGCCTAGGAAAAAGCCCCGCCCGGATCGCTGAACCCCTGAAGCCGCAGCGCGGCAGCGCGGCCGAAATCGCGGATCAGCCGGTTACGCCGCGCCCCCGCCAGCCGTGCCTCGGGCGCCATGCGCAAGATTTCGGCACCATAGGCGTCGGCGCGGATCAGGCCGGTATCGCCGGGCAGCAAATCGTCCGGAAATTCGCCATCCACTGCCCAGAAATAACGGTCGCACCAATCCAGATAGCCCTGCCATTTCCGGTCGCCGGTAAAATCGGCGCGGCTGCTTTTACACTCGACGATCCACAGCTCTCCCTTGGGGCCAAGACTGATCACATCGACGCGCAATCCGCGTACAGGCGTGAATTCGGTCAGCACGGCATGATCGATGCTGCGCAACAGCCGGGCCACCCCGCGCGCAAGGCGCTGGCCGGGCATGGGGGGCAGGTCGGGCAGGTCGTGGCTCATCGCGGCAGAATAGAACGAAACATAAACACAGTGCAAGTTGTCCTGCCCGCCCGATTTCGCCAACCAGCGCTTGAAAGCCGCGCGGCGGCACCCTATCTGTCAGCCTTGGCGGGTTTCTGCTCTTCTCGCGAGCGGCCATTTTTCCACTGGCCTATAATTTTTCCGAGGGGGCTGGCTCTGGCGTGACCCTGGTCTCGTTATCCGGCGCCCACCTGGTTATCCAGGCTTTCGGGAAATCTCGTGCTGCCGCGGTCGCTGCGGTTCCCGCCACCTCCCCCGGATTTCAGGCCCCCGGATTTCAGGCGCGCATGGAAAAAGGGGCGGGTTTGCACCCGCCCCCCAGAGAGACTTCAGATCAAGAGGGATCGATCAGAAGCCGTAAACCAGCGACACGCCGAAGGTGTTGTCGGTCTTGGTCTTGCGGTTTTGCTGATACTCGGTGGTCAGGCTCATCCGCGTGGCCAGCTTGTCGCCCATCTGGAAGTTCACACCCAACTGGTTGCTGACAACATAGTCCGACCCCGACGAGTTCAGATAGTCCGTGTCGTTGGTCAGGAAGATGGTGTCGTTAAAGCGGTGATACAGGCGCGACGAGGCGACGCCACCGAAACCGCTGTCCGACGAATCGTCAACCGGCGTACCGTCGAAGTTATAGCCGCGATGCTGCGCACCGGTCTGGGTATACCGCCAGCCGATACCGGCCTGAACGCGCCAGGTGGTCGAATCGCTGTTCAGGATGCGATAGCCCGGTCCAACGCCGATAAAGCCGTCGCGGCGATAATCGGTGAATTCGTCTTCGAAATCGCTGTCGGACTGCGAGGCGTCATTGCGCTTGCCGTCAACCATGCCGTTGATTTCAAAGCGACCCAGTGCAAAGGCATACCAACGGTCGTCAAAGTAATAGCGCGCATCATAGATCACGCTGGTGTCTTCGACATCCTTGTCGCCATTGTCGTTCTCGCCGTATTCCAGCAACATGCCAATGGTCTGCGCCCACTGACCGCTGTTATAGGACACGCGGCCACCCAGCGAGAAATCCTGGTTATCGACATTGCCGTTGCGGCCCACATAGGACAGCGACAGGTTGCCGAACAGGCCGTCGCGGCGATCAGCCGGGCCAAAACGCTCGTTATCCCTGGAACGGTCGAAGTCGTCGGTGACATCGTCTTCAATGTCGGTGATGCGGTCGTCGATGCCGGTCACACCGGTCACGTTCGCGCCGGTGGACATCTCGGTCTGCGCGAAAGCGGGGACGGACAGCGCCGTCAGGATGGCGGTCGCACCGCTGAGAAGTGCAATCTTGCTCATTCGTTAAACCCTCAGTCTATAGAGCGTCTGCTCGGTTCTGATGCCGGATCGGCGTCAGAGCATCTCTGCTGAAAACGGGTTTATTCGGTCCCGCCCGACAAACAAAGATGGCGACAGCACATCGCGATCTGGCGAAAACGTGATCGAAACGTGATTTATTCCGCATCTTTGGCCCGAAAGGAGGCATCGGCTGAAACAATTATTTGAAGTTGACCTGCGCCGTTCATCCGCCACAGCCGGAAAGCCAAGCCATTCCTTGCACTTTCGGCGTATCCGCACCTGATACAGGCGGTTCATAAAGTTGACGCGAATGGTAACGTTATGTGATTAACGGACTATTAAGTTTAAATTCAGGGCGGTGCCGCTTAACCACAATGTTGCGCATTTGCGACAGACACGGCCCGATCAGTTGCCCATTTGCGTTGACAATCTGACCTTTCTGACAGGTTTTGAACCGATCATCTCGGGTACAGGCTGCCCGGCGACAGTTTCGCGACGACCGCCTGCCGGGGGATCGCGATCATCGGCCATGCGCATGACCGCGATGCCGAACTGCACACCGGCAAAGACGATACTGTTAAATGCGATCAGCATCGCGGCGGCCAGCCAGCCCATCGGGCTGGAAAGAATCAGGTGCCGCAGATGCGCCACGTCCAGCCACAGCAGCAGGCCCGTGAACGCCACGGCCAAAGCGATGCCGATCAGGACATTCAGGATATAAAGTCGGACAAGTCGTGGCATCAGGCATACTCCGGTCGGGACGGTTCCCGCCAGTCTACGCCGAATTTCCGATCCGTGAAGGGGTCAGCGCGCCGCACCCTGAAAGGCGTCGGGGCGCAGGTCGCGGGCAACGTGATCCAGCACCGCGTTGACGAATTTCGGCTCGCGGCCCTCGGGAAAGAACGCCTCGGCCAGCCGCACATATTCGGCAATCACGACCCTGGGCGGCGTTTTGGGTGTGACCAGTTCTGCCCCGGCGGCGCGGAACAGGGCGCGCAGGACCGGGTCGATCCGGTCGATGGGCCATTTCGCAACCAGACCACGATCCGTTGCCTGATCAATCCGCGATTGCCAGGTTACGGCGTCATCGACGATGCGCGAAAACAGCTTTTCGTCAGCCTCGGGATGCGAATCCTCGCCATCGTCGGTTCCGATGCGATAGTTGCGAAACTCTTTCATGACGTGATCGGCCGATTGCCCGGCCGCCTCCATCTGAAACAGCGCCTGCACCGCATACAGCCGGGCGGCGCTGGAAAGTGCGCGTCTGTCCGGTTTGGTCATGTCCGTGACTGTCCTTCCAGTTCGCCGGCAAGGCGGATCAGATCGACATCGCCTGCCCGCGTGCCGGAACCGCGTCGCGCCGACCATTTGCGCGACAGGGCGACCAGATGCAGCGCCGCCGCCGCCGCGCCGCCACCCTTGTTCTGCCCGCCGGGATCGGCACGCACCGCAGCCTGTTCCGCATTCTCGACCGTCAGGATACCATTGCCGATGGCATGGCCCTGCAACCCCAGCAGCGCCAGCCCGCGAGAGCTGTCATTACAGACCGTGTCATAATGCGTCGTCTCGCCCCGGATCACACAACCAAGCGCGACATAGCCATCATAGATCCCATGCAGCGAGGCCATTGCGATGGCTGTCGGAATCTCCAGCGCGCCAGGTACCTGAACCAGATCGGTGCTGGCCCCGACCTGCCCGGCCACCGCGCGCGCGCCCGCCACCAGATTGTCGGCAATCGCCTTGTAATAGGGCGAAACGACGATCAGCAGCCGCACCGGCCGGTCGAATTGCGGCAGCGGCAGGTCGTGGTGCTGAGTGTTCGAGGCCATGGCGTCAGTCCTTTGGAATAGGCCGCGTGGAATGGATCGAAAGCCCGTAGGCGTCAAGCCCCACAACCTTCACCGGCGCGGAATTCGTCACCAGGATCAGCTCGGACAACCCAAGCGCCGACAAAATCTGCGCCCCCAGCCCGTATTGACGCAGCGTATGCGGCCCGACATCCTCGGATTGCGGCAGGGTCTTGCCCAGATCGCGCAGCAGCACGACGACACCGCGCCCCTCGCGCGCGATTTCCCGCATTGCCGAAGGCAGGGTTCCGGCGGCCTCGCGACCGATCCCCAGCACGTCATGCAGCGGATCCAGCGCGTGCATCCTGACCAGCACGGGTTCGGGTGTGGACAGATCGCCCTTGGTCAGGACGATATGTTCCGCCCCCTGCGCCTGATCGGCAAAGATGCGCATGATCCAGTCGCCGCCATATTGCGACTGCACAACGCGCTGACTGCGCTCTGATATCAGGCTGTCATGGCGGCGGCGATAGCGGATCAGATCGCTGATCGTCCCTATCTTCAGCCCGTGTTTCTGCGCAAAGGCCACCAGATCGGCAAGGCGCGACATGGTGCCATCCTCGTTCATCACCTCGCAGATCACGCCTGCGGGGTTCAGCCCCGCCAGTCGCGAAATATCAACCGCCGCCTCGGTATGCCCGGCCCGGACCAGCACGCCCCCCTCGCGGGCGCGCAGCGGAAAGACATGGCCGGGCGTGGCGATGTCGGCGGCACCCTTGGTCGGATCGATGGCGACGCTGACGGTGCGGGCGCGGTCATGGGCGCTGATGCCGGTGGTCACGCCCTCGCGTGCCTCGATCGACATGGTAAAGGCGGTCTCGTGCCGGCTGGAGTTGCGCGGACTCATCAGGCTGAGCCCAAGCGCGTCCAGCCGGTCGCCGGTCATGGACAGGCAGATCAGACCCCGGCCATGTGTCGCCATGAAGTTGATCGCGTCGGGCGTGGCCATCTGCGCAGGGATGATCAGATCGCCCTCGTTCTCGCGATCCTCGTGATCGACCAGAATGAACATCCGCCCGTTGCGGGCATCCTCGATGATTTCCTCGGTGGTCGAGATCGCGTCGCGCAGGTCGTCGCTGATCTTGCCGGGCCTGTCATATTGCATGGGTCGTCCTTCCGAAATAGCGGTTGCCGCTGACAAATCCCGCCAGACCGCCCGCCGTCATCGCCTCTCGTTCGTGATCGGTCTCGCCGATCATCAGCACCGCGTCGCCCGGCAGCCTGCGATCATGCAGCCACAGCTTCATCTGATCGCGCATCGCCGCCCAGCTTTGCCCGAATCGCGGCAGATGCAAGACCGAGTCCGCACCGATCTGCCGCGCAAGCGCAGCGTCGTCCAGCCCCGGTGCCGTGCCCAGATGGCGTTCCGCCGCCAGCCCGGCCAGCTTGTCCCGGCAATCGGCGGGCAGCGGCGCGCCGTCGCGAAAGACGCCAAGCGCGTTCGATGAAAACAGGAATGCCACCAGATCGCGCCCGGTCGTGGCACGGATGCCGGCATAAGTCCTGTAATCCAACCCCAGGGCCTGCGCGCGCCGGACCCGCAGCCTGACCACCTCGATTGGCAGAACCGGCAAAAGCTGCTGCCGCGCCGCGCGCCAGCAATGCGCCTGCCATGCGACGGAACGCATCTGCGGCCCGCCATTATGCCCAATTCCCGCGCCCATCCTACAGCCCCGCCGCCCCGGCCTCGGCCAGCCGCGCGACATAGCGGGCCAGCGTGTCGATTTCCAGATTGACCGCATCGCCCTGTGCCGCGTCGCCCCAGGTGGTGACTTGCCGCGTATGCGGGATCAGGTTGACGCCAAAATGCGTGCCTTCGACCTCGTTCACGGTCAGCGAGGTTCCGTTCAGCGCGACCGAGCCCTTGGGCGCGATGAACCTGGCCAGCGCGGACGGGGCATCGAAGGTCAGGCGCAGGCTGTCGCCTTCGTCTTTCGCTGCGACGATCCGGGCCACACCATCGACATGGCCGCTGACGATATGCCCGCCCAGTTCATCCCCGACCTTCAGCGCGCGCTCCAGGTTCAGCCGCTTGCCGACCGTCCAGCCATTCACGCCGATATTTGTTTTCGACAGGGTCTCGGCCGAGATGTCCACATCGAACCAGTCCGGTCCCTTGGCGGTCACCGTCAGGCACACCCCGTCGCAGGCGATCGAGGCCCCCAGTCCGACCCCGCCCATGTCATAGCCGCAGCCAATCCGCGCCCGCATGTCGCCACGCATTTCGACGGCGCGCACCTGCCCTGTGTCAGTGATGATCCCTGTAAACATCTCGGTCCTTCTGTTGCATGCCTGTTAAAGGTTGGTCATAACTATTAGGGATACAAGGACAAGCCGTTCGGATAGCTTGTTCGATAAGTGGTTTCGCGTAACTATTGCTAAATATTTAACCGGTACCCTCGAAACTTCCACACAGCAACATGCCGAATCACTTGCGATCCGGCTGATCATACAGGTTTTGACCGACCCATGCTTCACCAGGCGATGCCCCTCAAGGATGGCGCGCGCGGCGTGAACCCCGGTTGCCCCGCACCGGAGGATAGGGTTTTCCTGTTCCTGCAGGGTCCGCATGGACCATTCTTCGACCGGCTCGGCATCCTGCTGCGCGCGGCGGGCGCAACGGTGTGGCGCTGCGGCTTCAATGCCGGTGACGAATATTTCTGGTCCGACAACGCGCATTACATCCCCCATACCGGCACGATGCAGGACTGGCCCGAACATCTGGATCGGATTCTTGTGGAAAAAGAGGTGACGGATATTGTCCTTTATGGCGATGTGCGGCCCATCCACGCCATCGCCCGCAATGCCGCGCATCAGGACGACCTGCGCTTTCACGTCTTTGAAGAGGGATATCTGCGCCCCTACTGGATCACCTATGAAAGGAACGGATCCAACGGCAATTCGCCGATCATGCACATTCCGCTGTCGGAAATGCGCAACGCGCTGCGTGAAACCCCGGCCGATCTGCGCCGTCCGCCCGCCACCTGGGGCGACATGCGGCATCACAAATTCTATGGCGCATTTTATCATTTCCTCGTGCTGATCGCGAACCGGCGCTATCGCAGCTATCAGGGGCATCGCGGCATCTCGGTGGCGCAGGAATTTCGGCTGAATCTGCGCCGTTTCATGATCTCGCCCCTTCTGAACCTCAAGCGCGAATTTCAGTGGCGCAAGTTCCGTCTTGCGGGCTGGCCCTATTCGCTGGTGCTGCTGCAACTTGAACATGACTCGAATTTTCGCGGGCATTCGCCGTTCCGCAGCAACGCGCAGTTGATAGACTATGTCATCATGCAATTCGCGGCCTCGGCCCCGCATCACCACCACCTGCTGCTGAAAGCCCATCCGCTTGAGGACGGGCGCGCCGGAAACCGCCGCGCCGTCATCGCCTCGGCAACCCGGCACGGCGTCGCCGAACGCGTCCATTACGTCCGGGGCGGCAAGCTGGCTGAACTGTTGTCACAGGCGCGTTCGGTCGTCACGGTCAACTCGACCGGGGCGCAACAGGCGTTGTGGCACGGGATTCCGGTCAAGACGCTGGGACGGGCAATTTATCAGAAACCCGGCATCGTTTCCGATCAAAGTCTTGCCGATTTCTTCGCCGATCCGCAGCCGTCGGACCCGCAGGCCTATCGCATCCTGCGCGATTTTCTGTTGCAAACCAGCCAGATACCCGGAGGGTTTTATTCCGAACGTTCGCGCGCCCATGCCCTGCGCGTCGTCAGCGACATGATGCTTGCCCCCGAGGATCCGTACGAGACGCTGGCATCCGGTCGTGTGATGTACCGGCATCAGATCGCTGATCAGTGACAATTGTGCACAAGAAATTGTGGTCATAGGCATCCCGCGCCGCTAAGGTGCCCCAAAATCCGGCAAGAATGCTGACATGACTACAGGAGTTCCCGAGGTGACAGTTCTCCCGAAAAACAATGTGGTCCTGCGCGTGATGATGATTGCGGCGCTTGGATTGCTGGCGGCCTGCGCATTGCCCAGGTCCGGCCCGACCAAGGGCGAAATCTACAGCGGTTCGGTGGATCGCGGCGGCGATGCACAGGTGATCTATGTCAACGACCATGTGAACCGTTCCACCAATTACGCGCCCGTCTACGGGTTCTCGAACAGTTTCCGCAATGCAGACACGGTTGGCGCGGATGAAATCCGGCCGGGCGACGTGCTGGGGCTGTCGGTCTGGGAAAACGTCGATGACGGGCTGTTGACCTCGCTTGGGGCCAGTTCGACCGAATTGCAGCGCATTCAGGTGGACAGCGACGGCTATATCTTCGTCCCCTATGCCGGCCGCGTCATGGCCGCAGGCAGTACCCCCGAAGAACTGCGCGCGATCATCACGGAAAAGCTCAGCTCGCAGACGCCCGATCCGCAGGTGACGGTGGCGCGCGTCGCGGGCGATGGCGCAACCGTTTCCGTGATGGGCAAGGTCGTCAGCCAGGGCGTCTATCCGATCGAGCGGCCGACCCGGACCCTGTCCACGATGCTGGCCCGTGCCGGCGGCGTGTCGATCGAGCCCGAGGTCGCGGTCATCACCGTCAAGCGCGGCAATTCCTCGGGCAAGGTCTGGCTGACCGATCTTTACGCCGGTTCCTCCAGCGACATCGCGTTGCGCCCCGGCGACATCGTTCTGGTCGAAGAGGATCAGCGCAGCTTCACCGCCCTGGGCGCTCTGGGTGGCCAGACCCGTGTTCCCCTGGGCAACGAGATGATCAGCGCGGTCGAGGCCGTGGCGATGGTCGGCGGCCTGTCATCGGATCTGGCGGATCCGACCGGCGTGTTCGTCATGCGCGAAGAACCCGAATCGGTCGCCAGCAAGGTGATGGGCAAACCCGTGACGGGAACGCAACGGATGGTCTATGTGCTTGACATGACCCGGCCCAATGGCCTGTTCCTGGCCCGCGACTTCCTGATCCGCGACGGCGACACCGTCTATGTCACCGAGGCGCCCTATGTCCAGTGGCGCAAGCGGCTGCTGGCGATCACCGGCACGCTGGTCTCGGCCAACTCGGTCCAGAATATCGCCAACTGATCTTGACCGGACCAGAAGATGACACAGAAGGCCGCCGGGACGCATCCCGGCGGCTTTTCGTTTACAATCTGGGTTTCTGGCGCAATCCGCGCCTTGCGCGCATCATGTGCCTTGCAGGCTGGCGGCTGCGGACGGGCCTGCCCTCGCCCTCTGACCGGGTCGGCATCTGGGGCGCCAGTCCGACGGCATGGCGCGGGCACGCCATCGCGGCGCGGCGCGGGGTGCCGCTGGTCACGGTCGAGGACGCGTTCCTGCGATCCGTCATGCCGGGCCGGACACGCCACCCCGTTCTGACGCGCGGCCCCGTCGGCCTGCTGATCGACGAGGACGGGCTGCATTTCGACCCCGCACGCCCCTCGCGGATCCAACGGTTTGTCTCCGATCCGCGCGCCGCCGCGCTGGTCGATACGGCAGCCGAAGGAATCGCCCGGCTGCGCGCGCTGGATCTGTCGAAATACAACGCCCACCGCCCCGATCAGCCCGCCCCGCCCCGCGGCTATGTGCTGGTCGTCGATCAGACACGCGGCGATGCTTCGCTGATGGGGGCCGGGCGTGAGAGGTTTCTGGCGATGCTGCGGGCCGCGCGCGATGAAAACCCCGGCCGCCGCATCGTGATCCGCGCCCATCCCGAAAGCTCGGCGGGCCTGCGCCCCGGCCATCTGACCCGTGACGACCTGTCCCCGGGCGAGGTTTTCTGCGATGCACCAGTCTCTCCGTGGCGACTGGTCGAGGGGGCGGATGCCGTCTATGCCGTCAGTTCGCAACTGGGATACGAGGCGCTGTTGGCCGGACACCGCCCGCGCCTTTTCGGCCAGCCCTTCTATGCCGGATGGGGGCTGACCGACGACCGCCGACCTTTGCCGCCACGGGGCCATGCCAGTCGCGAAACCCTGTTCGCGGCAAGTCACCTGCTGGCCCCGGTCTGGTACGATCCCTGCCGCGACCGGCTGACCGACTTTTCCGGCGCGGTCGATCAGTTGCAGGCTGAAACCGCCGCCTTCCGTCAGGATCGCGACGGCCATCTGGCCTATGGGATGCGACTGTGGAAACGCCCGTATATCGCGCAGATATTCGAGCAGGGAGGCCGCCTGCGCTTTACCAGTCAGCCCTCTGCACAGGTCACGCTGGCATGGGCGGGCAAGGCTGGTCCGGTGCCGCAGGCCATCCGGGTCGAGGACGGGTTGTTGCGCTCGCGCGGTTTGGGGGCGGCTCTGACCCCGCCCCTGTCGCTGATCGCCGACGATCTGGGCATCTATTTCGACCCGACGCGCGAAAGCCGGCTGGAGCGTTTGATCGCCGCAGGCCCGCCCCCCGGTGGTGCCGCCCGCGCAGCGCGGCTGATCGTGGCGATCCGGGCGGCGGGCCTGTCGAAATACAACCTGCCCGGTGCAGAAATCGATCTGCCCCCACGGGGCGGCGCGCGGCTGATCCTTGTCCCCGGCCAGGTCGAGGATGACGCCTCGATCCGTCTGGGCGCGGGTGAGCAACGGACCAATCTGGCACTGCTGGAACGCGCGCGGGCCGAAAACCCCGGCGCGATCCTGATCTACAAGCCGCATCCGGATGTCGAGGCCGGATTGCGCCCCGGCCTGATTCCGGACGAGCGGTTGGCCGCGCTGGCCGATCATGTCGCCCGCCATGCCGATCCGGCCGGTCTGCTGGCCCGGATCGACGAGGTCTGGACGATCACTTCGACCCTTGGGTTCGAGGCGCTCTTGCGCGACATTCCGGTGACGGTTCTGGGTGCGCCCTTCTATGCCGGATGGGGGCTGACCCGCGATCTTGGGCCGGTCCCGGCGCGACGGCAGGCCCGCCCCGATCTTGCCGCGCTGGTCCATGCCTGCCTGATCGCCTATCCGCGTTACCACGACCCGATCAGCCGACTGCCTTGCCCCGTCGAGGTCGTGCTGGACCGATTAAGCGATCCGCGCGCCAGCCGGGGCGGCCCGGCGCTGCGGGTTCTGGCCAAGTTACAGGGGGCGCTGGCCGGGCATAGCCGGATCTGGCGCAGATAGGCGTTGCCAACGATGGAACAGGTCCGGCCCGATCGGGCGGGCTTCGATCAGCCGAAAGCGCGGCATTTCAGCAAGGCGGCTGCCGGGCAGAGGCCCGACCGCAGGCCGCCCGTCCGCGCCAAGGATCAGCCCGGCGCTGTAGCCGACCAGCTGATCCACCAGATTGGCGGCCAGCAATCCGGCGGCCAGCACGCCCCCCCCCTCGCAGAACACGCGGGTGACGCCACGCGCCGCAAGCTGGCCCAGAATATCGCCGGGATCGCCCGAAACCTGCCAGAGCGGGCCGAAATCACGGCCTTCGGGCGGCAGGTCCGGCACGGCGCGCGACGACACGATGACCCGCGCGGGCTGCCTGACCACGCCAAAGCCGCGCACATTCAGCGAGGGACGATCAGCGCGCGCCGTGCCCCCGCCCACCATGATCGCGTCATGCGACAGGCGCAGCGCGTGGACATGGCGCCGCGCATCAGGCCCGGTGATCCACTGGCTTTCGCCCCCCGCCGTGGCGATGCGGCCATCGAAACTGCTGGCAAGTTTCAGTGTTACAAAGGGGCGGCCAAGGGTCACACGCATCAGGAACCCGGCCTGCATGGCGCGAGCCTCGGCCTCGGCCAGGCCTTCGAGAACCTCGATCCCGGCATCGCGCAGCATCGCATGACCACGCCCCGAGACGCGCGGATCAGGGTCCGTCATCGCCGAGACGACGCGCGCCACGCCTGCCGCGATCAGCGCTGCGGCACAGGGCGGCGTGTGGCCGTAATGGGAACAGGGCTCCAGCGTAACATAGGCGGTCGCGCCGCGCGCCTTGTCCCCGGCCATGTCAAGCGCGACGCGTTCGGCATGCGGGCGACCGCCGGGCCGGGTCCAGCCGCGCCCGACCACCCTGCCCTGACGGATCAGCACGCAACCTACTGCGGGGTTCGGCCAGACATTGCCCAATCCGCGCCGTGCAAGCCGCAGCGCATGCCGCATATGCCGAAGGTCATGATTAGACGGGTGGCTCAATCCGGCGGCCCGACCGGACGCAATTCCGCGACAAATTTATCGAAATCGTCGGCATCCTGGAAATTCTTGTAAACGCTGGCGAAGCGGACATAGGCGACATTGTCGATGCGGGACAGCGCCTCCATCACGATCTCGCCGATCATCTTCGAGGGGATGTCCGTCTCTCCGGTGCTTTCCAGACGGCGGACGATGCCGCTGATCATCTGTTCGATCCGGTCCGGTTCGACCGGGCGTTTCTGCATGGCGATCCGGATCGAGCGGGCCATTTTGTCGCGGTCGAAATCCTCGCGCTTGCCATTCGTCTTGACCACGACCAGGTCGCGCAACTGCACGCGTTCATAGGTGGTAAAGCGCCCGCCGCAGGCGGGGCAGAACCGGCGGCGGCGTATGGCGACATTATCCTCGGCCGGGCGAGAGTCCTTGACCTGCGTATCGTTATTTCCGCAAAACGGGCAGCGCATCCTGTTGTTCCCCTTGTGCCGCAATCCGCATCCACTATAGGCCGCGCGGCACTGTTTGGGTAGCCGGAAAGCCGCACCCCAAGATCATGGGGCCGGGGTGTTGCGAACGCGGCGCAGTCGGCCAGCGAACTGCGCTTATAGCCATTTGATTTCACGCTGATGCTGCGCCAATTTGATGATCAAATTGGCTTCTGCCAGCTATAATTACCCCGCGAGGATCAGATCGGCGGCTTTTTCGGCGATCATCGTGACCGGCGCATGGGTGTTTCCCGACACGATTGCCGGCATGACCGAGGCATCGACCACACGCAGCCCCCCGATACCGTGGACGCGCAGTTGTGGATCGACCACGGCCATCGGGTCGCGGCCCATGCGTGCCGTTCCAACCGGGTGAAAGATTGTCGTGCCCAGATCTCCGGCGGCGCGCAGCAGGGCGGCATCGCTGTCAACACCTGCGCCCGGTAATTTCTCGACCGGTTGAAACCGCTGCATCGGCGGCTGCGCCATGATCCCGCGCGCCAGCCGCAGCGCGGCGATGGCGCGGCGGCGGTCATTGTCGGTGGACAGGTAGTTCGGCGCGATCACAGGTGGGGCGGCAGGATCTGCGGCACTGGCGCGCACGTACCCCCGGCTTTCGGGGCGCAGGTTGCAGACGCTGACGGTGATCGCCGGGTCGCGGTGCAGAGGCTCGCCGAAGGCATCCAGCGACAGTGGCTGGACGTGAAATTCCAGATCGGCGCTGTCTACATCCGGCCCCGAGCGGGTAAACGCCCCCATCTGGCTGGGGGCCATTGTCATCGGTCCGCGCCGCCGCAGGATGTAATCCAGTCCGATACCGATCCGGCCCGGCAGAGTCGCCATCATCGCGTTCAGCGTCGGCACGCCCGTCACGCCAAAGACCGTGCGCAATTGCAGATGATCCTGCAAATTCGCCCCGACGCCCGGCAGATCGTGCAGCGGTGCGACGCCGATGGTGGCCAGATCATTCGCCGCCCCGATACCTGATCGTTGCAGGATCACCGGACTGGCCACCGCGCCCGCCGACAGGATCACCCCGTCCCGCGCCGTCACGGCATGGGACTGCCCGCCCCGGCGAAAGATCAGGCCGGTGCAGCGCCGCCCGTCAAAGGTCAGGCGGTCCACCTCGGCATGGGTCAGCACGGTCAGGTTGGCGCGGTTGCGCGCGGGCTTCAGAAACCCGTCCACCGCGTTCCAGCGCCGCCCGCGCCGCTGCATGACATGGAAATAGCCGACGCCTTCGTTGTCGCCGCGATTGAAATCCCCTGTGAAGGGGATCCCCGAAGCCTCGGCCGCCGCGCGAAAGGCGTCCAGCACCTGCCATGACAGGCGCTGCCTTTCGATGCGCATCGGGCCATCCGTGCCATGCATCCCGTCCGCGCCGCCAAAAAAATTCTCGGATTTCAGGAAATAGGGCAGGACATCGTCCCAGCCCCAGCCCTCGTTGCCCGCCTGCCGCCATCCATCATAATCGCGCGCCTGCCCGCGCATATAGATCATGCCGTTGATCGAGGAACAGCCGCCCAGCAGCTTGCCCCGCGGATAGCGGATCGAGCGCCCGTTCAGCCCCGCCTCGGGCGCGGTCGAATAGCACCAGTCGGTGCGCGGATTGCCGATGCAATAGACATAGCCCACCGGCACCCGCACCCAGATGTAATTATCCGACCCGCCCGCCTCGATCAGCAGCACCTTGCGCGCGGGGTCGGCGCTCAGCCGGTTGGCCAGCACACAGCCCGCGCTGCCCGCGCCGGCAATGACGCTGTCGAAATCTGTGAAAGGAACGGGATCTGGCATGATTTCTC
>NZ_JBKEBL010000319.1:0-4160 GCF_047973135.1 Paracoccus sp. (in: a-proteobacteria)
ACACGGCACGCGACAATATCATGCTGGCCCTGACCCGCATCAAGCGCATCCCCCGCGCCGAGGCGCGCGCCATCGCCGAGGCGCGTCTGGCCGATGTCGGCCTTCAGGGGCGCGGCGACCATCGCCCGGCCAGCCTGTCGGGCGGCCAGCAACAGCGCGTCGCCATCGCCCGTGCCCTGGCCATGGAACCCGAGATCATGCTGTTCGACGAAGTGACCAGCGCGCTTGACCCGGAACTGGTCAAGGGGGTGCTGAACCTGATGGCAGATCTGGGACGGCGCGGCATGACCATGATGGTCGTCACGCATGAGATGGGCTTTGCCCGGCAGGTCGCCGACCAGATCGTTTTCATGGACGAAGGCAAGATCGTCGAATCCGGCACTCCGGAAGCTCTGTTTACCAACCCCCGAACCGACCGGCTGAAGAAATTCTTCGCCGAGGTACTTTGACCGCTCATATCAGGACATACAGGATGAAAGAAATCTCTTGGGGCATTCTCGGTACGGCGGGGATCGCGAAAAAGGCGATGCTGCCCGCCTTGCAGAATGCCAGGGGCTGCCACCTTTCGGCAATCGCCTCGCGCGATCTGACCCGCGCCGAGCAGGTCGCCCGCCAGTTCGGGATCCCCCGCGCCCATGGCAGTTATGACGCGCTGCTGGCCGATTCCGAGGTCGAGGCGGTTTATATCCCGCTTCCCAACCACCTGCATGTGCCGCTGACCCTTCGGGCGCTTGCGGCGGGCAAGCATGTGCTGTGCGAAAAGCCCCTTGCGCTGACATTGGCCGAGGCGCGGCAGGTGGCAGATGCGGCGCAAGCCGCCGGGCGCGTCGTCGCCGAGGCATTCATGACCCGTCATCATCCGCAATGGCAAAGCGCGCGGGCTTTCGTGCGGGCCGGGCGAATCGGCAGGCTGACGGGCGTGCAGGCGATGTTCAGCTATTCCAACACCGACCCCGAAAATGTCCGCAACCAGAAGGATATAGGCGGCGGAGGGCTTTACGATATCGGCTGCTATGCCATTGACGCCGCCCGGTTCTTTTTCGAGGCCGAGCCTCTTTCCGTTACCTGCACGATGGACCAGGATCCGCGTTTCGGCACCGACCGCCTGACCACCGGTGCGGCGCGGTTTCCGGGCGGCGGGCAGCTTGGTTTTACGGTCTCGACGCAGGGGGCGATGGTGCAGCAACTGACACTGCTGGGAACCGCAGGCTATCTTGTCCTTGACGTGCCGTTCAACTGCCCCGCCGGTCACAATGCCCGTCTGGCCATCGACCGGGGCGACGATCTTCTGGGCGACGGGCGCGAGGTCGTGGTCTGCCCGCCCGCCGATCAGTACCGCCTTCAGGCCGAAGCCTTCGTGAGGGCGGTGACGGAAAACCAGCCCGTGCCCTGCATCCTTGGCAATGCCGCCGCACTGGAGGCGCTGACACGCGCCGCCCAAAGTGGCCAGTGGGAAAGCCTTGCCGATCTCACCGGCCCAGCAGGAGTTGACTGACATGCAAAGTCCAGCCCCGGCCATCGCCACAGCCGTCATCATCGGCGGCGGCATCTTTGGCGTCTCGACCGCCGCGCATCTTGTCCGCATGGGCGTGGCGGTTACGTTGCTGAATAACGGCCCGCTTGGCAATGGCGCATCGGGGCGGTCGCTGGCCTGGCTGAACTCGGCCCGGCGGCGGTCGCGGCCCTATCACCGGCTGCGGCAAGCCGGGATCGAACGTTACCGGGTGCTGGCCGACCGTCATCCCGGCGCGGCCTGGCTGTCCTTCGCAGGAGGGCTGACCTGGGATGCCGAGGATGACGAAAACGACATCGCGGATGTGTTCCGCTATGAACGCGCGCTTGGATACCCGGCCGAGCTGCTGTCGCGCCACGAGGTTGCAGCGCGGGTCGCGGGCGTCGATGCCCAGAAAGTAACCAGCGCCGGTGCGATCTTCAACGCGAACGAGGGCTGGGTGGATCTGCCGTCGCTGATCGGTCTGCTGGCGGATGAAATCACCGGCTCGGGCGGCTGCATCGTCACCGATGCCGGACAGGCCGAACTGCGGATCGCGGATGCGCGCTGCACCGGCGCCTGTGCGGCGGATGGCCGCGTCTTTGCAGGCGATGCGGTGCTGCTGGCGACGGGCGCGGCGGTCCCTGCCACCATGGCAACGCAGGGCATTGCCATCGGCGATGACACCCCCATCGCTCTGCTGGTCGAGACCCATCCTCTGCCCCATCCGTTGCGCGCCGTCCTCAACACCCCGCGCGTCGCGATCCGGCCAACACCCGAGGGGGGGTTTTTCCTTGACTCCGGCTGGTCCGAGGAAGAGGTCGTCCTGCATGAGGATGGCCGTTTCGAGGCCCGTGAATCCACCGTCGCGGGCCTGATCCACGAAGCACGCAATGTTCTTTGCGGCGCGCCCGAACTGACGGTCAAGGCGGTGCATCTGGGCCCCAAACCGATTCCCGGCGATGGCGAGCCGGTCTTTGGCGAATTGCGAAACCTGCCCGGCTGCTTTCTGGCCTTTTCCCATAGCGGTGCCACTCTGGGGCTGATCGCAGGAGAATTGCTTGCCGAGGAAATGGCCCTTGGCCTGCGCCACCCCATGTTCGCCCCGTTCCGCCCGGAACGTTTTGAAGGCTGATAGCGGCGGCCCCGGCGAATGACCATTCCCGCAGGCCGCACAGGCGGATATTGCTGCCCCTGGCACGACGCCAGAACAGCAGACCCGGCCCGGAATCAAGGCGCATCGTCCCCCGTGGTCGTCCGCTGGCCCGTTGTTGTGCCCGTCATCGGGATCGCAAGGAACTCAAGACCGTCGGCATTACTCTATGCCTGACGATTTTCTTTGATTGTGCTGTCAGGCTATAACCATTTGATTTTATGCTGATGCTGCGCCAATTTGATGATCAACCCGGCTTCCGTCAGCTTTGTCCATCGCGCGCGGCATGTCTGCGTTCCGCCAGCGAGGCGATCCGTTGCGTCAGCAGGATCAGGGCGATGGCCGCGAAAAATGCGGCGCTGATCGGGCGGGGCACGAATGTGCTGAAATCGCCGTCCGACAGCATCAGCGTATGGCGGAAATTTTCTTCCATCAGGGGGCCAAGCCATCCTCGGTCAGCACAAGAAAATCGCACATCATCGCTGCGGTCAGCGCGTTGCGTTTCTCGGGTCGGCAGATGGTGATTTCGGCGATTCCCCCGGCTTCCTCGTACCGGATATGCGATCCTGTCATCCCGTGCCCCCTTTCACAGCCCGTTCACGTGCCGGATCAGTTGATCGAAATGCCTGCAGCATCGCGGATTCGGGTGAAGGTGACAAGATCGTCCCCGACCGCCGCATCGGTCCCGGACGGATCGCGATAGGCGGACAGCAGGCCCATCCTCAGCACCTGTTCCCGGCAGGCATCGCTTTCCACCATTTCCTTCAGCGGTGCCGAGATCGTATCGACGACAGCCTTGTCGGTCCCCTCGGGGGCGAAAACCCCGAACCAACCCGACAGAACCAGATCATATCCCTGTTCGGTCGCGGTGGGCACGCCATCAAAGGCCGGGTGCCGTTCGGACGAAAGTGCGACGATGACGTTTATCCGGTCCGAGTCGATCTGCTGGGTGACGGCAGGATCAGCCATGCACCCGATCTCGCCTGACGGGATCGCAGCCACCGCATCGTTGCTGCCCTTTTAGGGGATATGCCTGGCGTCGGTGCCGGTTTCCTGAAGCAGATACTCGGTCGAGAACTGGCCCATGGATCCAATCCCCGCCGAGCAGAACCTGGCATCATGCGTTCCTCCCTGTGGTCGAAGCGGACCGGCGCATCCCGGACCCGGCCACGCTCGACGCCCAAATCAGTGCATGGACCCGAAACCGAAACACCGCAAACGCAAAGGTCAACTGGCAATTCTCAACCGAAGACGCCCGTGTCAAACTCATACATCTCTATCCGCAAGTAAGCTGAAGCAAGGGCCTAGCACTACTTTGGCAGATTTCTCCCGGGGCGCTCTTGGATGAGCTTTTCACAATGAGGGCAGCGTCCTGGTGGCGATCTCGCGAAGGCGTCGAGGATGGCTTGCCTGACGGCTGGCATGGTTGGTTGCGGGGGCGGGCCGGGGATTCTTTTTTCCCGTCCCGCGGCCTTGAGGCGGCGGGATTGCAGGAAGGCGTAGGCGATCATTGTC
>NZ_JBKEBL010000173.1:0-20946 GCF_047973135.1 Paracoccus sp. (in: a-proteobacteria)
CCGAGTCCGGCCCATTCCCCGCGATCACATTGACCAGCCCCTTCGGTGCACCGGCCTTTTCGCACAGGATCCCGATCACCACGGATGTCAGCGGCGTCAGTTCCGACGGTTTGATCATCACCGCATTGCCCGCGCAGATCGCCGGCGCGACCTGCCAGCAGCAGGTGAACAGCGGTGCGTTCCATGGCGTGATCTGGGCCACCACGCCAAGCGGTTCGTGGCGGGTATAGTTCAGGTGGCTCGAAGGCACCGGGATCACGTCGCCGGTGATCTTGTCGCACCAGCCGGCGTAATATTCGAACATCTCGGCCATGCGCGCGGGCTCGCCCGTAGTGTCGCGGATCGGGCGACCGGCGGACAGCGCCTCAAGTTCCGCCAAGGGTTTTGCAACGGCGCGGATCTGGCGCCCGATCTCGAACATGATCCGGCCGCGTTCCGATGCGGTCCTGGCGAACCATTCCTTTTGCGCCTCTTTCGCGGCTTCGGCGGCGCGGGCCACGATCCGGGGCCCGGCATCGCGATAGCAAGCAAAGACGCGCCCCGTCGCCGGGTCGGTCAGGTCCAGATCGGCGCCTGTCCCCTCGACCAGTTCGCCGCCCACCCATGACCTTATTTCGGGAAAGCCGGTCAGTTCAGTCAGCAGTTCGGCCACGCGGGCTGAAATATCGATCAGATCCCTTGCCATCACACCCTCTCTTTTCTGTTGAGGCGGTCCGCCTGCGGGTCGCCCATCAGCATGAAATCGTCGTCATCGCCCAACCCCGAGCTTTCCTGCGCCCACAGCGATGCCGCCATATCGGCCATCGGCGTGGCGATTCCCGCCTCGGCCGCCAGGGCACGGGCCAGCCGCAGATCCTTGCGCATCAGCCCGGTCGAAAAACCGCTGTTGAAGGTACGTGGCAGAACCCACGCGGGAAAGTGGTTCTCGGACAGGGCGCTGCGGCCGGTGGCGGTGTTTATGACCTTCAGCGCATCCTGGGCAGTGACCCCGGACGCCTCGGCCAGACGCAGTGCCTCGACCGTCGTGATCATGTGATTGGCGACCAGCATGTTGTTGACCAGCTTGGCCACATTCCCCGCACCGCTTGGGCCGACATGAATGACCCTTGCCGCCATGCAATCCAGCACCGGCATGGCCTGCGCGACCCAGTTCGCGCCGCCGCCCAGCATGACGGAAAGCTGGCCCGAGGCCGCGCCCGCTGGTCCGCCGCTGACCGGGGCATCCAGAAAGCCGTGGCCGTCCGCCTCAAGCATTGCCGCCAGTCTGCGGCTGACCGCCGCCTCAGAGGTCGATGTGTCGATCACCACCTTCGGCGCGCTGCCTGCGGCCAGCAGACCGGCAGTTCTGGCTGCGGCGATGACCGTCTCGACTTGATGCGCGGCGGGAAGCGATAGCACGATAACATCCGCCGCCGCGAACACCCTTTCGGGGCTTTCGGCCACCGTCAGACCAGCATCCTGCGCACGGGCGCAGGCGGCCTTCGCCGGATCGAAACCCGACACCTCGAAACCCGCCCGCAACAGGCTTGAGGCCATGCCGGATCCCATCGCGCCAAGGCCGATCACTCCGGTCGTCCTGCCATTCGTCTTTGTCATATGTCTGCCCCGTCACCCTGTGCGTGATCCACATTGTCACGACAAGATTACACAATGCGTGCAATCACAGGAACCGCTGCATTCCTGTACAATGCGTTGCATATCGGGCAACGCTTAGTGGCGGAACGCCACCAGTCGGCCAGACAGCGATTTCGCGACCAGATCGACCGATTTCGGCAGGCGGCGGCGGGCGCGTACCATCAGATGCGTGCTGACATGCTGCAAAGAGGTTTCCTCGATGTCCAGCACGACCAGATCCCCGCGCGCCGCCTGACCTGCGACCGAAAAGCGCGGCAGAAAACTGACTCCGACCCCGGCGCATACGTAACGGGTCAGCAGCGCGATCGAGGCGGTTTCGACGTGAACGCGCAGCGCCAGTCCCCGGTCAGCCGCAGCCTGTCCCACCAGATGCCGGATTGCGTGGTCCGGATTCAGGATCGCCACCGGTTGATCAAGCATTTCGGCCAGCCCGACGCTTTTGCGCGCGGCAAGAGGCGAATCCCGCGGCACGATTCCGCAAAGCGGCTGGCGCGACTGGACAAGCGAGCGCGTCGCCTGCGTGACAAGGGGGTTATACGCGATGCCGATATCCGCCTCGCCCTCGATTACCCGGCGCTGCAATTCGCTGGTCCCCGCATGGTCGATGACAAAGCGCAGATGCGGATGTTCGCGCGTCAGTTCCAGCAACCCGTTTTCCATCAGGTCAGAGGTAAATCCCTCGCCCGTCGCGATCCGCACCACCTGGCTGCGGCCATCGCGGTAGTGACCAATCTGATCAAACAGATAGGTCTGTTCGTCGCGCAGATGCCGGGCATGTTCGCGCACCAGATCACCGGCCCCGGTCAGGATCACCCCCTTGGAACTGCGTTCGAACAGCGCGACGCCCAGCCGGGCCTCGACCTCGGCAAGTTTGCGCGAGATAGAGGAAGGCACCACATTAAGCCTTTCCGCCGCGCGCCGGATCGAGCCCTCATGCGCCACGACAAGAAATTCGCGCAGGAAGCGGGTGTCAAGCGTGTCGGTCATGGTTTTTGACATGCGGCCCCTTCACATGCCCGTCGCTTCGCAAAAGCTCAGCAGCACGCCGCCAAGCCGTGCGGTCTGGGTCAGTACCAGAGTATCGCCAGTCTGGCGGCAGGAAAATGCGCCCGCTTCGATGAATGGCCGCAGCCGCGCAAATGACCGGCATCTGATGTCAAGCGAGATAACCGAGGGAGCGCCATCCGGGGCAAGATCATCGGGAAGCGGGCCAAACAAGGCCGCAGCCATGGCGCGGCTTGTCACGCGCCAGTCGCCATTCCCGGTTGCCACCGAAAAGCCCCAGCCGGTCTTGCGCAGCGCATCGGCACCGTGCAGCGTCACAAGCCAGTCGCGCACGGCGGGTTGATCGACCGGCTCGGCCAGGATCGTGGCCGAGGCAAATCCGAAGGCGCTGTTGGGGTGATCCATCCAGGCGGGAAATTCGATCAGGTCGCGACGGTGCTGCTGACAGGCGAACATGGCAAGCCGGGGCAGACCCTCGCGGGTGAATATCTTCAGCGTCGTCGCCGTACGGTCGGGCGTGCCGTCATCACGCAGCACGTCGCGCCCGAAATCCACCGTGCCCTCGCAATGCCCGCCCCGCGCCATGACCGCCGCCGCATCGGCCCCGGCATCGGCCGAGTTCAGGGCCGAAAGCGGCACGCCCTCGCGCTCGGCCAGCCATTTCTGGATATGGCGGCCAAACAAAAAGCCGCCCGCAGGATAGCTGTCCAGCAAGCTTTCGTCGTAAAGGCTGACGATCTCAAGAAGCTGATCGCGAAAAATCACCAATGCCGTCGAGGTGCCCCAGGGATGGCGGCCCGGCGGCTTCATCAGAAAGCCAAGCGAAAGATAGGTGTCGCGCGCCCTGTCAAGATCGCGAACGCAGACAAGGGGATGATCAAGACCCAGTGACATGACTTACCCCCGTTTCAGATCCCGCAGCGGGACAAAACCGCCAAAGCGTCCGTTGCCGCGATCCCCGGCGCGGGGTCCGGTCACAAGATGGCCCGCCGGAACGTCATGTGTCACGATGGCACCGGCGGCAACGATCGCGCCTGCTCCGATCTCGACCGGGCCAAGGATCAGCGCGCCTGCGCCGATCACCGCACCCCGGCGCAGCACCGGATGCCGTCCTTCGCCCATATCGACGAAATTCGAACCCAGCGTGACGCCGTGCCAAAGGCTTACATCCTCTTCGATCACCGCCGTCTGACCGATGACCACGCCCAACCCGTGATCCAGCCAGACCCCGCGCCCGATCCGCGCCTGCGGCCATATCTCGACCGCCAATGCGCGGCTGAACTGTCCCTTGATGGCCAAGGCCATCGCCTCGCGCCCCGCAAGCCACAGGGCGCGGGTCAGGCGATAGGACAGCAACGCGTGATAGCCATGGGCAAAATGCAGAACCTGCGCCGCGCCGCCCGGTGCTTGGTCCCGCGCCGTCGTGGCAAGCAGGTCGTCAAGCGCAATTTCCAGCGCCTCGGGATTGCGGGCAAAGACATCCGCGGCGATTGCCCGGACCTGATCGCGCGCCGGCCCCTGCGGCAGGCAGGCACCCAGAACGGCGGCGAACAGACAGGACAGATCCACGATCTGCGCCGGATCAAATCCGAAAAGCGTCGCCAGGGCCGGCTCGGCGCTGAACAATTCCCGTGCTGCGGGCAACAGGCTGTCAGTCAGAGGATTTGCGCTCATACCTTCACCGGGCATTATTCACGCCCCAAGCCTGCACCGCCGCTGGTGATCTGCACAAGAGGACATTTCGCAACCTTGTGTTGCCTGAACAGAAACGCTGACGGCCGTCCGGGCCTTGCGCGAAGCGCGGCGGGAACGTTCGGCGTCGCCCGAAGGCAACCGGCGGAACCGTCGGGTCATTGGCCGCCACCGGCGATTTCCTGCGCCAGTTCGGTCAGCCGCTTGCGAACGATCATGGCGGGTTCGGACAACGGAAGCTGCGCCGAGACGCAGATCGCCATATTGACCTTCATGTTGGGCTTTCTGATCCGGTAATGGCTGGCCTCGGGCAACCGCCGTTCGACAGCAAGCGCAGCCGAGTAGGGCAGGATTGTGGCACCGGTTCCCTCGGCCATGGCGCCGGCAAGGATCGAAATCGACTCGGTTTGCGACACGACATTCGCGCGCAGCCCCGCGCGCGACAGGGTCGTGTCGATCACCTGCCGGATCGTGTGGATACGGTCCGGCAGGATCAACGGGTGCTGCATCGCATCGGCAAGGGTTATGCCGCCTTCTGCCACTGCCAGCGGTTCAGCGGTGACGAAATAAAGCTCTTCGGTCTGGATAGGGCTGAATTCCACCCCCGGAATGCCGCCGGGATCATAGATCAGCGCGATATCGACCTTGCCGGCCATGATCATCTCGCTGATGATTCCGCCGCCGACATTCTCGTTGACATGCAGCCGGATGCCCGGATGCTCGTCGCGGATCGCCCTGATCAACTGCGTGGCGACCAGCGATCCCAGGCTGAGCGGCGCAAGGCCGACGGTGACAAGGCCCGACAGGCTTTCGTCCGAGGCCGCGATCTCCAGTTCGGCCTGATCGAACTGCTTGAGGATCATCTGGCAATGCCGGTATAACAGCTTTCCTGCCTCGGTCGGCACCACGCCGCGCTTGGAACGGACCAGCAGCGGCTTGCCGAAATGGGTTTCCAGCGCGGCGATCTGCTGGCTTAGCGCCGGTTGGGCGATATGCAGGATGGATGACGCGCGGGTTATGCTGCCGATATCGACGATCCTGGCGAAAGCGTGCAGTCGTCTTATGTCCATCCGCCCGATCTCCTTCTGGTCGGTCGGTGCAGGATTTCGTTCCCGCCGGGCATAGTCAATCGCGATCATGTCAGATCGAACTGTTCTTTTGCGCCCGGATCGTGCTCCGCTAGGCTCACCCGAAACAAGAATGCTTAACCAGAAGCAGTTTTCGGGTGCCATTCTGTACGACTGCCCGGAAGCCTCAAGCTGTTACCAGGGAGAATCGAGATGCAGCTATTTCGCAGTTTCGCCTTTTGCGTCGCCGCCATCGCGGGTCTTGGCCAGACCGCCGTGGCCGAGACCCGCCTCAACCTGTCGGATGTTTTGCCCGAGGGCAATTTCATGGTTGAAAATGCAAAGGAATTTGCCGAGGCCGTCAATGTGGAAACCGGGGGCGAGGTCGTCATCACGGTGAATGCCGCCGGTTCCCTGGGCTTCAAGGGGCCGGATCAACTGGCTGCGGTGCGCGACGGGCTGGTCGATATGGCTGACATCAATATCAGTCAACAGGTCGGGCTGAACCCGATGTTCGGGGCAGAAGGCGTTCCCTTTCTTGTCTCGTCGATGGATGAGCTGCGTGAGTATCACAAATTCCTGCGTCCCGAGTTCGAAAAGCTGGCCGAGCGGTACAACCAGAAGATCCTCTATATGGTGCCGTCGCCTGCGCAGTATGTTTACCTTAAGACCAAGGTTGACGACATTGCCGGGTTCCGGGGTATTCCGGTCCGAGGTGCCGACAAGAACACGGTTGATATCATCACCAGTGTCGGCATGGAGGGCGTGGTCATGCCCTGGGGCGAACTGTTGCCCGCGCTGGCTTCGGGCCGTGTCGAAGGGGTGGCGACCTCGGCGACTTCGGGGGTGGACGGCAAGTTCTGGGAGTTTCTCGAATATATCTATCCGACGAACCACACCTGGGGTTCGAACGCCGTCACCATCAATCTCGACAAATGGAACAGCCTGACCGACGAAAACCGCGCCGCAATCAGCAAGGTGGCCGCCGGGCTGGAGCCGAAATTCTGGGATGTCTCGCGTCAGGGCGATCTGGACAGCATCGGGACGATGACCGACAACGGCATGGTTCTGGTCGAGATGCCGGATGACCTCAAGGCCCAGATCGCGGAACGCGCCAAGGATGTGCAGGCCGAGTTTTTCGGTCGTGTGCCGGATGCGCTTGCCGTCGTCGAGGCCTATCGCGCCTCGGCGGGCGCGAACTGATGGCCGCGTCCGGTCACGAACAGGACCAGCCAGAGACGCGCGGCTTTGCCGCAAGCCTTCAGCGGGCTGCGGACCTCGTTTCGCTTGGCGGGGCATGGGCCGCGGCATTCTGCACGGCGGCGCTGACCGTGCTTGTGCTGGTCGATACGCTGCTGGCCTTTGGCAGCCGATATATCCTTGAAAGCATCCCTGCCGGCACCGGCGTCGGCTGGGAATACAGCGCCTATCTGATGGGTGCCGCGTTCCTTCTGGGTGCGGGGCTGACCCTGCGTGCCGGATTGCAGTTGCGGGTGGAACTGCTTCTGGCGGCGGGCAGGGGGCGCCTTGCGCGCGGGATAGAGCTGTTTGCAGCCGCCCTGGGATCAATCGTGACGGTGGCTCTGACGATCTGGCTGGCCCGGTTCACGCTGCGGACCCATGGCTATGGCGAGGTGTCGCAGGACAGTTTTACGCCGCTGTGGATCCCGCAGATGGTGCTGACCATCGGCATGGGCGTTCTGGCCTTCCAGATGGTCGCCCGGCTTGTGACCTGTCTGAGTGGCGGGGCCCTGAACAAGCCGGAACTGGGGGTCGCCAGCGCAATCGAGTGATGGCGGGCTGAACCAGCAACAAGAATTGAAAGGACGGTCATGAGCGCGATTATCTCCAGCCTCTTCGGACTTCTTTTCGGGACGCTTGCAGCCGGTGCATGGATCGGCATTGCCCTGCTGGCGACGGCGATTGGGCTTGCAGTCCTGTTCACAAGCCTGCCGATCGACAGGCTGTTTCCGCAATATGTCTATAACATCCTGACCACGCCGGATCTGGTCGCGCTGCCGTTATTCATTCTGATGGGCGAGTTCCTGTTCCGTACCCGGCTGTCGGCGGCGCTGTTCACCGGGCTGGCCCCTTGGGCCGGGCTGCTGCCGGGGCGGTTGCTGCATGTGAATGTGGTCGGCTGTTCGATCTTTGCTGCCATTTCCGGTTCCTCGGCGGCGACGACGCAAGTGGTTGGCCGGATGACCCTGAAAGAGCTTCTGTCGCGCGGCTATTCGCCCGATGTCGCCATCGGTTCGCTGGCCGGAGCGGGAACGCTTGGCTTCCTGATTCCGCCTTCCACGGTGATGATCATGTATGGCGTGTTGGCGAACGAATCCGTGCTGCGCCTGTTCACCGCCGGTTTCCTGCCGGGCGTCATGCTGGCCTCGGTTTTTGGGCTTTACATCATGTACAAGACCTGGCGCCAGCCCGAGACGGTCCCCGAGGCCGAACGTGCCCTGCGCCACATGCCGCTAAGCGACCGCTTTGCCGCACTGAAGGAACTGGCACCGGCGCTGTTCCTGATCCTCTGCGTGTTGGGGTCGATGTATGGCGGGATCGCCACCCCTTCCGAGGCGGCGGCGCTTGGAGTGCTGGGGGCCTTTGCCGTCTCATGGTCGCAAGGAGCCTTGGGGCTGAAAGAGATCCGGGATGTTCTTCTGGGCGCGGTCCAGACCTGTTCGGTGATGGGGATCATCATTCTTGGCGCTTCGGTTCTTGGCAATATCACCTCGACGCTGGGGATTCCGGCGGCGGTCGCCAATGTCGTGACAAGCTGGGATCTGCCGCCCCTTTTGCTGATCGCTGCGCTGATCGCGCTTTATCTGGTGTTGGGGACCGCGCTTGAGGGGTTTTCGATGATCGCGACGACGCTGCCGGTGGTGTTGCCACTGGTGACGGCGGCGGGTTTTGACAAGGTCTGGTTCGGTATCTTCATGGTGCTGGTGGTCGAGATGGCGCAGATCACCCCGCCTGTGGCCTTCAATTTTGCGGTGATCCAGAATATCACCGGGCGCAGCACGGCCTATATCGCCAAAGTCACGTTCCCCTTTCTGGCGATCATGATCGGCTTCGTCTTGCTGCTGGCACTGTTCCCCGGAATCGTGACGTTTCTGCCGGGCCTGATCCTGGGCTGAGCATAGCGCAGATCAGAACCGGAAACGCCGACGCCGCGCCGCGCCGGCGTTTTTCCTTGCCCGGTGATCCGGTCTATTTGTTGCCGGTCAGGATAACCTCGTCGCCAACCCGCTTTGCCGTGCGCAGCCCGCCGGGCACCTGCAATGTCGGCAAAAGCTCGATCAACGCGATGTTCACATATTGCGGTGCCCCTACCGAATATTCCACCGCATCGGCAATGTCCGAGGTCTGGGGCATTTCGAAGCCCTCGAAGTATTTCCGCTTTGCTTCCGCAGGATCGATCCTTTCGACATGGGCGAAAATATCCGTCTCGACCCGGCCGGGGCTGATCTCGGTCACGCGCACGCGGCGTCCAAAGGCATCCACGCGAAGCTGGCGCGACACGGTATGCATCGCCGCCTTGGTCGCGTGATAGGCGATATGGCCGCCAAATTCGTAATGCCCTGCCATAGAGGTGATATTGACGATATGCCCCCGGTCGCGTGCCATCATTCCGGGCAGCAGCAGCCGTGCCAGATGCAAGGCTGCGCGCAGGTTCACGTCGATCTGCTCGTCGATATCGAATGCCTCGGACCCCAGCAGACTGCCCGGCCGCGACACGCCCGCATTGTTCACCAGAACGTCGATTTCAAGCCCCTCGACCAGCCCGGTCACAGCCGCGGTATCGGATATGTCGATCTGATGGGGGATGATGGCGGGGTTCATGGCAAGCTCGCGCAGCTTTTCGCCGCTTCGGGCAAGGGCATGGACCCGCAGGCCCCTTGCGCAAAGCCGTTCGGCAATGGCGCGGCCCATGCCGCCCGACGCCCCGGTAACGAGGGCTGTCCTGTAATCTGAAAATGGCATCCGGATCAGGTTCCTTCTGTCGGAAATCTCGGCCTCTGCATCACGACTGGCGCGACAACGGGGTGATCGTGCCGCCCCTTGCGGAAATGCCCTGTTTCAGGCGCTTTGCCAGACCGACAGCGCCGGTGGTGTCGGAATGGACCAGAATCGACTGCACGGGCATCGCGATGACCGTGCCATCGATCGTATCGACCCTTTGCGTTTCGATGACCCTCAGCACCCGTTCAACCACTGCCTCCGGGTCATGTATGACCGCGCCGGGCTGGCTGCGAGGGGCAAGTTGCCCGTCCTGGGTATAACCGCGATCCGCAAGAAAAAGCCGGATGCAACGCCCGCCAAGGGCGGTTGCTGCGCGCTCCAGCGCGCTGCCCGGCAGAACGAGAAAGGCGATGCCGGGATCGAAATCCATGGTCGCGCGCGCCACCGCTTCGGCAGTGGCCGCATCTGCGCTGGCCAGATTTCCCAGTGCGCCATGCGGGTTCATATGGGTGATGCGGTGCCCGGCCCGCCGCGCCAGCCCGTCAAGTGCCCCCAGTTGAAAGAGGATATGCGCCTCCAGTTCCGGCAGCGCCATGTCGATCCGCCTCCGGCCAAATCCCATGCGGTCGGGAAAGCTGACATGGGCACCCAGATCGACGCGGTGATCGCGCGCCAGCCGGATGGTGCGGTCCATGATCACCGGATCACCGGCGTGATAGCCGCAGGCGACATTGGCCGAGCTGACATGTTCCATCAGCGCGGCGTCATCGGCGATCATATAGGGGCCAAAACCCTCGCCCATGTCGGAATTGATGTCGATTTTCATGATCCGGTCTCCATGGTGAACAGGATGTCGCCAAAGCCGCAGATCCGTCCGGGCCTTGGCATTTCCCCGGCAAGCCGACCGGATGCAGGCGCAATCACCCCCGTCAGCGCCGCGCCCTGCGCAACATAGCCAAGGATTTCGCCGGTGACGACATGGGCCTGCTGCCTCAACGGTGCCAGCCCGTCATCCATCCCGCGCGGATGGAAGGTGCCGATGCCGGGCGACATGACATTTGCTTTGGCCCGAGGCGAACGGTCCGGACCCGGCGGATCGCCCGAGGGCAGTCGCAGGCAAAGTTTCGTGCCTCTGGCCCTGACCGTCAGGGACACCGTGCCCGTGGCACGCATTGCGGCGACAAGCTGGTCAAGCTCTGCCAGATCATACATCTCGCCATCCCCTTTCCTGCTCATCCAGTCCGGTCAGATCGCGCCGCAAACCGGCCAGCCAATGCTGTTGCGCCGCTTCGGCCCTGGCCGCCTGTTGCAGCGTGACTTTCCGGAATTGCACCGAATCGCCGGGCCGTGCCTGCGCGATGCGCCACAGATCGGGCTCGATCACCGCTGCGATCTTTGGATAGCCGCCCATGGTCGCCGCATCGGCAAGCTGGACGATGGGCAACCCGCCTCCGGGCACCTGCACGATGCCCGGCACGATTCCGTGGGAACGCAGCTCGTCCGTATCGGCGCGTGTCAGTTCGGTACCGTCCAGCCGAAAACCCTGACGGTTGCTTTTCTCGGTGACGCGGTAGGGCTGTGACCAGAAGGCGGCCAGCGATTCAGGGGTAAAGCTGTCATGCTCGGTCGAGGGTAGCGCGCGCAGGGAAATGGCCGCCATGTCTGCGACACGCAGCGGCGCAAGGGTGACGCTGCGCCCGGTCGGTACTGCGCATGCGCCCGCCGTCGTGGCCTTCAGCACGTCGCCCGCCGCAAGTACCCGCCCGCCGAACCCGCCAAAGCCTTCGCGCAGTTGGGTGCTGCGCGCGCCCAGAACCATGGGCACGTCGATGCCGCCGGGCAGCGCAAGATAGATGCGGGCACCTTCGGTAATCGGTCCCAGTTCCAGAACCTGCCCGGCCTTTGCCCCGCCTGACCAGGTTCTGGGGATCGGGGTGCCATCCAGTGTCGCGCCGCAGGCCGCGCCAGCGATTGCGAACGGGCCGGCCCCGGTGAAGCGCAGGCGCGCCGGAGTCAGCGGAATCTCCAGACAGGCCGCCCCTTCGTCATTGCCAAGCAGCAGGTTGGCAACACGCAGGGCAAGCGGATCCATGGCACCGGCGCGGCCCAGACCCTGATACCAGTACCCGTCGCGGCCAAGATCCTGAACCGTGGCCAGCGGAGGGATCGACAGGATCTCGATCATGCCAGCACCTCGACCGGGGTAAGCCGGATCCTGTCGCCGGGGCGCAGCAGGGCCGCCGGGTCGCGGGCCGGATCGAAAAAGCGGATCTCCGCGCTGCCAACCGTGTTCCAGCCGCTTGGCCCGGTCGAGGCCGAGATGCCTGTCTGCAACCCCGCCATCGACAGCGATCCGCCCGGCAGACTGGTCAGGGGAACCTTGCGGCGCGGGGTTTTCAGCCGGGGGTCCAGCCCGCCCAGATAGCAGTATCCGGCATGGCTGCCGACGGCATAGACCGTGTATTCGGGGCCTGTGTGCAGGCCGATCACACGGTCGATGCCAAGCCCGGTCAGTTCGGCCACTTCGGCCAGATGCGGGCCGCCCGTTCCGCCATAGGTAATGCCGATTTCCAGCAGCTTTCCCTGAATTTCCTTGCGGATACCGCTGTGCCAAAGATCCCTCAGGTTTTTTGACAGGCGGTCGAAATCCGTCGGGACATGGTCCATAAGCAGCGTCAGGTTCGTCATGCCGGGCACCGCCTCGCGCACGCCGGGCCATTGTGCCGCCGCCTCTGCCAGCGCCCAGAAGCGCTGCTGGTGATCCAGATCGAAAGGGCAGTCGGCCTGAAACAGGACGGCGCGGCTGCCAATGACCGAGCTTTGCGTGTCAGCCATTCGCCGCCCGCCTTTCCAGCCAGCGTTCAAGGTACCGGATACCGCCCCCGCCTGCGGCAAAGCCCGGATCGCCCGGCAGGCAAATTGCCTCGATGCGATCGGGGCAGGGGGCAAAGCTGTGCAGAGCCTCGGCCTTGATGCGGCACTCGATGGCTTGGCCCGAGGCGCTAATCTGGTTCTGCCTTGCCGGCAGGGGCTGGCCTTGCGCAGCCTTGATCAGCATGGCGCTGGCTGCGGCAAGACAGGGCGCGTCGCGGTTGGCCACTGAATGGGCGCAAATGACCGGCAGACCCGGACGGCGGCAGGCGCGGATGATGCGCAGGGCGATTTCTCTGCGGTTGATGACAGGCCCCCTGTCCTTGACCGCCGACATCAGCCGATCCTCATCAGAACGGTGCCGACATCGACGGAGGCGCCATCATCGACGAATATCGCATCAATCGTTCCTGCCTGCGAAGCGGTGACAGGGGTCATGGTTTTCATCGCCTCAAGAAGGCACAGCGTCTGCCCCGGCACGACATTGTCCCCAAGGCTGACAAACCGCGCGCTGCCGGGTTCGGGCGCAAGGTGGCAAAGGCCGGCGGCAGGGGCCACGATGCCCCGGATATTGTCGTCCGGCGGGGTCTCAGGATCAGTCGTGCCGCGGCTTGCCGTCCCTTGGGCCGGGCCATCCCGCCGGATCGTCACCCTGCTGCCACCGATGGTCAGCGTAACCTTGTCAAGACCGTTTCGCGCGGCCCAGTTCATGCTGGCGATGATATGTTCGACGGGTAAGGGCATCATGTCGCGTAGGGTCGTGGCAGGAAAGCCGGGATTTGCCCAAGCCTAGCACCGGCACCAGGCAATGATGTCAGACCGGTTTCGCATGACCGGATAACGACGCATCGCGAATGCCGATCACGTCAGATGCACACGATCTTATCGCGCGGCGGCGGGGCGTCCTATGGTGCTGGCAAATGCCAAAGGGATCATGGACATGCCGCATATCGTCACCAGATTCGAACGCGCCGCGCCTGCGGATGTGCAGGCCTTGTCGGGTTTCGGCAGCGCCACGATCCACGAGGCACAGGGACGGCTGGGGGCGCTGAGTTCGCGGATCAAGCCCATCGACCGGAACATGAGGCTTTGCGGCCCCGCCTTTACCGTCGAAAGCGCGCCGCGCGACAATATCATGCTGCAACTGGCCATTCACTATGCGCAGTCCGGCGACGTGATCGTTGTCTCGGCCGGAGAATACGAAGAGGCGGGCAGCTTTGGCGATGTGCTTGGCAATGCCTGCGTCGCCAGGGGAATCGCGGGCGTCGTCACCGATACCGGCGTGCGCGACACGGCGGAACTGATCAGGCTTGGTCTGCCGGTCTTTTCGCTGAGCGTCTGCATCAAGGGCACAGTGAAGGAAACGCTTGGACGGACCAACCGCCCGGTCATCGTCGGCGGGCAGGAAATCCGGCCAGGCGATGTGATCTGCGGCGATGCGGACGGTCTGGTGGTGGTCCGGCGCAAGGACGCGGCCGAGGTTGCCCGCAAATCCGCCGCCCGCGAGGCTGCCGAGGCCGGTTATATCGAGGCCTACAAATCCGGGCGCACCATCATCGACGTCTGCAACCTTGAGGCGGTCCTGAAGGCAAAGGGCCTGACGACCGATCTGTAATGTTTGCGCGCCGAGAATAGCCATGGTGCGGGTCACATCGGCGAAGAAACCGAACCACATCTGCCGGAGGCTATGTTGAGCATCGTGAAACTTGCCCGCCGTGTCACCGATATACGGGTCTCTCCCAGCACGGCGGCGGCACAGAAGGCCCGTGATCTGAAAGCGGCGGGTCGTGACATTGTCGATCTGACCGTGGGCGAGCCGGATTTCGACACGCCCGACAATATCAAGCAGGCCGCTGTCGCCGCGATCAACGCGGGGGATACGAAATACACGCCCGTCAACGGCACGGTCGAACTGCGCAAGGCGATCCGCCACGATTACGCGACGCGGCTGGGGGTCGATGTCGCGCTGGACCGGATCTGCGTCGGTGGAGGGGCCAAGCAGATCCTGTTCCTCGCCCTGATGGCAACGGTAGAACCGGGGGTCGAGGTGATCATTCCCGCGCCTTACTGGGTGTCTTATCCGGATATGGTCGTGGCGAATGGCGGCACGCCGGTGATCGTGCCTTGCGGCGAGGATGTCCGCTTCAAGCTGACCCCCGCAGCGCTGGAGGCCGCGATTACTTGCCGGACCCGCTGGCTGGTGCTGAACGCGCCGTCCAACCCCACCGGTGTCGGCTATACCGGGGACGAGTTGCGGGCTCTGGGCGAGGTGCTTGCGCGTCATCCGCAGGTCTTTGTGCTGTGTGACGAAATCTATGACCGCATCTGGTATGCCGATTTTCCGGTCCGCTCCATCGTCTCGGTGGTGCCCGAATTGCAGGACCGGGCGCTGGTGGTCAACGGCGTGTCGAAATCGCATGCCATGACCGGCTGGCGCATCGGCTATGCGGCCGGGCCGACGGAACTGGTCGCGGCAATCAACAAGCTGCAATCGCAATCCTCGTCTTGCCCGTCCTCGGTCAGTCAGGCCGCCGCCGCCGCCGCGCTGACGGGCGATCAGTCGGGCGTTGCCACAGCCGTTGCGATCTATCGCGACCGTTGCCAGCGTGTCTGGTCACGGCTCAACGCCATCGACGGGTTAAGTTGCGTCAAGCCTGACGGGGCCTTTTATCTTTACCCCGGTTGCGCGGGCCTGATCGGTAAGGTGACGCCGGACGGCAAGGTGATCGAAAACGATCTGGATTTTGTCATCTACCTGCTGGAAAGCGTCGGCGTTGCCGCGATCCATGGTG
This sequence comes from Paracoccus sp. (in: a-proteobacteria), assembly GCF_047973135.1. Lineage (GTDB taxonomy): Bacteria > Pseudomonadota > Alphaproteobacteria > Rhodobacterales > Rhodobacteraceae > Paracoccus. Next base: position 15,026 of record NZ_JBKEBL010000173.1, read on the forward strand.
CCGCCTATGGGGCAGAGCCGCATTTCCGCATCTCGACCGCGACCTCGGCAGAGGTGCTGGAGGATGCTTGCAACCGCATCGCGGCAGCCTGCGAGGCGTTGAGATAGTGGTGGGCGGGGTCGAAAAACTGTTCGGGCTGCGCGGCTGTCGGGCGCTGATCACCGGCGCATCGCAGGGGATCGGTCTGACGCTGGCGCGCGGACTGGCCGGTGCCGGAGCGGCGGTTGTCCTGAACGGGCGCAATCAGGACAGGCTGGATGCGGCGCGGGACGCGCTGCACGCGGACATGCCGCAAGCCAGCATTGCCACCCTGGCCTTTGATGTTACCGACCATGCGGCGGTACGCATGGCGGTGGACGGGTTTGAAGCTGGTCACGGTGCTATCGACATCCTTGTCAACAATGCCGGAATGCAGCATCGCAGCCCGTTGCAGGATTTCCCCGAGGATCGCTTTCAGGCGCTTTTGCAGACCAACATCGCCAGCGTTTACAATGTCGGGCAGGCTGCGGCGCGGCATATGATCGGGCGGGGCGCGGGCAAGATCATCAACATCTGCTCGGTCCAGACCGCACTCGCCCGTCCCGGTATCGCGCCCTATACCGCGACCAAGGGCGCGGTTGGCAACCTGACCAAGGGCATGGCGACGGATTGGGCAAGATACGGGCTGCAATGCAACGCCATCGCGCCGGGTTATTTCGACACGCCACTGAATGCGGCGCTGGTCGCCGACCCCGAATTTTCCGCCTGGCTTGAAAAGCGCACGCCCGCCGGGCGCTGGGGCAGGACCGGGGAACTGGTCGGTGCCTGCATCTTCCTTGCCTCGTCCGCGTCAAGCTTTGTGAACGGGCATGTTCTCTATGTCGATGGGGCGATCAGCGTATCGCTTTGAAACCGGGGGTTTGACGGTTGACCGTTCCCGGTGGCCGGTGGCCGGTGGCCGGTGTCGCGGGTCGGCACCAGGCTGTCGACCTTCGGGTTTCCGATCACTGCCACAGCGAAGTGAGGCGACTGCCGCAGCTTGACAGGTTTGCCAGGGCCGGGCGATATGTTTCTTGATAAGATACAATGTTCTATATTTCAGAACAATATGCCGAACCGGAGGAAACACGCGATGCGCAACCCGGCCCTGTCCATTGACCGCATCATCGCGCCCTGATCAGTCGCGCTGATCGGCGCTTCCGAGGATTATGCCAAGTTCGGGGGGCGCATCCTGCATCATCTGGTCGAACACGGCTATGCGGGCCGGATCTTTCCCAGCAACCCAAAGCTGGACACGGCTCTGGGGCTGCGCTGCTATCCGGGCGTCGAGGCGCTGCCCGAGCCGCCGGATGTGGCCGTGGTCGCCGTTCCCGCAGGCATTCTTGAACAGACTGTCACCGCCTGCGGCGAGGCCGGTGCGGGGGCCTGCGTCGTGGTGACTGCGCAACTGGGCGAGTTCAGCGCCAAGGGCGCGGCCCTTGAACGGCGGATTGCCGGAATTGTCCGTCAGTACAACATGCGGATGATCAGCCCGAACTGCATGGGCATGATCGTCCCGGCCGCCGATATGGCGCTGTCCTCAACCCCGACGCTGCTCCACGCCCGGACATTGCCCAAGGGGGGTGTCTCGCTGGTCAGTCAGTCGGGCGCGATGACGGGGGCGCTGTTTCTTCAGGCGCATGACCACGGGGTCGGCCTTTCGGGCATGGTCAGCATCGGAAATCAGACCGATCTGGAACTGTGCGATTTCCTTGAGGGATTTATCGAGGACGCCGGCACGGACGTGATCTGCCTGTAGGTCGAAGGCCTGAAATCGCCCCGGCGGTTCCGCGCGCTGTGCCTCAGGGCGCGTGCAGCGGGCAAGCCGGTGCTGGCGGTCAAGGCCGGGCGGACCGATGCCGGATCGAATCTGGCGCGGTCGCATACGGCCAGCCTTGCCGGATCATACTCGGCCTTCGAAACGCTGTGCCGCGAGGCGGGGGTGATCGTGATGGACGATCCTGACACGATGATTCTTTGCGCCGGTGTGATGGCCGCGAACCCGCGCGCGCGGGCAGCAGGGGCGGGAATCGTCTGCGCCTCGGGCGCAGGAGCGGCAATCATGGCCGATCAGTTGGAACTGCATGGCCTGACCGTGACCAGTTTCGGCGAGGCCACGCGGCAGCGCCTTTCCGGCGTGCCATCGATGCGGTTCACGATGATCCGGAAACCGGGGTTTTCGTCTATGTGATGACGCCCCGGCCAATGATGCAGCAGACGCTGGAACAGGTGATCCCGGTTTGGGAACGGCAGGAAAAGCCGGTCATCCTGGTCCTGAACATTTCCCGTTTCGGCAAGGAACTGCGCGACAGGGCGTTGGCGGCGGGGATACCGTTCCTGACCCGGACCGACGACATGTTGCGGGCGCTGGCGGCATTCGGCGCGGATGTCCGGGCCGACGGGCTGCTTTGCCCCGAGGATCCGCCACGCCCCGCCGGTCTGGCTGCCGTCACGGTCCCGCGACCGGGATTCCTGACCGAGCCGCAGGCCAAGGCGGTGCTGCGATCCTGCGGTGTCGGCGTTCCCGACGCGGTGTTGGCCGAAACCCTTGACGATGCCGTCAAGGCAGCGACGAAGATTGGCTTTCCGGTCGTGCTGAAGGGGGTGGTGCCGGATGTCGTCCACAAAAGCGATCGGCAAGGCCGCGCCCCGCATGACGGTGCGCATCGACATGCAGCAGATGATCGGGCCGGGGGTGGAACTGATCGTCGGGCTTGACCACGATTCCGGCTTTGGCCATTGCTTGCCGACGTGCGGGACAGGCTCTGCTGGCAGTGGATGCTGCCTGCGAGGCGATTGCCCGCCTGTCATGGCTTGGCCATGACTGGGGCGAAGCGTTGGCCGATTTCGAGATCAACCCGTTCCGCATCACCGAAACCGGCGCCTTCGCGCTGGACGGGCGAGGGACGGTGGCCTGATTTCAGCCGCTCCAGCCTTGTTCGATCATCGCCGCATGGTCCCTTGCCAATGCGGCATAGCGGGGGATTGTCGCCTCGCCCAGATCCTCCAGCGGCCCCGAGATGCTGATCGCGGCAACGACATCGCCATGGCGCGACCGGACCGGGGCCGCGACGCCGCTGGCGGCTTCGTTGATCTCGTGGATGGCGGTGGCGTAGCCTTGGGCGCGAATGAGGGCAAGCTCTGCCAGCAGCCTGTCCGGGTCGGTAATCGTCGCGTCGGTGAACCGGCCAAGATTGCGCGACATTTCGGCGATCACTTCGGTCGGGGCATGGGCCAGCAAAAGCTTGCCGGCCGACACGACATGCAGCGGAGAGCGGGCGCCAAGATAGGCAAAGGTCCGAACGAAGGCGCGGCTTTCGATGCGGTCGATCACTACCGAATGCAGCCCCTCGCGCACGCTCAGCATGACATGTTCCGGGACTTTTTCCGAAAGGCGTTGCAGCACCGGATGCGCAGCCGCCACCAGCGTGTTTGCCGCCACCTTGCGCGCGCCGATTTCGAACACGCGCAGCGTCAACTCGTATCGCGTTCCGTCCTCGGCCTGCCGGACATAGCCCAGATCGCGCAGCGTTTGCAGCATCCGGACGGCGTTGGAACGGGTCATTCCGGCGGTTTCGGCGAGATCGCGCAGGCGCATGGGATCGGCGGATTGCGACAGGATTTCCAGCAGGCGCAGGGCCTTTTCCACCGATTTGATCATCGCGCTTCCTTTCGGCCCGCCGTTCCGGCGACCGATTCTGCCACTGTTCGGGCGGCGGCGCTGATGCGGGCAATTTGTTCCGTCAGCGCCGCCTCGTCAAAGCGGATTGCCGGACCGGTAATGCCGATGGCCCCGATCACCGTTTCCCAGTCTGACCGGACAGGCACCGCGATTTCAAAGATCCGGCGTGTGTCGTGGCGGGGCATCTTGGCATGGCCTGCCGCGCGCGCCTTGTCCAGACGCGACTGAAGCGGGGCGTCCGGCACATCGCCTCCGTTCATCTCGGCCAGCGCCTGCGGCGGCAGGGCTGACGCCAGCGCGATGCCGAAGGCGCTGTCATCCCATCGCAGCGACAGGTTGTCAGGAATGACCGAGGCGATCCGCACCGGTGGCAGAGCATTGGCAAGGAACACGACTCCGTTCTGTTCCCGGCAGACGAAATGGGCGCTTTCGCCGGTCTGCTGCACCAGACGTTGCAACGCAGGCAGGACCGCCGCGCGAAGCGGGAAATTCGTTGCGACCCGGCTACCCATCTGCGCCAGCTTGAGCGACGGGAAATATTTGCGCTGATCCGCATCGTACAGAAGATAACCCGCTTCGCGCAGCGAGGTCAGCGTCCGGTGGACATTGCTTTTTGGCAGATCCAGGGTGCGCGCAAGCGCGGAAACGCCGACTGGCGCATCATCGGCCACGACGCGTTCCAGAACCTGCAAACCTTTCAGTAGCGTGCTGTCCATGCCCCCCTCGGTTTACCTGCTATGGCAGAGGTGTTCATGGGCGGCAAGTGTTCTGATATTCGGAACATAATTTTTGATGAGAAACTATATGGCCCGAGCTAGAGCCAGTGGACATTCACTTTGCGGCGATGACGGTTGCGGCGAGATGCCAATTGGCGGTGTAACTGCAGGCCGTCTTTTCGTAACGCGTGGCTATAGCTCTGAATTCCTTTGTCTTTGCGAAGAAGTTCTCGATCAGATGCCGCCATTTATAGGCGTGCCTGTCGTAGTCGCGTTTGATTTTGCGGTTCGCCTTCGGTGGAATGGCCGATGCCGCTCAGGTGCCGAGCCTGCAATATGCTTATCTCAGCGCGGCGCAGGGCGTTCAAATCCAGCGACAAGAAAGCTGGGACACGCTTGGGCTGAAATACCGCGCATTCCTCGATTTTGGCTGTGGCTGGTTGGATTACAGAGGCAGCTACAAGGCGGCAGGTGCCTGATGGCCGTGATCCTGAGGATTGTCGTGGTCGATAACCGGCCACACCGTATGCTCAGCGCCGCATGAGGAGGTTGTTCAGAGCCGACTATCATAGCTGGACCCTGGAAGAGATCGAGAAGTTCGAGAAGGCTCACCCTGTCGGCGCAACGCCGCGCCTCGCAATGGCGTTGGCGCTCTACACCGGGCAGCGGCTTTCCGATATTGTGCAGTTCGGCAAACAGCATGTCCGCGACGGCTGGTTGATCTTCACTCAGTTCAAGGGGCGCGAGAACCGGCCTGTCAGGCTGGAACTGCCGATCATCCCAGAACTGCAACGGATCATTGACGCATCCGCCACGGGCGATCTGACCTTCCTGAAAACTGCTTATGGGAAGCCCTATTCGTCTGACGGATTGGGGAACCGGATGCGGGAATGGTGCGACAAGGCCGGGTTGTCGGATTGCTCGACTCACGGGCTGCGCAAGGCTGCCGCATCGCGGCTGGCGGAACTGGGCTGCACCGAATTCGAGATCATGGCTATCACCGGCCACCAGACAAGCAAGAAGGTTACGAGATACACCAAGGCTGCATCGCAAAGGCTTCGCGCGGAGTCCGCGCTGGCAAAGCTGACCGGGACCAAAAGCTGAACGAAAGTGTCCCACTTTTGACCCCCGTTTGACGCGGTGGGACAAAACCGAACGCTAGGCTACTGATTTTGTTGGGAAAAAAATTGAAGTGGCAGCCCGTAGGGGAGTCGACAGCATTGAAAATCAATGGAAAAATCCGGTCGACACCAACAAAAATACCAACAAGTGGCAGCGCCCAGGGGGAGTCACAGACGATTTTCTGGCACCTGTGACGGGGTAGACACAGGAAATGGGCTGTAGCCCATCTTCTCATCATTCGTGGCGCTGGGCGATGGGTTCCAGACCATCATCGCTTGCAACCGATCATGCGCCAAAACCCATTTGCCAGCTTCAGTGCGGTAAAATTGGAATCGCGCAAGCTTCGCGGGTCGGTGTCCCCGCCCGATGCACCCCCACCCCCG
>NZ_JBKEBL010000259.1:0-27051 GCF_047973135.1 Paracoccus sp. (in: a-proteobacteria)
CTGAAGGCGGCGGTCCGGCGGCGGGGATGATACGGGCGCAACAGCGGCGCACATTGCTTTGGCTGTGCGCGCAACGGGTGATAGGGGCGTGGCCAGAGTGGCCAGCAAATGCTGGGTTTGGGGCTGCACAGGGCGGGCACCGGGGCGGCACAGTCTGTGCACAGGCTGTACACCGGTATCGTGCGTTGCGTGACGTCTGCGCCGCGAAGATTGCGTCCCGCGGTGGCCGGGGGGGCTATGCGCCCCCCGGACCCCCGGCATAAGCCTGCGGCGGGCGGGGCGATTGTTAGCCGGTATGGCTGCCGGGCCGTTCGGGCTTGGGCGGTTGTGCTGATGCTGTGGGGTTTGGTCTGCCGGGTGCTGAGCCTGCCATCCACAGGCCGGAGCGCGCGCCGAAGGCGCGCCCTGAGCCGGGCGGCAGCGCGCGGTTCGGGCTTTGCCCGAACCGCAACCCCTTTCCGTTTGCGCTGCGCTTGCCCGGTCTGGTGCAGGTCGTCGCAATCAATGCCGGGTTTTTCAGCGCTTTGGGGATGAACGGCTTTCTGTCTGACAATTCAGTGCGAAGATTTTTGCCGTTATTCCGGAAGCCCGGCGGCGGGAGGGATTGTTGTGCGGTCGGGCGGTGCAGGTCGGCGAAGGCTCTGCGCTGCTGTGTTCTGATTCGCTTCCCGGCGAGCGTTGGTCTGAACCGTTGAAAGGGTTGCGTCCCGCGGTGGCCGGGGGGGCTATGCGCGCCCCGGACCCCCGGCATAGGCCTGCGGCGGGCCTGCCAGAGCTTTTGCCGGTGATCCTGCCGGTCATACTGCCGGGGTTGCGGGTGCCGTCCGCAGACTGACTGCGCGCGAAGCGCGCTTCCGGCCCAGCGGCAGCGACCGGGCCGGGCTTTGCCCGGCCCGCGCCCCCTTTGCCCATGCCCGGCCGTGGTCACATTTGCCCCGGCTGGCCCTGACGCGGGTTGCGACCTTACAGACCGGCAGCGGCGATGCCGCCGCTCGCGTCACTGCGCGGTATAGCCGCCATCCACCAGATGATAAGAGCCGGTGATGAAACTGGCCTGATCCGACAGCAGGAACAGCACCAGCCCCGAGACTTCACCCGGTGCCCCCAGCCGCCCCAGCGCATGCTGGGTGCGCAGGAAAGCCAGCGCGTCGGCATCCAGGCTTTCCTCGACCAGCGGCGTCTGGATAAAGCCCGGCCCGACCGAGTTGATACGGATATTGTCCGCCGCATGTTCCAGCGCGGCGGTCTTGGTCAGCCCCACCACACCATGCTTGGCCGCGACATAGGCCGGTGCGGTCGCAAAACCCACCGTTCCCAGAATCGAGGCCACATTCACGATGGCCCCGCCCCCGGCCCGCTTCATCGCCGGAATGGCGAAGCGCATGCCCAGAAACACTCCGGTCAGGTTGACGCCGACGACGGTGTTCCAGTTTTCGACCGGGTATTCACCCGTCACCGCCGCCTCGCCCGCGATCCCGGCATTATTGACCAGACAGGACAGCTTGCCCGTCTTTTCTTCGGCAAAGCGCACCACCGCCTCGGCATCCTGCGCCCGACTGACATCGCCCGCAAAAGCATGCGCCTTGCCGCCCGCCGCGTTGATCGCCGCCGCGACCTGTTCGGCGGGTCCGATCTTCAGGTCCGACACGATGACCGTTCCCCCGGCCCTTGCGAAACCCTCGGCAACAGCCTTGCCGATCCCCGAGGCTCCGCCGGTCACAATGGCAGTCTTTCCGTTGAAATCGATATTCATCAGACCTTCTCCTCTTGAACACCAAGCAGGATTTCCGAAAAGTGGCCACCGGTTTTCGGATAAAAATCCTGCAAAATCAAACAAGCCTAAGCAGGCATTCGTGGGCAAAGCCACGAATATCTGCTTAGTCCAAGTTAGGCACGCGATCTGCCAATACCAAGCGACCGGGGCGCGACAATGCGGCGCAAATGGCGGGAATCGTCGCGGATAGCGCCGACGCCGACGCGCGTCACCGGGACGATTTGGCGGATATGGTTGTTATCAAGGGACGGTCCCTGCCAGACAGACAAGGGGGCGGTGTGCTATCCCTCGATCCGGGCGAAATCGGCGATCTGACGACCCGCCTCGCGGATGCGGCTTAGCAGGTTCAGGCGGTTGCGGCGCAGGATCGGGTTGTCGGCATTGACCTGGACGGCCTCGAAAAACGCGTCGATCGGCGCGCGCAAGGCGGCGATGGCACTCATGGCGGCGGGAAAATTCTCGGTCGCGATGGCCTGACGGATCGCCGGTTCGGCACGGTCAAGCGCGGCAAAGAGGGCGCGTTCCTGATCGGTCTCGGCGAATTTCGGATCTGCGCCAAAGGAATATTCGACGCCGTCCTTATCCTCGGCCTGCGTCAGGATATTGCCCGCACGCTTGAGGCCCTGCGTCAGGTTTTTCCCGTCCTCGGTTTGCAGCATGCCGTTCAGCGCCGTGGCACGGTTCACGACCAGCACCAGATCGCCATTACCGGGCTGCGCCAGAACCGCATCAATGATGTCGTGGCGGATACCCTGGTCGCGGAGGTGAACCTTGAGGCGGTCGTGGAGGAAAGATAACAGATTTCCGGTCCGCTCGTCTGCAAGGTCCGGCGCTTCTGACGGCGCTTTAGCAGCGAAGGCTTTAAGGCTCTCTGTCGGCGTTAACAGACGGTGCAATTCAAGCTTGATATTGTTGTCCAGCACCAACCGGATCACCCCCAATGCCGCCCGCCGCAGCGCATAGGGATCCTTCGATCCCGTGGGCTTTTCATCAATCACCCAGAACCCCGTCAGCGTGTCGATCTTGTCGGCCAGCGCGACGGCAACCGAAACCGGCGCGGTGGGCACGTCATCCGACGGGCCAAGCGGCGAATAATGGTCGCGGGCAGCATCGGCAACCGGTTCGGGCCTGCCTGCGGCCAGCGCGTAATAGCGGCCCATGGTGCCTTGCAGTTCGGGGAATTCGCCGACCATGGAACTGCGCAGGTCGAGTTTGGCGATTTTTGCCGCCTCTTCGGCCTGATCGGGGTCGGCGCCGACCAGCGGGGCGATTTCGCGGGCCAGTGCAGAAATGCGGGCGATCCTGTCGGCCTGCGACCCCAGCTTGTTGTGAAAGGTCACGGATGCCAGGCCTCCGGCCCATGCTCCCATGCCCGCCTTCGCCTCGCGCAGGTCGTTTTGCCAGAAGAACACCGCATCCGACAGACGGGCGGCCAGAACGCGCTGGTTGCCCGCAAGGATGGTCGCGCCGTCGTCGGGTGTCTCGATATTGGCGACGGTGACGAAACCCTCGATCCGGCCGGTTTTCGGGTTCCGGGCGGAAAAGAACTTCTGATGTTCCTTCATGCTGGTTTGCAGCACCTCGGGCGGCAGGTCCAGAAAACGGTCCTCGATCACGCCCATCAGCGGCACGGGCCACTCGACCAATCCCGCGACCTCGGCCAGCAGGCCATCATCAGAGACGATGTCCCACCCGCGCGCGAAGGCGAGGTTGGCAGCCTGTTGCCGGATCTCTGCCTCGCGTTCTGTGGTGTCTATCATGACACGGGCGCGGCGAAGCCTGGCGGCGTAATCCTCGAACCCGGTGACGGTAAATGGCTCGGGTGCCATGAAACGGTGGCCTCGTGTGGTATCCCCTGCGGTGATCCCGTCCACCGTCAGCGGAACGATGCCGTGACCGGCCTCATCGGTCAGGATGCACAGGATCGAATGCAGAGGGCGGACCCAGCGCAGGCTGCCCGCGCCCCAGCGCATCGATTTGGGCCAAGGAAAATTGCGGATCGCGGCCTCCAGCACCTCGGCCACGATTTCGGCGGCGGGGCGGCCCGGCCGTTCGATCACCGCGAACCAGACCTGCCCCTTCTTGTCGTCACGTGCCTCAAGCTGATCCTTCGTCAGCCCGGTCGAACGCAGGAACCCCTCCAGCGCCTTTTCGGGGGCGTCGGTGCGCGGGCCCTTGCGTTCCTCGCGCGTGGTGGGGCTGTGGGCGGTCAGCCCCGCGACCGTCAGGGTCAGGCGTCGCGGCGTGCTGAACGCCCCCGCTCCGGCATAGGTCAGCCCGGCCCCGACCAGCCCGTCGGTGATCAGGCGTTTCAGATCCTCGCGCGCCCGCTGCTGCATGCGGGCGGGGATTTCCTCGGAAAACAGTTCGATCAGCAAGTCGGGCATCAGTCCATCACTCCGCGTTCCGGGGTCTTGTCGTTGAATTGGTGCCAGCCATAGGCGCGGCCATCGGGATAGATTGCCAGCACGCGATCCACATCGGGGCGGATCCCGGACTGGCCAAGAACGGCTTTCGCCGCGCCCGAGGCCAGATCCGCAGTGATCCGGCCCGCGTCATAGCAATCGAACCAGCGCGGGCCGATCAGCGGCGTGGCGTCGGGATAGGGTGTAAAGTCCTGTGGGGCGGGCGGCGCGGCCAGCCGGAAACAGGCCCGCCAGCGCATCGGCGAAGAATCGGCGTCGATGCCCTGAAAATCGCTGACCGCCAGTTGCGCGGGCGCGCCGCCTCCTGCGGGCGTGGCAAGGATTACCGCGTCCGGGCCGGCCGGATCCAGTGTCTCGTAAAAGCCGTATTCCTGCGCGTACCACACACCGCCGCCAGCGGCGAGCGTGGCGGCGACAAGGATCATGGCTGGCCATTTGCCGTTCATGCTGTCACCTTGCCAGCGTCAATCCGGACAAGATGGAGGCAGTTTTGGAAAATGCTCTGTTCATCAAGGCCCTTGGCGGAATGTTCGCGATCATGAACCCCTTTGTCGCCCTGCCGCTGTTTCTGGCCGCCACCGATGGCTATTCCGAGGCGCGGCAGCGCAACACGGGCCTGCGCGTCGCGGGTTATGCTGCGGGCATGTGCGCCATCATCGCAATTTCCGGCGCGGCGGTGCTGAAATTCTTTGGCATCAGCGTCGATGATTTCCGCGTGGCGGGCGGTCTGGTGCTGATGGCCATCGCCATGGGGATGCTGGGCGGGGGCGGCAATCCCGGCCATGAAAAGCCCGCCGCCGAGACCGCCGAATCCGACGCGCAGGGCGACATTTCGTTCTATCCGATGGCCTTTCCGATGATCGTCGGGCCGGGCACGATCACCGCGATCATCGTATTCATGGGCGAGGCAAAGAACGCGGCGGGGGTTATTTCGGTCGCGGTGGCGATCGGCATCGTGCTGGCCGCGCTGACGGTCGTGCTGTGGTTTTCGTCCAATATCGGTCGCCACATGTCCCAGACCCTGCGGGTGATCATGACCCGGCTGATGGGCATGGTCCTTGCGGCCATCGCGGTCAGCATGATCGCGGCGGGGGCAAAGGCGCTGCTGCCGGGTCTGGCAGGCTGACGCGGTTATGGCGGCGGCGGTGTGCATCAGGCGGCCTCGGAATCCCCCGCCGCACCGCCCCCCGCCGCATCGGTCGTCAGGAACAGATCGGCGCAGCCTTTGGCCAGCGCGCGGACCCGGCCGATATAAGCCTGACGTTCGGTCACGGAAATCACCCCGCGCGCATCCAGCAGGTTGAAGATATGGCTGGCCTTGATGCACTGGTCATAGGCCGGATGAGCCATCGGAATCGCCCGGCCCGCCGCGTCGGTTCCGGCAGCGGCAAGGATGCGGGCGCATTCATCCTCGGCATCCCTGAAATGCTGGAACAGCATCGCCGTATCGGCCTGATCGAAATTCCAGCGCGAATATTCCTGTTCCGTCTGGCGGAACACATCGCCATAGCTCAGCGGGATCGGCGCATCGGGGTCGTTGAAGGGCATGTCCATGACATGTTCCACACCCAGCACATACATGGCCAGCCGCTCCAGCCCATAGGTCAGCTCGCCCGAGACGGGCTTGCAATCATGGCCGCCGACCTGCTGAAAATAGGTGAACTGGCTGACCTCCATCCCGTCGCACCACACCTCCCATCCCAGTCCCCATGCACCAAGCGTGGGCGATTCCCAGTCATCCTCGACAAAACGGACATCATGGATCATCGGATCCAGACCGATGGCGCGCAGGCTGCCCAGATACAGATCCTGCAAATTCGCGGGGCTTGGTTTGATGATCACCTGATATTGATAATAGTGCTGCAAGCGATTCGGATTTTCGCCATAGCGGCCATCGGTCGGGCGGCGCGAGGGCTGGACATAGGCCGCAGCCCAGCTTTTGCCACCAAGCGCGCGCAGGGTCGTGGCCGGGTGAAACGTGCCCGCCCCGACCTCCATGTCATAGGGTTGCAGGACCGCGCAGCCTTGCCCCGCCCAATAGCCTTGCAGTCGCAGTATCACCTCCTGAAAGCTGCGGGGGCGGTTGGGGCTGGTCATCGGGCCATCCTTTTTGCATAGATCAGCACAGTGTCCCGCGCCTTCTAGGCGGGGTGCGGGGCGGGGTCAATAAAGGCCCGAGGGCCGGTTAACGGCAGCAGACGAACGAAGGGGGACCGGAATGCGGCGGTTTGCGATCATGCTGATAGCGGCAGCTTTGCCGATGATGGGATATGCGCAGGATGTCGTGATCCGTATCGAGGCCAAACGCGGGGCCGAGGCCGCCGGCGAGATCGCCGAGGAGTGGCGGACCCGGCTTGACGATATCGTCATGTTCCCGCTGCCGCGCGGCTGGTTCGGCATCGGCATCGGCCCGATGTCGCGCAGCGAGGCGCAGGCCCGCATGTCCGAACTGAAACAGGCACGCCGGATTCCGGCCGACAGCTTTATCGCCCCGGCGCCGCAGGGATTGGCGACCACAACTGACACGGGCACGGCTGACACGGGCACGGCTGACGCGGGCGCAGATGACACGGGCGCAGATGACACGGGCGCAGATGCCGGGGCCACCGCTGAAACAACATCGGGTGACACGAGGCCGGGGGACACGCCCTCCGGGGCGGCGGCCACCACCGCCACGGCGGCCACTGATCCGGACAACGGTGAAGCGCGCAAGATCACCATCCTGCGCCCCGGCAATGCAGCCATCACCACCCTGCCCGCCGAAGGGGGCCAATTGCTGCCCCTTGGCAACCGGCCCGCGACGGCACCCGAACCCGAACCCGCAGTAGCCCCGCAAAGCTATATCCAGATCGAATCGTTGCAGTCGCGCGCATCTGCCGATGCCGCCCTGACCCGCTGGCGCGAGACCTGGCCCGATGCCGGGATGTGGGAACTGCCGCGCGCGGGCTGGTTCTCGATCACGCTGGGGCCGCTTGCGGACGAGGCGACGGGGGCGGCCTGGCTGGCGGCCTTCAAGCGGGCGGGCTCGATGCCTCGCGATGCCTTCCTGTCCTCATCCGACAAGCTGGGCAACGAGATCGTCGAGGGGCAGGATCCCGGCCTGCCGCAGGCCGGCCCGGCCGGAATCATGCCGCCGCTGGATCAGGTCCAGCGCGCGCTGCGATGGGCGGGGCATTATGACGGCGCGATCGACGGCAAGCCCGGCCCAAGGACCGAGGCCGCCATCAACGCCGAAATCGCAACCGAGCGGCAGTCTCCGGACCCTGCCACGGCCATAACCCGCCTGATCCAGCGCCGGGCCGAATGGCGCGAGCAATTGGGGCTGAGCGTCCTCAGGGACACACATACCGGCCTGTCGGTCGCCGCGCCCATGGACCGGCTGCAATTCGACCGCGCCGACCGCGCCTTGTCGATCTATGCCCCAAAGGACGATTCGGGGGCCGCGCTGATTCTGTTCAGCCAGACCGGTGGCCAGCAGGAATTGCTGGATCTGTCGGGTCTGATCACCGCGCTTGGGTGGGTTCCCCGGCCCGAAAGGACCATCCGGAACGGCCATATCCTGCTGGACGGACAGAACGAGCTGCATCACGGGCTGGCCGAAGGCTGGGTCCGCGATGGCCGGGCCGAAGGATTCGTCCTGATCTGGCCCGCCTCGGACACCGAAAACCAGCGCCGTATCGCCGCCGAACTCAGCGACAGCCTGACGCGCATCGCACCCGCCGAAGTCGAGGCGCAGCCCTGACGGCAGGGCGGACGCTATGACGGCATATCTGGTCGGATTCGGAACCGGGCTGTCGCTGATCGTCGCCATTGGCGCGCAGAACGCCTTTGTGCTGAAACAGGGGCTGATGCGGCAACATGTGCTGGCGGTCTGCCTGTTCTGCGCCCTGTCGGATTCGGTGCTGATCGCATTGGGCGTGAGCGGCATGGCGGTCGCAGGCGCGCGCGCCACATGGCTGATCGAGGCGCTGCGCTGGGGTGGCGTGGCCTTTCTGCTGGCCTATGGCGCGCGGGCCTTTCGTGCGGCATGGGCAGGCGGCGCGGCCCTGCGCCCCGAGGGGCGGGCGGCGGGTCTGGCCGTCACCCTGGCTTCCATCGCCGCGCTGACCTGGCTGAACCCGCATGTCTGGCTGGACACGGTGGTCCTGCTGGGTGCGATCTCGGCGCAATGGCCAAACCGGACGGGCTTTGCCACCGGGGCGATCAGCGCGTCGTTCCTGTTCTTCTTTGCCCTTGGCTATGGCGCGCGCCTGCTGGTCCCGGTCTTTGCGAAACCCCGCGCATGGCAGATCCTGGATGTGGCGATCGGCTGCATCATGTGGGCCATCGCGGCAAAGCTGGTCATCGGCTGACCGCATCCGGCCTTGACGTAGTGCAGGCTCATCCCGCGATGCGGCGCATTGTGGAAGCCTTTTGCTTGACATCACCCCCGGATGATTTGCGTCCCGCGATAGCCGGGGGAGTTGCACCCCCCCGGACCCCCTGCCTTTTGCGCTGCGGCAAACCGTGTCCCTGAGAACGCAGGGTCATTCCGCGGCCAGAGCAACCCAGGCTTGATGGGTTGCGCAATGTCCGTCATCAATACCCGAAGCAAGCCAGATATATTTTCGGAGCAACACATTGAAACATTATAGCCTGCTGCTTGGAATTGCCTTGATCGCCTCGACAGCGTGCAGCCAGTCCGCCATCGAACAGCGTCCTTGGCAAGAGGCGCGCACCCTCGTGCCGATCAGCAAGACGGCAGAGGCGATCACCGGCGCGATCACCCTTTCCCGCAATTCGGACCCCGCCTCGAAACAGGCCGCCATGAACATGACCTTTGCGAAAGGCACGACCGTGACGCTTTTGTCCGAGGGGACATCGCGGCAAAGCTGGGGCAGGCCGGACGCAGAACCGCAGGAAGCCGAAATATTCAGATTGTCCAGGAATCCCGGCATCCTTGAAAACAATAATACGCTTTGCGGGGGCGAGCAGCCGGAACAGCAGATCTATGCCGTATTCTCGGAGAACAGCCTGTTTGGTCCGCCTCCGGCGCTGACGCTGACGGTTTTTCAATCGGCCGAGCCGCCTTTCGACATCAACAGCCCGGGGCTGTGCGGTACGTTTTCCTACGAACTGTCCCCGGTAGCCCCATGAAACCGGCGCGGCGGGGGATCCGGGATTCTCTGGTTTGACGGCACCGTCTCAGATTTGCGTCCCGCGATGGCCGGGGGGATTGCATCCCCCGGACCCCCGGCTGCGCAGGACAAGTCTCGTTGTGGGCAAGATCGCAAGGCCAGCCCGGAACCAGTCGCATGGCACCGGATCGCCAGTTTTTCTGCGACGCTTACGACTTGAAGACCTCGATCTCGGGCAGGTCGGTCAGGGACACGCCGATCAGTTGCAGCGCAGGCAGCGAGACCTGACTGCCGCTGCTGGCGGGGCCGTCCAGCGGGATCAGATCGACCTTGGCCGATTTCCCGGTGGCCGGGTTCACGATCCGGCCGATGCCGCGCTGACTGACCAGTGGCGTCTTGATCCAGAACCCGCCCTCGGTCGGATCGCCAAGCGAGGCGATGGTGGTGCCCAGCCGCTGTTCAGAGGCAGCCGGTGCCCTGGCGGCAGCGGCTTTCTGTTCGGTGGTGGTGGTGTCAAGCTGCGCGGCCGAGGCGCGCGTCGCGGCACGGGGCGGGGGCGCAGTGGTGATCGCCCGCGCCTCGGCGACCTGCTCCTGGGACAGGTTGGTGTCGATCTGTTCCGTCACCTCTGGGGTGGCGGTCGCAGTCGGCCTGGCTGTCCCGCCCGTCATCGCCGAGGGGTTGCAGGCCGGCAATGCCAGCAGGGCAAGGATCGCGGCCGTTCCGGTCTTGATCATGCGCATGAAAATCTCCGTCGAACTGTTTCGCGGCCAACCTACCCTGCTGCGCCGCAGCGCGTCCACCAAGGCTTGCGCGATTGTGACACGCTTGTGTGCAGGAAGGCACGGCCCTAGATTATGAGCATGTTCCAGCCGGTTGATGCACCCCTGATCGATCCCTTTGCCCGTCCGATCACCTATTTGCGGGTGTCGGTCACGGATCGCTGCGATTTCCGCTGTGTCTATTGCATGGCCGAGCATATGCAGTTTCTGCCCAAGGCAGATCTGCTGACGCTTGAAGAACTGGACCGGCTGTGTTCGGCCTTTGTCGGGCTGGGAGTGCGCAAGCTGCGCATCACCGGAGGAGAGCCTTTGGTACGCCGAAATATCATGAGCTTTTTCAAAGCAATGTCACGATATATTGATGCCGGGCTTGAAGAATTGACACTGACCACGAATGGCAGCCAGCTTGGCCGTTTCGCCGCCGAACTGGCCGCTTGCGGGGTCAGGCGGGTCAATGTGTCGCTGGACACGCTGGATGAGGACAAATTTGCCCGGATCACCCGTTGGGGCCGCCTGCCGCAGGTGCTGGAAGGCATCCGCGCCGCGCAGGCCGCCGGACTGCGGGTCAAGATCAATGTGGTCGCGCTGAAGGGCGTGAACGATGACGAATTGTTCGATCTGCTGCGCTGGTGCGGCGATGAGGGGCACGACCTGACATTTATCGAGGTCATGCCGATGGGCGATCTGGGCAATGAGGACCGGCTGGATCAGTACTGGCCACTGACCGATCTGCGCGCAAGGCTGGCCGGAGTTTTCACCCTGACCGATCTGGCCGAACGGACCGGCGGCCCCGCCCGCTATGTCCGGCTGCGGGAAACCGGGCAGAAGGTCGGGTTCATCACGCCTCTGACGCATAATTTCTGTGAAAGCTGCAACCGTGTCCGTGTCACCTGCACGGGCGAACTGTTCATGTGCCTGGGGCAAGAGGATCGCGCCGATCTGCGCGCCGCCCTGCGCGGCGGCACAGGCGATGCGCCGCTGCACAAAGCGATCCGCGACGCGATTGCCCGCAAGCCCAGGGGCCATGATTTCGATTATTCCCGTCAGGCGATCACCGGCCAGATGAGCCGCCACATGAGCCATACCGGCGGCTGAACCGCCGCCGGTGGCCGCAACGGGATCAGCGCAGCCGCGCCAGAATGCGCGCCCATGACCGCGCGCCGCTGACAAAGCTTTCCATATTGTATTTCTCGTTCGGCGAATGGATGCGGTCATCGTCGCGGCCGAAACCGATCAGCATCGAGTCCATGCCAAGGATATCCTTGAAATAGCCCGCGATGGGAATCGAACCGCCAGCGCCGATAAAGGCCGCCTCGCGGCCCCATTCCTCGGTCAGCGCCTCTTTCGCCGCCGCGAAGGCCGGATCGCCTGTATCCATGACGCTGGCCGGGCTGCCGCCATGTTCGTGAAACTCGACCCGGCAATCCTTGGGGACAAAGCTGCGGACATGATCGCGAAAGGCGGCACGGATTTTATCGGGATCCTGCCTTCCGGCAAGGCGAAAGCTGACCTTGGCGCGGGCTTCGGCGGGCAGGACGGTCTTGAACCCCGCGCCGGTATAGCCGCCAGTGATACCATTGATTTCGGCGGTCGGGCGGTTCCAGACCATCTCCAGCGGGGTGCGATCCGCCTCGCCGACCGGGGTGGCCAGACCCACGCGCGACAGAAAATCGGCGGCGTCAAAGCCAAGCCTGTCCCAGTCGGCGCGCATCTCGTCCGACAGTTCGCCCACGCCGTCATAGAACCCGTGCAGAGTCACCCGCCCTTCGTCATCCTTCAGGCTGCCCAGGGCCTGCGCCAGCACCATGACCGGATTGGCCGCCAGCCCGCCATAACTGCCCGAATGCAGATCGCGGTCGGCAGCACGGATGATCACCTCTTCGCCGACCAGTCCACGCAATTGCGTGGTGATCGCGGGGCGGCCATCCGAATACATGCCGGTATCGCAGATCATCGCCAGCGAGGCGCGCAGGTTGTCGCCATGTTCGTTCAGAAAGGGCAGCAGCGAGGGCGAGCCGGATTCCTCTTCGCCCTCGAACAGCAGAATCAGATCCGATGGCAAATCGCCATGCACCTCTTTCCAGGCGCGGAATGCCTCGACGAAAGTCAGAAGCTGGCCCTTGTCATCGGCGGCCCCGCGGCCCGCGATCACTTCACCGTGACCCGTCTCGCGGATTTCCGGCTGAAACGGCGGATGATCCCACAGGTCCAGCGGATCGACCGGCTGAACGTCATAATGGCCATAAAACAGCAGGGGCCGCGCCTCGCCCCGCGCAGAGCGGGCCACGATCATCGGATGTCCCGGCGTATCGTAAAGCCGAACCTCAAAGCCAAGCGAATCAAGCTGATCACGCAGCCATTCCGCAGCCTGCCGGACATCGCCCCGATGTGCCGGATCGGTCGAAACCGACGGAATGCGCAGAAATTCCAACAACCTGTCCACCGCCGCCCCGCGCCCCTGATCCAGCTTTGCCAGAACCTCTGAAAGCCTTGCCTGATCCGTCATCCGTCGCCCTTTCCGACTGAAACGATTGCATTTCCTGACCGCCCTTCATGCACGCTGCGACAAATTTCACCTGTCAATTCGCAGATTTGACATGTATCAACGAACCGTCGTGCGTGATCGGACAATGATCGCACCCAGCCAGCCTTGCAAGGGAACGCCCGCAATGAACTATGATGCCGCTCTGGATCAGGCCATCCAACGCCTTCACAACGAAGGCCGTTATCGCACATTCATCGACATCGAGCGTTCGAAAGGGCAGTTCCCGCATGCCGTCTGGACGCGTCCGGATGGCGGGAAACAGGACATCACCGTCTGGTGCGGGAACGACTATCTGGGCATGGGCCAGCATCCCCTTGTCCTTGCCGCCATGCACGAGGCGCTGGACGCCACCGGCGCGGGTTCGGGCGGAACGCGCAATATCAGCGGCACCACCGTCTATCACAAGCGGCTGGAGGTTGAACTGGCCGATCTGCATGGCAAGGAAAGCGCGCTGGTCTTTTCCAGCGCCTATATCGCCAATGACGCGACACTTTCGACCCTGCCAAAGCTGTTTCCCGGCCTGATCATCTATTCGGACGAGCTGAACCACGCCTCGATGATCGAGGGGATCAAGCGCAATGGCGGCGACAAGCGCATTTTCCGCCACAACGATCTGGACCATCTGCGCGAATTGCTGGCCGCCGACGATCCTGCCACGCCCAAACTGATCGCCTTCGAATCGATCTATTCGATGGATGGCGATTTCGGCCCGATTGCCGAAATCTGCGATCTGGCCGACGAATTTCGCGCGCTGACCTATCTGGACGAGGTTCATGCCGTGGGCATGTACGGCCCGCGCGGCGGCGGGGTGGCCGAACGTGACGGGCTGTCGGACCGGGTGGATATTATCAACGGAACGCTTGGCAAGGCCTTTGGCGTTTTTGGCGGTTATATCGCGGCATCCGCACGGATGTGCGACGCGATCCGTTCCTATGCGCCAGGGTTTATATTTACCACGTCATTGCCACCTGCGGTTGCCGCAGGTGCGGCGGCTTCGATCCGCTTCCTGAAGAGCGAAGGCGGCCAAAAACTGCGCGAGGCGCAGCAATTGCACGCCCGGATCCTGAAGATGCGCCTCAAGGGGCTGGGGATGCCGATCATTGATCATGGCAGCCATATCGTGCCCGTCGTGATCGGCGATCCAGTGCATACCAAGAAAATCTCGGACATGCTGTTGCGAGATTTTGGCGTTTATGTTCAACCGATTAACTTCCCCACGGTGCCGCGCGGAACCGAAAGGCTGCGCTTTACCCCCTCGCCTGTGCATGACCCGAAACAGATCGATCATCTGGTTCACGCGATGGATGGTTTATGGTCGCATTGCGCGCTGAATCGCGCTGAATTGACCGCCTGATGAAATCGGGACGTGATATGCTCTCGTGTCCGTGATAACCTTATCTTAATGAACGACCGGTACTGTTCTGATTCGCAGAGCAGTCCTGAAAACGTCGGATAAGGCAGTGGCATTGGGCATGAGCAGACTGCGGGCAGAAGGCTCGGCAGAGGATAACCAAATGGTGGGGGAAATGCACCATTTCCTCGACGATGATACGCGACTGGGCGACATCATGCGCGGCGAACGGGCCACTTTGGGCAAGTCGCTGCTGGATGTTCAGCGCGAATTGCGAATCCGCGCCTCTTATGTCGCGGCGATCGAGAATTGCGACATCAGCGCCTTTGACACACCCAGCTTCATCGCCGGTTATGTGCGGTCCTATGCCCGTTATCTGGGCATGGATACAGACTGGACGTTTCGGCGCTTTTGCGTGGAATCGGGATTTCAGCCGACGCATGGCATGGCACCTTCGGCATCGGGGCCGAAACCGGCGCGGCGTCCTTCGGACCCGGCCGAAGCGCTGGCCAATTCAAAGGCGCTGTTCATCCCGCAGGAACAAAGCTTCTGGTCCGATATAGAACCGCGCGCCATCGGCTCGATTCTGGTTCTGGCGGTACTGGTCTGCGGGCTGGCCTATGGCGGCTGGTCGGTCCTGCAAGAGGTGCAGCGCGTGACGCTGACACCGGGCGAGGATGCGCCCGGCGTCGTCACCGCGCTGGATCCGGCGCAGGGGGCGGGGCTGGAATCTCCGGGGCTGGAAAGCGCGGATACGGCAACGCTGGTGCAGAACCTGCCGCAGCCCGAAACACTGGACCGCCGTTATCGCCCGCAAATCCTTGAAGCGCCGGTCGTGACCTCGCGCGATGGCCCGATCGCGGCGATTGATCCGCATCTGAATGCCGCCGAGGATTCGCCAGGCGTGTTGCAGGCCGCCACCGATCCGCTGGACCCTCAGCAAACCCTGCCTTCGGGCGGCGCGACGACGGCGGTGGCGCAGGCGATGATGGTCGGCCCCCAACTGCCGCCTGAACAGCAGACCGTCCGCACCGTGGCCCCCGACGCGCCCGAACTGGAATTGCTGGCCGTGCGTCCGGCATGGGTGCGCGTGACATCGGCGGATGGCACGGTCCTGCTGGAAAAGATCATGGATGCGGGGGAACGGTTTACCCTGCCCAAGCTGGAAGAACCGCCAAAGCTGCGCACCGGCAATTCCGGCGCGGTCTATTTCGCGGTCAATGGCCGCACATATGGACCGGCTGCGCCCGGCCCGCAGGTGGTCAAGAATGTGGAACTTTCGCCGACGAACCTGACCGCAAAATACGCTTTTGCCGATCTTGAGGCCGATCCGGAACTGAAACAGATGATGTCGGTCGCGCAGGCGGATACGGGTGCCAACCCGGTCGGCGACGCCCAATAATAGGTGCGCCGCCGCGATGCGGCGCTGGCCAGAACACCTTGTCCCGCGCCCTCTTGTTCCAACAGCCCCGGCAATTGATCCGCATCGGCCCCGGAACCCGCGCACGGAACGGTTCCGGACACGGGGTCGGCAGACGACAGCGGGGGGCCACTTTCCGCGGTGGTGAGTGGCCTTTGGACCTTTGGAGCTGCCGGGGTTGCCCTGCTCTGCCGGATTTCCGGCACGGTCATCCTGCGGGGCCGTTGCTATTCGGCCTCAGATGCGCCGCTTTCCTCCAGAAGCCGCTGCAGATAGGTGCCATAGGCATTCTTGGCGAATTTCATGGCCCTTGCGCGCATCTGAGCGGCATTGATCCAACCCGCCTCATAGGCGATTTCCTCGGGGCAGCCGGTTTGCAAACCCTGCCGGTTTTCCAGCGTGCGCACGAAATTTCCGGCATCCAGCAGGCTGGCATGGGTGCCCGTGTCCAGCCAGGCGAAGCCGCGCCCCATCTTTTCGACGGTCAGCGCCCCTTCGTTCAGATAGCTTTCCAGCAGCGTGGTGATCTCAAGTTCTCCGCGATCCGAGGGGCGCACCTGCCGCGCGCGTTCCGGCGCGGTTCCATCCAGAAAATACAGCCCCGTCACCGCATAGTTCGAGGGCGGGTTCTTCGGCTTTTCGATGATCTGCCGCGCGCACCCCTGCTTGTCGAAGCCGACAACGCCATAACGTTCGGGATCAGAGACGCGATAACCAAACACCGTGCCGCCGCTTGGCCGCGTATCCGCCGCCTTCAGCAGCAGCGGCAGGCCATGGCCAAAGAAGATATTGTCGCCCAGCACCATCGCCGAGGGGGCGCCCGCCAGAAAATCCTCGGCCAGCAGATAAGCCTGCGCCAGCCCGTCGGGCGAGGGCTGGATGATCCATTCGAACCGCAGGCCCCATTGGCCGCCATCGCCCAGCAGCCGCTGGAACTGCGCCTGATCCTCGGGGGTGGTGATGATCGCGATTTCGCGGATGCCGGCCAGCATCAGGACGGTGATCGGATAATAGATCATCGGCTTGTCATAAAGCGGCAAAAGCTGCTTGGACACGCCCATGGTGATCGGATACAGCCTTGTGCCCGATCCGCCCGCCAGAATGATCCCCTTGCGCTGCGTGGTCATGCGCCCTCCAGATTGGTCAATACGCTGGTCAGCCCCGCGCGCCAGTCCGGGCGGGCGATGCCGAAATCACGGGCAATCGCGCTGCAATCCAGCCGCGAATTGCCCGGACGTTTCGAAGGCGTGGGATAATCCGCCGTAGCGATCCTGCGAATGCGGCAATCCACTGCGGCCTGTGCAAAGATTTCATCCGCGAAATCCGCCCAACTCACATCCGGCGCGCCCGTAAAATGATAGAGGCCACCCCGCGCGCCCCCGCGCATGGCCCCGGCCATGGTCAGCAGCGCGGCGGCGATATCGGCGGCAGGGGTCGGGCCGCCGGTCTGG
Source organism: Paracoccus sp. (in: a-proteobacteria) (assembly GCF_047973135.1). Classification (GTDB taxonomy): domain Bacteria; phylum Pseudomonadota; class Alphaproteobacteria; order Rhodobacterales; family Rhodobacteraceae; genus Paracoccus. The sequence goes on from NZ_JBKEBL010000259.1 coordinate 16,867, forward strand.
TCGGCGACGATGCCCAGTTCGTCGCGTTCGTGCCCCAGCCGCAGCATGGTCTTGACGAAATTCGCGCCATGGGCCGAAAAAACCCAGGAGGTGCGCAGCACCGCCCATTGCCCGCCCGCAGCGGCAACGCCCTGTTCCCCCGCCAGTTTGGTCGCGCCATAGACGCCCAGAGGGCCGGTCGGATCGCCTTCGCGCCAGGGACGGGTACCCGAACCATCAAAGACATAATCGGTCGAGACATGCAGGAAGGGCACGCCCTTTTCGGCGGCGGCGCGGGCCATGGCGGCGGGGGCGTCGGCATTGACCCGCCGGGCGGTGTCGGGTTCGGATTCCGCACGATCCACCGCCGTATAGGCGGCAACGTTAACGACCGCGTGGCAATCTTGGGCGCGGATGGCCCCTGCGCAGGCGTCAGGGTTGGTCAGATCGGCCTCATCCCTGCCCAGAAAGCGCGCATCGGGGGCCAGAAGCGCCAGTTCGCGCGCCACCTGCCCGGTGCGGCCAAAGATCAGCAGACCCGCCGCCATCAACCCGTCCCCAGCCGTTTCCCCACCCCGTCGCGCGACAGCAGCGGCTGCCACCAGCCGCGATTGGCGAGGTACCATTCGACGGTGCGGCGCAGCCCCTGTTCCACCGTGACCGAGGGCCGCCAGCCCAGTTCCTCGCGGATGCGGGTCGGGTCGATGGCATAGCGGCGATCATGACCGGGGCGGTCGGGGACGAAGGTGATCAGCCGGTCATGCGGCGCGCCCGAGGGGTGCAATTCGTCCATATGCGCGCAGATCGCGCGCACGAGGTCGATATTCGTCGCCTCATTCTCGCCGCCGATATTATAGCTGCGCCCAACCCGGCCCTTTTCCACGACCAGCAGCAGCGCATCGGCATGATCTTCGACATACAGCCAGTCGCGGATATTGCCGCCATCGCCATAGACCGGGATCCGTTCCCCCGCCAGAGCCTTGAGGATCACCACCGGCACCAGCTTTTCCGGGAAATGGAAGGGACCGTAATTATTGGAACAATTGGTCAGCACGACCGGCAGGCCATAGGTTTCGTGCCATGCGCGGACCAGATGATCGGACCCCGCCTTGCTGGCCGAATAGGGGCTGCGCGGGTCATAGGGTGTGGTTTCGGTGAACTGCCCCGCGTCGCCCAGACTGCCGAATACTTCATCCGTCGAGATATGATGAAAACGAAAGCCGTCAGGCTTCCCGGCATTCTGCCAGTGGGTGCGCGCGGCCTCTAACATGTTGAAAGTGCCGATCACATTCGTCCCGATGAAAGCCGCCGGGCCGTCAATCGAGCGGTCCACATGGCTTTCGGCGGCCAGATGCATCACCGCGTCGGGGCGGTGGGTCGCGAAAATCCGGTCCAGCGCGGCACGGTCGCGAATGTCGGCATGTTCGAAACTGTAGAGATTGCTGCCCGAAACGGGTGCAACGTTTTCCAGATTGGCGGCATAGGTCAGCGCGTCCAGATTGACGACCTCATGCCCGCGCTGCACGGCCAGCCGCACCACAGCGGACCCGATGAACCCGGCCCCGCCGGTGACAAGGATTTTCATGCCGCACCCTCTGTGAACGGTGTCTGCCAGTCGGAAAAGGCGGGCGCGTCGCGATCCTTGCCGGACAGGACCGGGGTGCCGACACCCCAGTCAATGCCCAGACTGTCCCAGCGAACAGCCCCCTCGCTGGCGTGGTCATAGTAGGCAGTGCATTTATAGATGATTTCGGTATCCGGCTCTCGCGAGACAAAGCCGTGCAGAAATCCGGGGGGAACCCAAAGCTGGCGACCATTGTCGAAGGAAAGTTCCTCGCCGATCCACTGGCCATAGGTCGGGCTGCCCTTCCGCGCATCGACAGCGACGTCGAACAGTCGCCCGCGACCGCAGCGGACCAGCTTGCCCTGCGCATGCGGCGGCGCCTGATAGTGCAAGCCGCGCAATGTGCCCGCCTGACCGGACAGGGAATGGTTGTCCTGAACGAATTCCGGCAGATGCACCCCGGCCTGTTCCAGCGCGCGACGATTCCAGCTTTCGGCAAAGAACCCGCGTTCATCGCCGTGGCGCGCGGGGGTGATAACCAGAACACCGGGAATTGCGGTGGTTTCAATTCGCATGAACAAGCCGCCCTACTGATTTTTTCGCGTTATAGGTCAGCCCGCCCTGCATGTCACCTGCTGAAAGGGTAAAAAATCCACCGCCGGCGACAGAGGCCGGGTCGGCAAAACGCCGACCGGTCAGATGGTTAACCCCGCGCCTTGACCACCTGCAACAGCGGCATCACCTCGGACATGTCAGGGCCATGCGCCTGTCCGGTCACGGCCTTGCGCAGCGGCATGAACAGCCCCTTGCCCTTGCGGCCGGTCGCGGCCTTGACCTGCGCGGTCCATTCGCCCCAGGTCGCGTCCGTATAGGGCGGCGGGGGCAGCATCCCCATGGCCTCGGCGATGAAACCGGCATCCTCGGGGTCGATCTGCGGCTCGGCGCCCTGGCTGAAAATCTGCCACCAGCCCTGCAAATCCTCCAGCCGGGTGATGTTCTGCGACGCAACGCGCCAAAAGCGTTCGGCCTGACCCGGTGGCACACCAAGCGCGGCAATCCGGTCGCGCACGGCATCAAAGGGCAGCGACTGGTTCTGTTCGCGGGTCAGCGGCCACAGATCCTCGGCGTCGAACTTCGTGGGCGAGGCGCCGAATTGCGACAGGTCGAACTGATCGGCCAGCTCGTCCAGGCTGGACAGCACCACCGACTGACCCGAGCCGATCCGCGCCATCAGCGACAACAGCGCCTCGGGGGCGATACCTGCCTCGCGCAGGTCTTTCAGAGACAGCGCACCGATGCGTTTCGACAGTTCTTCGCCCTTCGCGCCTGTCAGCAGGCTGTGATGGGCAAAGGCCGGGGGCGTGCCGCCAATGGCCCGGATGATCTGGATCTGGGTCGCGGTATTGGTCACATGGTCCGACCCGCGCACGATATTGGTGACGCCCATGTCGGTATCATCGACCGAACTGGCAAAGGTATACAGAACCTGACCATCCGCCCGGATCAGCACCGGATCGCTGACCGAAGCCGCGTCGATAGAGATGTCGCCCAGAATGCCGTCGGTCCACTCGATCCGTTCGTGATCCAGCAGAAAGCGCCAGTAACCTTCGCGCCCCTGCGCCCGCAGCTTGTCGCGGTCGGCATCCGACAGACCCAGCCCGGCGCGGTCATAGACCGGCGGCTTGCCCATGTTCAGTTGCTTCTTGCGCTGCAGATCCAGCTCGGTCGGGGTCTCGAACACCTCGTACAGCCGCCCTGCCGCGCGCAACTGATCCGCCGCACCGGCATAGCGATCAAGGCGCAGCGACTGGCGCTCCACCCGGTCCCAATGCAGGCCCAGCCAGTCCAGATCGCGCTTGATGCCATCGACATATTCTTCCTTGCTGCGTTCCTGATCGGTATCGTCCAGCCGAAGGATAAAGGTTCCTCCGGCCTTGCGAGCGATCAGAAAGTTGAACAACGCGGGCCGCAAATTGCCGACATGGATGTGGCCGGTCGGCGACGGGGCAAAGCGGGTGATGGTCATGGCGGCTCTCCTGTTGCCCGATGCTCTTTCACAGACGGCGATTTTTGTCCATATCAGGGACAAACGCAGGAGGCGCGGATGAGCGATTGGGACGGGCTGAACGCCCCGGACGCAGCGGAAATAGAGGCGATGGCCCGTCAGGCGGTCGCCACATTGCCAGTCCGATTCGTCGGGCATGCGCAGGATGTCGCCATCCGTGTCGCCGAATTCGCGCCAGATGACGTGCTGGACGAATTGCAGATCGACGACCCGTTCGAGCTGACCGGCCTGTATGACGGCATCCCTCTGACCGAGAAATCTGTCAGCGACCAGCCCGCCGCCCCCGATATCGTCTGGCTGTTCCGCCGCCCGCTGCTGGATGAATGGGCGGCGCGCGGGAATGTCACCCTGGGGGAACTGGTCTCGCATGTGGTCGTCCACGAGCTTGCGCATCACTTTGGCTGGTCCGACGAGGCGATCGCCAGCATCGACAGGTGGTGGGAATGACCGAACAGCAACTGCCGATCCTGACCGTCACGCTGAACCCCGCGCTGGATCTGTCCACCGCCGCCGACGAGGTCCGCCCCGATCAAAAGCTGCGTTGCGACAAGCCGGTGGTCGATCCGGGCGGCGGCGGTATCAATGTCAGCCGCGCGATCAAGATCATGGGCGGGCAATCCACCGCCATGGTGGCACTTGGCGGGGCAACAGGCACGCGCATCGCCGACATGCTGCGCGCCGACGGTCTGTCCGTGGTGCGCCTGACCGCACCGGGCGAGACGCGGCAATCGCTGGCCGTGACCGACCGCGCGACGGGTGGGCAGTACCGCTTTGTGCTGCCGGGGCCGGAATGGCACCGGGCGCATGTGTCCGACATGATGTCGGCGATTGCCGAGGCCGCGAATGCGGGTGGCTGGGTCGTCGTTTCCGGCTCGAACCCGCCGGGGGTCGCGGCGGGGTTCGAACAGATGCTGACCGTGCGGCTGAAGGATGGCCGCGCAAGGCTGCTGGTCGATACCTCGGGCGAGGCGCTGCGGGTGCTGGCCGGTTCATCCACGCCGGTCGATGTCCTGCGCATGGACAGTTTCGAGGCTGAGGAACTGGCAGGCTGCCCCCTGCCCCTGCGCAGCGACAGCGCGGCCTTTGCCGCCGGTCTGGTCAGGAACGGCGCGGCCCGCGCGGTGATCGTGGCTCGCGGCGCAGATGGCTCGGTCATCGCGGATGGCGGCGGCGCATGGCATGCCGAGGCCGCAAAGGTCAAGGTGGTCAGCGCGGTCGGCGCGGGTGACAGTTTCGTGGCCGGGTTCGTGCTGTCCATGGCGCGCGGCTGGCCGGTACCCGACGCGCTGGCCATGGGCGCGGCGGCAGCCTCATCTGCCGTCATGACCCCCGCCACAGCCCTTTGCGAGGCCCATGCTATCCGAACGATATATGGGCAGAAGGTCGTGACGCGCCTATAAATACAGCCAACCAAGCTGTGCTCCGGGCCGCCCCGGCCCGGTTTTCGGTATCCCCAAGCAGCCCGTCCCGGCGGGCCATGTCAGCGCGCCTGTCCGAACCGTGGCGGGCGCGATCCGAAAGGTATTGCGGATGACCCTCTCGACCGTCGATCCGTCAGCTACTGATATTGCCTATCTCAGTTCAGTTCAGGTCAAGTTTTCCGGCGTCACCATCGGCGGCGGCATCTATTTCACCGCCAACCATTACCCCGCGCCCGGCGGCACCGGAACCGCCATCCCCGAACGCGGCCTGACCGGTCAGGGCGAAGCGCATGCCACGACCGAGATCGACTATACCCTGCCCACCGGCAACGACCCCTGGTATGCCTATCGCGAGGATACGAACGGCGATCTTCTGGTCGATTCCAGCGATGCGGTGAAATCGGGCTTCGACATGGCGATGCATGTCGGCGACCGGCTGGCCAGCACGGGCGGGTTCTATAACGGTCCCTCGGCCGCGCTGCTGATCGCGAACGATCCGACCGATCTGTACGGGACCGTCACCATCGTCGGCAACCCCGCGGCCGACCGCAACACGCTGTATGTGACGACCGGCACCCTCGCCAGCTATACCGAACAGAATGTCGGCGGCGATACCGGCGGCTATTTCCGCATCGATGGCGCGACCGCCCAGAACGGAATGAGCGGCGGCGGCAATTTTCTGGATTTCGACGCCAATGGCGACGGCGCGACCGAACGCTATCTGATCGGAACCTCGTCGCGGTATTATTTCTATGACGGGCCGGGTACGCAGTTCGACTACGAATATGTCACCTCGGCCTCGTTCTCGCCGAACTATGCGGATATGGCACTGGCCCTTCAGATGCTCAGCGGCGATGCCGCGCGGGTCGCCGACGACTTTTCGCGCATGACGCTGTTGTCGGGCCAGACCCTCGGTTCGCTGCGGACCACGGTTCAGGGGCAGTTCTTCAACGAAGACATTTTTGGCGGCATCAACGCGGATACGCTTTATGGCGGTGGCGGCAATGACAGCCTGACCGGACGGCAGGGTGCCGATCTGCTGGAGGGCGGGGATGGCAATGACACGCTGTCGGGCGGGGTGGATAACGACTCGCTGACCGGAGGTTCCGGGGCCGACTGGTTCTCGGTCGGCAGTTTCGGGGGCGGCGCGACCGACCGCGTGACCGATTTCACCCAGTCCGAAGGCGACATGCTGGAACTGACCGGCTATTTCACCACAATGGACGAGGTGCTGGCGGCGACCTCGGATCTGCCCGACGGCTCGATCATGATCACCCTGCCCTCGGGTCAGGGCCAGGTGATCGTCAACAACATGACGAAGGCGACGCTGACCAATGTAAATCTGGGGGCGACCTGCTTCACGGCGGAAACGCTGATCCTGACCACCAGCGGCCCGGTCCCCGCCTGCCAGCTTGCGCGCGGCATGCAGATCGTGACGCGCGACGGCCCCTGCCCGCTGCAAGGTATCCACCAGCGAAAGATGGGGGTCATGGAGCTGACCCTGCGCAGGCATCTGTGGCCGGTGATCATCGCCGCGCATGCGCTTGCCCCCGGCGTTCCGGCGGCGGAACTGGGCGTCTCGCCACAGCATCGCGTGCTGATTGACAGCCCCATCGCGAAACGCATGACGGGTGCGGCTGCGCTGGTCCCCGCCAAGGATCTGCTGGTGCTGGACGGTGTCAGTCAGCCACAACCCGACCGGCCCGTGACCTATATCCATCTGGTCTTTGACCATCACGCGATCGTTCTGGCCAATGGCTGCTGGAGCGAAAGCTTCTACCCCGGCAAGCAGGCCCTGCGCATGCTGCCTGACACGGTCGTGGCCGAATACCGCATGATCTTTGGCGACCCGGCAGAGGTTTCCCCCGCCGAACCCATCGTCGCGGGCCGCCGCGCGCGCAGGCTGGTTGAACGGCATATCCACCACAACAAACCCATGCAGCCCGCAGACGCCCCTGCCGAATAGCTGCCAGCAGGCAGAGGCGCGTTGACCGGTCAGCGGGGCGCAAGACTGCTGCCCGGAACTGCGGCGTTTTTCAGGATCTGGTGCAGATAATCGGCGGTCGAGCGGAAACCGGCGATGCGAAAGCCGTTTTCGATGCGCCACAGCGCGACGGCCACCTGCGCGGCGCGGGTGCGGCGCAGGCCGTCGGCGGGCAGGGCGGCGGGATCGACTGGCGACAGTTTGGCGATCACGTCGCCGGCCTCGGGGCCGGTCACGTCGAACAGCACGCGCATGTCTGACACATCGGCCAGCAGCGCATGTTCGCCGGTCAGCGCCTGCGACAGCGCCGTCATCGCCGCAGGCAAAGCGGCTGCGGGCAGGATCAGCAACAATTCGTCGGGCGACATCCAGCCAAGGCTGCGACTGCCATCCGAGGTAATCCGCGTAACATCCGGGATGGGCAGCCCCACGGCGTCGGCCACAGCATCGCCCGCGCGGGTCAGATCGGCGCGGACAGCGATCATGCCGGGCCCTTCCAGCCGGGCAATGGCGGCAAGCGGTTCAACCATTCAGGCGGCTTCCTTCCTTGTCGTAAAACACCGGCTCGCAAATGCGGCCGCGCAGCACCTCGCCCGAGGGCATCGGAAATTCCAGCACCTGCCCCATCCGTTCAGGCCCGTGACGCACCAGCGCCATGGCGATGGGCCGGTCCAGCGTCGGCGAAAAATAGCTGGAGGTTACGCGCCCCTGCGTCCGCCGCTGGCCATTGGCATTGCGGCCCTCTGCGGTGGCCAGCGCGCCATCCGGGATTACCCTGCCGTCAAGGCTTTCCAGCCCCACCAGCCGCCAGCGTGCGCCATCGGCCATGTGGCCACGCGCCTGCGCCCGCTTGCCGATATAATCGGCCTTTTTCTTGCTGATCGCCCAGTTCAGGCCCAGATCCTGCGGGATGACAGTGCCGTCGGTTTCATCCCCGATCATGATAAAGCCCTTTTCCGCCCGCATGACATGCATCGCCTCGGTTCCGTAGGGCGTGACGCCCAGATCGCGCCCGGCCTCGTGCAGGCGGTCCCACAATTCCGGCCCGCGCCCGGCGGGCACGGCGATTTCATAGCTCAGCTCGCCGGAAAAGCTGATCCGGTAGACGCGGGCCGGAATGCCCCCCATGTCGCCCTCGGCCCATTGCATGAAGGGCAGCGGCTCTGCGGACAGGTCGATACTGCCGGGCAACCGTTCCAGCAGGTCGCGCGCTCTGGGTCCGGCCACCGCGATCTGGGCGAATTGCTCGGTCAGGTTGGCGGTATAGACCCGCCAGTCCCACCATTCGCATTGCAGCCAGTCCTCCATATGACCATGCACGCGCTCGGCCCCGCCGGTGGTGGTGTGGCACAGCCATGTGTCGGGCGACAGGCGCGCGACGACGCCGTCATCCATCAGGAAACCGTTCTCGTTGCAGATCAGCCCATAGCGGCATTTGCCGACCGGCAGGCTGGACATCATGCCGGTATAGATCATGTCAAGAAAGCGCCCGGCATCCGGCCCCTTGACGACGATCTTGCCCAGCGTCGAGGCGTCCAGCGTCCCCACGCCCCCGCGCACGGCCAGAATTTCGCGATGGACCGCCGCGCGACGATCCTCGCCCGCACGCGGATAGCAATAGGGCCGCCGCCACTGGCCTACCGGTTCCCATGACGCACCGTTACGGTCATGCCAGTCATGCATCGCCGTCTTGCGCAGTGGCTGGAACGCCTCGCCCCGCGCATCCGCCGCGATAGTGGCCAGGGTCAGCGGCGTATAGGGCGGACGGAAGGTGGTGGTGCCGGTCTGCGGGATCGGCTGGTTCAGCGCCCCGGACAGAACGGCCAGACCGTTGATATTGCTGATCTTGCCCTGATCCGTGGCCATCCCCAGCGTCGTATAGCGTTTGGTGTGCTCGACCGAGGCATACCCCTCGCGCGCGGCCAGTTCGACATCGCTGACCTTCACATCGTTCTGGAAATCCAGCCACATCTTGCTGCGCAGCTTGAAGGGCGCGCGGGCGGGCATGCACCAGACCGGCATGGTTGCGCCCTCGGCTTGTTCCAGATCGCCCGCACAGCGCAGATCGCCATTGGCGGCACCGGTGGCGGTGACATTGCCGCGCCCATCCGCGCCCAGAGGCGGGCGATCGGGGTCGGGGCGGAACATCGCGCCCGCCTCGTCCCAGATCAGCTTGCCACCGCAATGGCTGTAAAGATGCACCACGGGCGACCAGCCGCCCGACATGGCAACCGCGTCGCAGTCTATCTTGCCGGTGGGCCGCCCCTCGCCGGACTGATCGCACAGGATCACCCCCTCGACATGCCGCCCGCCCCTGACTTTGGCGACGGCACTGCCGGTATGGGTCGCGATCCCCAGATCGCGCACGGCGCGCGGCAGATCGCCATCGGCGCGCGGGCGGGCGTCGATCACCGTGACCTCAAGCCCTGCCTCATGCCCGGTCAGCGCGGTACGATAGGCGTCGTCGTTATTCGTGACGACAACGATCCGCCTGCCCGGCGCAACCGCGTAATCGGTGATGAAATCACGCATGGCCGAGGCCAGCAGGACGCCCGGCACATCGTTGCAGGCGAAGGACAGGGGGCGTTCCAGCGCGCCGGTCGCGGCGATCACATGGCCCGCACGGATGCGCCACAGCCGCTGACGCGGGATGCCCGCATGCGGGTCGTGATCGGCCAGTGCCTCGCGGGCCAGCAAATAACCGTGATCGTAAAGCCCCGTCGCCATGGTATTCCGGCGCAGGGTCACGTTGTCGCGCTCGCGCAGATCGGCCAACAGCGTTTCGATCAGCGCCGCGCCGCCGGCATGATCGACCGGCGTGCGACCGCCCCAGACCGGATCCTGTTCCAGTACCAGCACGCTCAGCCCCCGGTCAGCGGCATTCCGCGCCGCCCCCAACCCTGCGATGCCGCCGCCCACAACCGCCAGATCGGCAAAGCCGTAAGCCTGTTCATAGCTGTCAGGATCAGGGTCAGCCGGGGCGCGACCAAGTCCGGCGCTGCGGCGGATCATCGGCTCGAACAGGTGTTTCCAGAACGGGCGCGGATGGATGAAGGTCTTGTAATAGAACCCCGCGGGCAGCATCGGCGACAGCCAGCCATTGACCGCGCCCAGATCTGCCTCAAGCGAGGGCCAGCAGTTCTGGCTTTGCAGCACCATGCCCGGCACAAGC